>JAXDGI010000162.1:0-33495 GCA_034665145.1 Solirubrobacteraceae bacterium
GATCCCGGGCACGCGCGGGTCGGCGATGTCGATCCCCAGGCCGCGATGGAGGTGAGCGTGTACGTGCGTCCACGCGCCACGCTGGACTGGGTCGACGATGAGGCCGGCCGGCCTCCGGCGCAGCGCCAGTACATCTCCCGCGAGCAGTGGACGGCCGACCACGGGGCCGAACCCGCCGACCTTGAGGCGGTCGAGGCCTTCGCGCGCGCGGCGGGCCTGGAGGTGGTCAGCGCCGATCCGGCGCGCCGCGTCGTGCAGCTGCGGGGAACGGCGGATGCGGTCACCACCGCCTTCGGGGCTCAGCTCGAGGGGATGTACCGCCCGGCCGGCGGCGGCGATCCCTACCGGGCGCGCAGCGGCCCTCTGAGCGTGCCGGCCGCGCTGGCCGACGTCGTCACCGGCGTCTACGGAATCGACGACCGGCCCCAGGCGCGCATCCATCTGCGCCAGGTGCGGGCCCAGGTCAACGCGTCCTACACGCCGGTGCAGGTGGCCGAGGCCTACGCCTTTCCGTCCGGAGGCGAAGGCCAGGGGCAGGCGGTGGGCATCGTCGAGCTGGGCGGCGGCTTCGTTCCCGCTGACCTGTCGGCCTATTTCGCCGGCCTGGGCCTGAGCAACCCGAGCGTGACGGCGGTGAGCGTCGACGGAGGTCAGAACGCGCCCGGTCAGGACGCCAACGCCGACGGCGAGGTGATGCTCGACATCGAGGTGGTCGGCGCCAGCGCCAACCAGGCGACGATCGCCGTGTACTTCGCCCCCAACACCGACCAGGGCTTCATCGACGCGCTGTCGACGGCGGTGCACGATACGGCGAACAAGCCGTCGGTGATCTCGGTCAGCTGGGGTCAGTCTGAGGACAGCTACAGCGCGCAGACCCGAAACCAGATGGAGCAGATCTTCACCGAGGCCGCCGCGCTGGGCGTGACGGTAACGGTGGCCTCCGGCGACAACGGCTCGGCCGACAGCGTCACCGACGGCAAGCAGCACGTCGACTTCCCGGCCGCGGCGCCGCACGCCCTGGCCTGCGGGGGCACCTCACTGCAGGCCACCGGACCAACGATCAGCAGCGAGACGACCTGGAACGATGGTGGCGGTAGCGGGGCAACCGGGGGCGGAGTGAGCCGTCAGTTTCCGCTCCCGGGCTACCAGGCCAATGCCAAGGTGCCCGACAACGTCGACAGCCAGGCCCCCGGGCGCGGGGTGCCCGACGTGTCGGGCAACGCCGACCCGGCCACCGGCTACCAGATCCGCGTCAACGGAGCCGACCAGATCATCGGTGGCACGAGCGCCGTGGCGCCCCTGTGGGCCGGTCTGATCGCCCGCCTCAACCAGGACCTCGGCGCTCCGGTCGGCTTTCTGCAGCCGCGGCTCTACCCCCTGCTGGGGACAGCGGCCTTCCACGACGTGACCGCCGGCGACAACGGCGCCTACTCGGCTGGGCCGGGCTGGGATGCCTGCACCGGGCTGGGCACCCCGGATGGAGGGGCGCTGCTCGCTGCGCTCCGGGGGGGTTGACGGTCAGCTCGAGGTCGGCCCGCTACTCGTCAGGCCACAGGCGGCGACGGAGGCCCGAGGCTCGGGCCACGGGCCGTTGCACGGCGGCCCGGACCGCCTCGGCGCTGCCGGCGAGGATGAGCTCGTGGCGGGCGCGGGTGGCGGCCGTGTAGAGCAGCTCCCGGGTGAGGATGCGCGATTCGGGGCCGGGCAGCAACACCGCGGCGGCGTCGAACTGGGAGCCCTGGCTCTTGTGGATGGTCATCGCATACACGGTTTCCAGGGCGCCAAGGCGCGTCGGGCTGTAGCGGGACACGCCGCCGCCGCGCTCGAAGGCGGCCAGCACCCGCTCGGGCTCCTGGACCACGACGCCCGTGTCGCCGTTGTTGAGGCCAAGTTCGTAGTCGTTCTCGGTGACGAGCAGAGGCCGCCCGGGATACCAGCGCTCGGCGGTGCTCAACCCGGGAATCTCAGCCTCCAGCCAGCCCTCGGCCCGGGCCGTCCAGGTCGCCACGCCGTAGGGCCCGCGGCGGTGGGCGCACAGGATGCGAAACCGGGCCAGGGCGGCCAGGGCGGCTTCGCCCCGGCCGTCGCGGGCGGCGTCGATCATGGCCCGCGCGGCGTTCACCATCGTCTCTCGTATGAGCGGGAGGTCTGGCTCGGCGGCCACGTCGGCCTCAAGCCAGCGCACACCGGCGGGCGGGGCGCGGAGCAGGGCGAGGACGGCATCGGCGTCTCCCGAGCGGATGGCGGTGGCCAGATCCCCGATCCCGGCTCCGAAGCGATGACCGCGGTCCAGGACGACGATTCCGGCGCCGATGTCGCCCCGGGTGCCGGCCGCGCCGGATTCGCCGGCCGGGCCAACGATGTCGCCGAGCACCGCCCCTGCCTCGATCGAGGCGAGCTGACCGGGGTCGCCGACCAAAACCAGTCGCGCTTCGCTACGCAGCGCCTCGATCAGGCGGGCCATCAAGGACAGTGAGACCATCGAGGTCTCGTCGATGACGACGAGGTCGTGGGGGAGGCGGCGTTGGCGGTTGTGGCGAAAGCGGCTGCTGCTCCCCGGGCGCCAGCCCAGGAGGCGGTGCAGCGTGGTGGCGGGCAGGCCCACGAGCTGATCGCGCACGGCGGGCGGGACGTCGAGCTGGGCGCCTACCTCGGCCACCGCGCTCTGCAGCCGGGCCGCGGCCTTTCCGGTCGGGGCGGCCAGGGCCACCAGCGGCGGCGGCGCTCCGGCGGCGAGCGCCTGCTCGCCGAGCAGGGCCACGATCCGGGCCACCGTCGTCGTCTTGCCGGTTCCCGGACCTCCGGCCACGACCGCGAAGGGCCGGCGTACGGCCGCTGCGGCGGCGCGGCTCTGGCTCCCGTCGGCTTCGCCGGGGAACAGCCGCGCGAGTCCATCGCGGAGCCGGGGAAGGTCAACCCCGGCCACGGTCCGGCCGGCCAGACGCTGGAGCGCCTGGGCGACCTGGACCTCCTCAGTCCAGTAGCGGTCCAGGTAGAGCCACTCGCCGGTCAGGCGCAGTGGACGCACGTCGCAGGCGCCGGTTTCGGGACCCACCAGGGGGCTGGCCGCGACGGTACGGATCCACGCTTCCGGCTCGGGCCAGCCCAGCCGCTCGAGGTCGACCGGCTCCTCGGTGTCGACCGCGGCCGTGGCCCGGATCTGGCGCAGATCCACGAGCACGTGACCGAGCCGGGGTCCGCGCACGGCGAGCGCGACGGCGAGCAGGACCGACTCATCGCGCTCCCCGGAGAGGCGGCCCAGCTGCCGGGCGACATGCACGTCGGAGGCGGCCAGCACCCCGGCCCGGTTGAAGTCCCGCAGCAGACCCGACGCCCGGTGGGCAAACCGCGGCTCGAACGGATCGGGCTCGATCACGGCGCCCGTGCTCACGCCGCCACCGCTCCCCGCCCGTCCAGGGCCGCGCTGAGCGCGGTGACCAGGCCCGGTGGTGGACGCCAGCTGAACACGCCGGTCCGGCCGCCGTCGCCCTCCGGACCGTTCTCTGCGGTCATGCCGCGCAGGAACAGGTAGCCGACGCCGACGATGCTCAGCTCGGGATCCTGGCCGGGTAGACGCCAGCGCAGATAGCGATGCAGGGCGACCAGGTAGAGCAGGGCCTGGAGCACGTAGTGATGACGCTTCATGTCGTCCACGATCGCCGACGGCCGGTAATGCGGCGCAGCGAGGGGCGCGTCGATCGGTCCCAGCCAGTTGGTCTTGTAGTCAAAGACGGCAAACCGGGGCCCGTGGGGTCCGGGCAGCCGGACGACGAGGTCGAGGCTGCCCGTGAGAAAGCCCCGCACGCTCTGGCGCAGGCCCGCGTCCGAGAGGCGCTCGGCGTATCCGCGCAGCGGGTCCTCCTCGCCCAGGAAGGCGCGCAGGATCTGTGCGATGTCGCTGAGGCCGAGCGTTCCCCGGGGCTCATCGCCACCGGCCAGGGGCAGCTCGAAGCCGAGCTCGTCAAGCCGGTCAGCACGGCGCACCTGGCTGAGCGTCAGGTCGCCGAAGACCCCTCCCAGCGGCGTGCGCAGCGCCGCCTCAAGGCCGGTCACGACGACCGCGCCGTCCCCAATGTCAAGGGCGCGGCGTGCCCGGAGGTCGGCGACCTGTCCAGTCAGCTCGGCGCGCAGGTCGGCAGCGGCGAAGTCCGTCGCCTCGAGCACACGGTGGATGAAGGTGCCGATGTCGGCCCCGACCGGCATCGCCCCGAGGGGCAGCAGCGGCCCGCCGAGGCCGGGCGAGGGCGCGCGCTCGGGCGTCGCGAAGGGCAGGGGCTCGGGGATCGCCCGGAGCGGGGGCTCGGGGGTCGCCTGAGGAACGGGCTCGGGTGGCTCGTCGGCGACCAGCGGCTCCTCGGGCTCGCTCCCCACCCACGCCTCGTGGCTCGCGGCGGTGATGTCCGTGTAGGAGGTTCGCCGCCAGCGTAGGTCCAGCGAGCGTTCAAACGGGGACACCTCCAGGACGGCCGGCGCCTCGCGCGGCGCGTGCCAGGGCTCCCCCGGCGTGGCCCGGGCGCGCTCGATGCTGATCTGACCGGGAGCACGTTCGGTCACCCGCCCGAGGCGCGCGGTCACGGCCCCATCGTCGGGTGTGAATGATCCGTTCGGCGCGACCTCACCGTCGTCATCGCGCGAGAACAACAGCCGCCCCAGGGGGGAGTTCCGGCTATCCCAGGAGCCGGCCCACCAGACGACGGCCTGGTGGCAGGCCCGGGTCAGGGCGACGTAGGCCAGGCGAAGGTCCTCGCCGCGTTGCTCGCGCGTGAACTGCTCGCGGTGGCTCTGGTAATCCGGGCCCTCGAGGGCCACGTCGAGCGTCCGGGCATCATCGGCGGCGGGATCATGAAAGAAAACCGGCTGGGGCTCGCGCGGGAGAAACCCCGGCTCCCACAGAAAGGGCAGGTAGACGATCGGAAACTCCAGGCCCTTGCTGCGGTGGATCGTGAGGACCTGGACCGCCTCGGCGTCTGACTCGAGCCGGCGGCTGCGCTCCTCATCACTGGTGTCGGCGTCGGCCTCGGCGATGCGGCTGCGCAGCCATGCGGTCAAAGCGCTCGTACCGAGCTGCTCCGCGGCGGCCGCGGTGTGCAGGAGCTGGCCGACGTGACGCAGGTCGGTCAGGGCCCGCTCGCCATCGTGGACGCCGAGCATCCGGGCGGGTAGCCCCTCGGCGAGCGTGATCGTCTCCAGCAGCGAGGCCACGCCCCGGCTGCGCAGGACGCGCGCCCAGTCATGCAGTCGCCGGTGGACGGTCTCCCACGCCCACCCCTCATCGTCGGCCGCGGCCAGTGCGCCCGCCGACCAGCCCAGAAACGGCGTCAGCACTGCCGCGTGGGCGCGCGACATCGACGCGGGCCGCTCGAGCGCCTCGAGCAAGGCCAGCCAGTCGCGGGCCGGCTCGGTGGCGAACACGCTGCCGGCACCGTTGATGACCGCGGGGACCCCGACGCCGCCCAGCGTCTCGCGGATCATCGCGGCCTGGCGGTTGGTGCGAACCAGCACGGCGAGATGGCCGGGGCAGACCGGCGCGCGGGCCGCCGTCCGCCCGTCGCCGTCGCGGGCCTCGAGCTGAGCACCGGACTCGAGCAGCGCGACCACGTCGGCGGCCAGGTCGGTGGCGATCAGCTCCCGGGCGCTCGTGTTGCGGGCATAGCCGTACTGGGTCAACGACAGCGTGGGATGATCGCGGCGCAGGACGCGGAAGCGCAGCGGGGCGGCGACCGGCGCGCCGAGCAGGCGCGGCGCGGCGTGGGCCTCGGAGGCCCGCACCTGACGGTAGATGATGCCGGGATGGCCGAGCTTGACCCCGGAGAGAAGCGCGTCGTGGGCATCGATCAGCCCTTGGTCGCTGCGCCAGTTCACGCGCAGGGTGGCGCGCGAGCCGGCCGTCTGCGCCGCCTCCAGATAGGCGTAGACATCGGCCCCGCGGAAGGCATAGATTGCCTGCTTGGGGTCGGCGATGAGCACCAGAGTGACCCCGGTGTCGGCAAAGGCGCGACGCATGATCGCCCACTGCGCGGGGTCGGTGTCCTGAAACTCGTCGACGAGCACGACGGCAAAGCGAGCCGCCAGCGCCGCGGCCGCCGCCGGCCCGGTCTCGCCCGCCAGGGTGCCGTTCAGCCGGGTGACGAGGTCGTCGTAGGTCATCACGCGCAACGCGCGCTTGCGCCGCTCGAACTCTTCCCGAGCCTTCTGGGCCAGCCGGCCGCGCATGGCGGGCACCTCATCCGGGCCCGACACGAGCGTCGCGGCGGGATTGTCGATCGCGGCGCGGGCGATCGCCGCCGCCTCGGCGCGGCCGAAGGCCGGGGAACCGGTGGGACTGAAGCGGCGCACGTAGAGGTCGTCAATCGTGTCGGCGGCCAGCGCTGAGAGATCCTCGACGAAGGCCACGTGGGGATCGAGATCACCGGCGATGCCGAGACCGTCGAGCACCTCCTGGCAGAAGCCGTGGGTGGTGGCGATCGTGGCCGCATCGAAGCCGGCCAAGGCCCGGGCCAGGCGCTCATGACGCTGGATCACCTTCTCCGGCGGGCCCGTGGCCAGCTTGGCCAGCAGGGGGTCGCGGCGAGGCTCGATGCCGATCAGTGCCTGGGCGAGACCACGCTCGGCGCTGAGCAGCCGCTCGCGTACGCGCTCGCGCAGCTCGCCGGTGGCGATCCGCGTGAAGGTGACCAGCAGCAGCCGGTCCAGAGGAATCCCCTCGGCCACGTACCGGACGGCCAGGGCGGCGATCGTGTAGGTCTTGCCGGTCCCGGCGCTGGCCTCGAGGACCGTGACCCCGGTCGGCAACGGGCCGCAGACGTCGAACTCGCGGTCCTGGAAAGACGCGTTCATCGTGCGCTGACCTGCTCGCGGTCAAGGAGTCCGGCCCACAGCCGCCGGGCCAGGCGGCCCACTCGGCTCGGATCATCCTGCACCCAGCCGTCGCCGGATTCGTCGGGGCGCGGCGCGATGGCCAGCAACTCCGCGAAGCTGCGCACGCCTCCGAGCACGTACCGATGCTCGGGGTCGCGGTCCTCGCGATCGAACTTCCAGTCCGTGAGCCATTCGCGCTCGGCGGCGGCGGCTGCGTTCTGCCCGCTCACCGCGGCGGCGGCATAGGCGGCGGAGCTGGCACAGAACAGCGGCAGCGGCTCGCGCAGCCCGCGATCGTGCAGATCGATCAGCGCCTCGAGCTGTGCGCGGGCGATGGTCTCGCGCTCATCGGCCGTGTCGGCGAGGGCCTCCACCCGCGAGACGCGCACGTCGTCGCGGCCGCTCGCGCGGCCCACGGTGGCAGTCGAGAACTCGCGCTCGGGTTGGCTGGCCGACACGGCAAGGAGACGGACCCAGGCGGCCAGACGATGCTTGGCCGCCACCCGCGAGTAGGTGGCGCTGAGCAGGACATCACCGCTGACCCCGGACACCGTCCCGCTCAGACGGCGTCCGTCGCGCAGTTGCACGCGGATGTCGATCGGATCCGCGGCCGGCGCGGCGCAGGCCAGCGCGGTGGCCTCGGCGGCGATTGCCTCCACCAAGGGATACACGACCTCGATGACCGGCCGGCCGAGACGGCCGGGCGGGAGCGTGCCGCGGGCGATCTCGGCCTTGATCGCCGTATGCCCGTCGACGCCGGTGAGGAGGGCGTCGAGCAGCCGCTGACCGACGCCCCAGCGCTCGAGCCCGTCGAGCTCGACCGGCAGTCCGTCGGCGATCTCCTCGGCGGCACGCCCGAGGCTGATGCCGAGGCGCTGGCGGAGAAACGCCCGCACCGGGTGCTCGACAAAGCGGACGAGATCATCGAGCTCGATCACCGCGCCCTGAGCCGGGGGCAGGGGCTCAAGGAGGAACGGCGCGACGGCGACCCGGGGCGCGCTGAGCGCTCGCGCGCCATCGAGGGTGATGCGGTCAAAGCTCCAAGCCGTCTCGCCGGCGAGGGCTCCGGGCTCGAAGTTGCGGGGGTCAAAGGGCTGGAGGGGATGGCGGATCAGGACCTGGCCGGTGGCCGGTCCGTCGTCGGCGAGCGCCGTGGCGTCGATCACGTCGAGCAGCTCGCCCACCGGGACGGCCGGCGGCCGGGGGGTGTTGGTCCGTTCGTCATTGCCGCTGTAGGTCACGATGAGCTGCTCGGTCGTGGCCATGAGCGCGTCGAGGAGAAGCTGGCGGTCCTCGCTGCGGGGGTCACGCTCACCGACCAAGGCGTCGGCCAGCATCAGGTCGTCCCCGTCGCGGGGCGTCTTGCGGGGAAAGGCCCCATCGTCGAGACCGAGCAGACAGACGACGCGGTGGGGGACCGAGCGCATCGGCATCAGGGTGCAGACCGTGAGGTGTCCGGTGCGGAAGTTGGCGCGCGTGGGGCGTCCGGCCAGGCGGTCCTGTAGGTAGGCCCGGATCTCGCTCGGGGCGAGTTCGGTCGCCGCGTGGAGACCGGCCTCAGCCACCATGTCGTCGAGCAGACGCTGGAGCTCGGCCCGCTGCCAGCGCTCGCGGGGCGGTGTGGAGGCCAGGGCATCGGCCGCCTCGCCGATCGCCTGGGCCCAGTCGCGCAGGGGCTGGGGCCGCCCGAGGGCATCCAGGGCGCCACCCAGTCGCTCGATGAGCTCGGCCAGGCGTCCGGCCAGATCGATGCCCCGGCTGTCGACGTCATCGAGGGGGAGCACGTCGGCGAACAGGCGCTGGCCCTCCTCGGTCATGGTCACGCCCAGGAGCACCCGCTCCAGACCCGCGGCCCACGTGCCGCTGGCCACGCGCTCGAGCGCGAAGCGCTCGCGGTGCTCGGCGTCGAGTCCCCAGCGGATGCCGGCCTGCGCGATCCAGCCCTGCAGCCGGGTCAGGTCATCGTCGTCGAGCCGGAAGCGACGGCGGACCGGCGCCCGATCGGCCAGGTCAAGAACCTGGGAGGCGGTCATCCGCTGCTCGGCCAGCTCGAGCAGGGCCGCCACGACGCCGAGCACGGGATTGGTCTGGCGCAGCGAGCGGTCAGCCAGCCGCACCCGAAGGTCGGTTCCCCGCACGGCGGGCGGCAGCGGCTCAGAGGACGGCCCTGACGGCTCCTCGGCGTAGGTCTCGCCGGCGCCGAACGTGGCCTGGATGAGAGGCGCGAACGTCTCGATGTCGGGGCACATGACAATCACGTCCCGAGGCTCGAGCGTCGGGTCTTCGGCGAGAGCATGGAGGATCGCGTCACGCACGACCTCGACCTGGCGGGCGCGCCCGTGGCAGGCATGGATCTGGACAGAGTGATCCTGGGGGTCGAGCGGCAATCGCTCGTCGGGATGGCCGGGGAGGGGAGAGCCCGGGGCCGGCTGGTCGGCGCGCACGTGGGACTGAATCCGGGCCAGCAGCCCCGCCGTGGCCGAGGGCGCGGGATGCTCGGCGTCGGCGTCGACGCCGGCGGCGACGAGGTTGATCTGCATCTCGCGCGCATCTCGCCCCCATGAGGCCAGCAGCGGGTTGGTGGGTAGCACGGCGGTGACATCGGCGGCCCGGCGCGTGGTGCCCAGGCCAGCGCCCGGCGCCCTGGCCAGCCTCTGGTCTGATCCGGCCGGCGACGAGGAAGACCCGGCGATGGCCGACCACAGGGCCGGGGAGGGGTGGAGCAGGAACAGGTGCACGTCGCGGCCATGGGCCAGAGCGCGAAGCACCTCGAGCTGGCCGACGGGCAGACGCGTGAGACCGAAGAGGGAGAACCGCGCGGGCAGCTCGGCCAGTGACGGATCCGCCGCGAGCCGCTGGCAGGCTCGGCGCCGGCGCTCGGCCGGGCCGGCGACGCCGATCCGCGCGCGCAGGTGACGCCACAGTTCGGCCTGCCAGCGTGCCTCGCCGGCCAACTCGCGGCCGGCGGCATCGAGGTCGTGTCCCTCGCCCCAGGCGATGAGCATCCCGGGGCGATGGAGGGCATAGCGGTCATACAGGCCGGCCAGATGCCGGACGACGCCGAGGCGGCGCGCCGCCTTGACGGCGTCCCGTTCACCCGAAGCGGTGCCGAGATATCTGGCCAGCGTGCTCAACCACGGCGCGGCCAGCTGCTCCTCAACGACCTCGATCAGACTCCATGCAGCTCGCTCCGGAAGCCAGGGGTCCTGGTCGCGATCGATCCCCGAGGCGGTGGCCACGGCCTCACCGAGCAGCCGCTGGGGGAAGGGGAAGAGAACGTTGGCGCAGACGCCGTCGCCCCCGTCGGCGGCGGCGCCCAGCACCCCGGACAGGCGCTGGGTCAGCCACCGCTCCATGCCTCGGGTCGCCACCGCGACCACCTCAGCGGCAAACGGATCGGCCAGCGGTGCCGACAGCAGCCGGGCCAGAGCGTCGGCCAGGGCGTCAGCGCGATCTGAGCGATGGACGATAAGCACACGGCGATTGTCTCAGGCCCACCTGTCGTCACGACGCCGTTGTCAGCTCCGGCGGCGTGGTCAGCGCATATTTCACAGACGTGACAATTTTGTCACTCAGGGTCTTGCAATCAGCCCACCGGCTGGTTAAGATGGCCCGACCTGAAGGAGTGTCATTTTATGCTCAGCGCGATCGACATCCACACCATCACCGCTCCGGCCACCGGCTGGCTGGCGGCCGGCCGCATGCGCGTGGCTGTCCGCAAGAACGGCAACGGTGGTCTATTCGCCCTCGGCTCGAGGTGCGTCGCCTGAGACAGGCACGACGCATCAACCGGACCTGAGGGCGATCCAAATGGGTCGCTTTTTTTATGCTTCAACCGTGACTTCATCGAGGTGACAACCGCAGTGACACCGACGTAATCCGCATTTCCCGCGCGTAGCCAGGCGACGAGCACGTTTCATCACCAGCCCGGTGACACCTGTGTGTCACCGACGGCTGACCCTGCTCGCGGCCGGTGACACAAACCTCATCCATCAAGCAAAGAACCCGAGACCTGAAGGGAGGGTCGACCATGCAGTTCAACCGTGATGAGTACGCCTTCCTGAGCCGTCGGGGGAGCGTGCCGGCGGCCGGGCGCTCGCCGCGGCGCCCGGTACCCGAGTCCGAGCCCGACCGTGACCCCGATGCCCGACGGGGTCGCCCGAGGGCGACCCCACGCCCGGTGCGGGCGGCGGCCGGGCGCCCCGTGAGCCGTGTCCGCGCGGCCACGACACGGCGGATCGGCGCGGCCGGCGACTATCGCCATGGAGTCCGGGCGACGTGGACCGCGTTCGGCTCGGGCGGCCAGGACGAGTTCGGGGGGCGCTGACCGAGCGAGCGGGCGGAGGGCCAAGGGGCGGCCCTTCGCCCCCGCCCCGGTATGGTCAGGTCATGGACGTGCGCCCGGCCCTGATCGAGTTTCCCGCCGACGATCCCCAGCGCGCGCGGGCTTTCTGGTCGGGTCTGCTCGGTACCGAGCTCACGGCCCGGACCGCTGAGCAGGGCGAGGGCTGGCAGGCGCCGGGCGCCGCCCCCGCCGTCGGCGTGCACGCACGGGGAAGGGGACCCGGTGACTCCTTCTCCCTGCCCTACTTCGAGGTCGACGACCTCCCGGGCGCGATGGAGCGGGTCACCGAGTTGGGCGGCGAGATCATCCATCCCGGGTCGCGCTGGGTCATCTGCCGCGACTCCGAGGGGAGCCCGTTCGGACTCATGGGGAAGCGGTAAAGGTATGGCTCCGTGGGAGGACGATGACGACTGGGTGGGCACACCCCCGGAGGGGCACTACACCCGTGATCGCGCCAAACCCGAGTTCTGGCGCCGGGCCTGGCCGCTGGCCGGCGTGGGAACGGCGGTGGCGGTGGTAATCCTCATCGTGGCCATCGTCGCGCACTGAGAGCAATGGCGTGTCGGACCTGATCAGCATCATCGAGGCCGATCCCGAGTTGGGCGACCTGCTCGCCGAGGCGCAGCGTGATCGGGCGCGGCGCGAGGCCATTACGCGCCTGCGCCGCCTCTCGCCCGGCGAGTGGAGCGTCGCCGACGCGATTGAACCGGCGCGCCATCACCACGGTTTCATGCTCGTCGATGGGCTGATCAGTCGCGAGGTCGACGTGCTGGGCCGTCGCTGCGTCGAGCTCATCGGTCCCGGCGATGTCCTGCGGCCCTGGTCGTGGGACGAGGTTGGCTCGCATGTGCAGGCCGAGGTGGGCTGGATCGTGCTCGAGCCCACCGAGCTGGCGGTTCTCGACCACGGCCTCGTCACCAGGATCAACCCCTGGCCCGAGCTGGGACTCGAGCTGTTCAGCCGCGGCACGCGGCGGGCGCACACGCTCGCGGTGAGCCTGGCCATCTCGCACCATCAGCGCGTCGACGAGCGCCTGCTGTTGACGCTGTGGCATCTGGCCGAGCGATGGGGGCGGGTCGGTCCCGACGGGATCAGCGTCCCGCTGCCGTTACCGCACCAGCGGCTGGCCGACCTGGTCGGCGCTCACCGGCCCGCGGTGACCAGTGCGATGGGGGAGCTCACGCGAACGGGGGCAATCAGCCGGCGCGCAGATCGCCTGTGGGTATTGCACGGGGCGCCGCCCACGGAACTCCGTCACCATCGCCTCGCCGCGGCCATGACCTGAGCGGGCGCTCACATAGGCTGCCTACCTCAGCGCGCCCCGCCGGCGGTGCGAGAAGAACGCCACCAGGGCCAGGATGGCGAGCACGAACAAGATCGGATGGATGATCACTCCGCCGCCGATCGCGATGATGAGCAGGATGATTCCAAGAATGAGAAGCACGTTTACCTCCGGATTGGACACCGTAAGGCTTCCCGCTTATCTGCGCTCGTACGCGCGTGACACTAGCCTGAACGTCCGCGTCCGGACATCGCTTGCCCTCCGGTTCAACCGCGGGGGTGATGAGCCATCATGTGGCGCGGCCCTCCGCCCGGCGTTGTCACGCTGACCCACTATGCCCTACGCGCCAGACCTATCCGGGTGCGCCCTGGACGACCGCTACGAGCTTCACGCCCTGATCGGCGAGGGCGCTTTCGGGCGCGTCTACCGCGGGTATGACCGGCGGCTGCAACGCACGGTGGCCGTCAAGTTGATCAAGCCCTGGTGGTCTGACGATCCCCAGTGGGCGCGCAGCTTCGAGCGCGAGGCCCGCCTGCTGGCGAGGGTAAGTGACCCGGGCATCGTGCAGATCTTCGACGTCGGGGAGGCCGAAGAGGGGCTCTACTACGTCTCGGAGCTCATTGACGGCGAGAGCCTGGCCGGTCGGCTGGCCCGGGGGCCCATGCCGGTCGCCGAGGCGGCGGCGGCGGCCGAGCAGCTGTGCCGCGCGCTCGAGCGGGCCCACTCGCGTCATGTCGTGCACCGCGACGTCAAGCCAGCCAACCTGCTCATCTCCGGCGAAGGCCAGATCAAGGTCGCGGACTTCGGGGTCGCCCGCCTGGCCGACGGTTCCAGCGACGGGGCCGGGGCGACGATCGTCGGCACCCCTCGCTACATGGCCCCCGAGCAAGCCCGGGGCCGCGCGATCACCCCGGCGACCGATGTCTACAGCGCCGGCATCGTCTTCTACGAAATGCTGGTCGGATACCCGCCGTTCGAGGACGGCCCAGCGGTCGAGGTCGCCCTGCGGCACCTGCGCGATCCGCCCGCCCCCCTGCCCGCCCATGTGCCGGACGTCCTGGCCGGCGTGGTCTCCCGAGCCCTGGCCAAGGACCCCAAACTGCGCTTTGCCTCCGGCGGGGCGATGGCCGACGCCCTGGCCGCCGCCCGGATCGATCCGGCTGCAGGCCCGGCCCCGCGCAGTGGAGCCCAGGCTGTGCGCCGCCCCACGGCGCGTCGCCCCGACGGCCTCCAGCCCACCCGCCGCGCACCGGTCCTGCACCCCCGCCGCAACCTCAATCCGTCCGCTCGCCGGCGCAGCATCGCCGCCCTGAGCGGGGCCTTCGCCCTGCTCGGGGCGATGATCGTGGCCGCCCTCGTCCTCGGCGCCTCGGGTTCGGTCACCGTCCCGCGCCTGATCTCACTCACGCCGGCGCAGGTCCGCGCCCGCACCCGGCCACTGGCCCTGCAACCGAGCTTCCACCACCACCACAGCGCGTCGGTTCCGGCCGGACGGGTGATCAGCCAGAGTCCTCGCCCCGGCGGGCGAGTCGATCAGGGATCGACGCTCCGGGTGACGATCAGCTCCGGTCCGCCCGGGGTCCGCGTGCCCGATGTGGGCGGCAAAGCCGCGCCCGAGGCCCAGAGCGCCCTGGCCTCGGTCGGCCTGCGCTCTCGGCTGCGGACCATCGTGGCGCCCCGTGTCCCGGCCGGCGTCGTCTACGGCCAGTCACCCGCCCCCGGGGCCCTGCTCAGTCGCACGCGGCCGGTGATCCTCGACATCGCCGAGACCCCGCATTGGCAGCCCGTCACCGGCCTGTCCGGCAGTGGTCAGACCGTGACCAGCTCCTTCCGGATCCGCGGCAGTCGCTGGCGGGTGGTCTACCGGATGAGCTACGTAGGCAGCTGCACATTCATCGTCTTCTGCTCCGGTCCGTCGGCCCAGGTCGACAGCCCGGCCAGCGCAGCGACCGTCGACTCCTTCGGGCTCAATGACGGCGCCCGCCAAAGCCGGGGGTTCGCCACCGGCCCGGGGACATTCCGGCTGCGGGTCGCTCCGGGAACGGACACGGCGCGCTGGTCGGCCTGGGTCGAGGACTGGTACTAGTAGAACTCAAGATTCCCTTGGCCAGGGCGAAGCGGGTTGGATGCGCGCCACGCCACTCGCTGGGCCCGCGGCTTGACGGCCGCCCGGGGAGCGACGGAGAATAGGACGCGACCCAGCTCGAGGAGGGCGGATGAGTTCCTATGACTACGTGATCGTCGGTGCCGGCTCGGCCGGGTGCGTGCTGGCCAACCGGCTGACCGAGGACGAGGACGTCCGTGTCTGCCTGATCGAGGCGGGGCCCCCGGACGCCGTTGATGAGATTCATCTCCCCGCCGGCTGCCTGGCCCTCGGGCAGAGCAAATACGACTGGGCGTACCTATCTGATCCGGAGCCGGGCTTCGCCGGCCGTCAGCGTTACCTTCCCCGTGGCCGCACGTTGGGTGGATCCTCATCAACCAACGCGATGATCTATATCCGCGGTCACCGGGCCGATTACGACGGCTGGGCGGAGATGGGCCATGCCGGCTGGGGTTGGGACGACGTGCTGCCCTACTTCCTGCGCGCCGAGGACAACGAGCGCGGGGCCAGTGACCTGCACGGCGTGGGGGGTCCCCTGAGCGTCATCGACAACCGCTCGCGCTATCGCACGTGCGAGGCCTTCATCGCCGCCGGCCAGCAGGCCGGCCTGCCCGCCAACGAGGACTTCAACGGTCCCGTGCAGGACGGCGTCGGCTGGTACCAGGTCACCCAGCGCAACGGGATGCGCTGCTCCGCCGCGGTCGCCTACCTGCATCCGGTCCTGGCCCGTCCCAACCTGGAGCTGATCACCGACGCCCAGGTGACCAAGCTGGTGCTCGATGAGACGAACGTGCGAGGGGTCGAGATCGACCGCGGCGGCGAGCTGGTGGAAATTCGCGCCGAGCGCGAGGTCATCCTCAGCGCCGGCGCCTACGGCAGCCCGCACATCCTCCTGCTGAGTGGTGTCGGCCCGGCCGCCGATCTGGAGCTGGTCGGGCTGCCCCCGGGGCACGAGTTGCCCGTCGGGCAGGGGCTACAGGACCACCCGGCCAGCTGGCTGACGTACACGACGGCGGAAGAGTCTCTACTCGGCGCCGAGACGGTGGAGAACCTGGGGCTGCTTCAGACCGAGGGGCGGGGACCGCTGACCTCGAACTTCGCCGAATCCGGCGGCTTCTTCCGCACCGACGAGGGCCTCGAGGCCCCCGACGTGCAGATCCATACGATTCCAATCCTGTTCCCGGAGGCGGGAGCGGGGGAGATCCTCGTCGATGGCTGGGCCTTTGCGCCCTGCCTGCTGCGGCCGTCAAGCGCGGGCTTTGTCAAGCTGCGCTCGCGGATTCCGTCGGCCAAGCCGCGGATTCTGCACAACTACCTGCTCAGCCAGGAGGACCGCGCGACCATGGTGAAGGCGATCCGGCGTTGCCTGGAGATTGCCGCGCAGCCGGCCCTGCGCGAGGTGACGACCGGTGCCTATGGCGCGCCCGAGGACGACAGCGACGCAGCCATCACGGCCTTCATGGAGCGCAACACGACCACGCTGTATCACCCGGTGGGGACATGCGCGATGGGGCGGGTGGTCGACTCTGACCTGCGCGTGCTCGGCCTCGACGGCGTGCGCGTCGTTGACGCCTCGGTGATGCCGACGCTCGTGCGCGGCAACACCAACGCGCCGACGATCATGATCGCCGAGCGGGCCGCGGACCTGATCCGCGGCCGGGTCGCGACGGCCCCGGCCGCGGTCGCCGCCTAGCCTCCGGTCGCCGCCTAGCCTCCGGTCGCCGCCTAGCCCCGCCTCGCCGCCGGGCCCGCCGGGCCCGCCGGGCCCGCCGGCCCCCGGGGTCTAAAGCTCCTCCAGGGTCAGCTCCACGGTCAGCGGCGCCCCGTCGCGGAGCACGCGGGCCCTGACCTGGCGTCCGATCCGCTCGGCGACCATGAGCCGCTGCAGGGTATTGGCGTCACCGACGGGCTCGCCGTCGAGGTCGATGAGCAGATCGCCACGCTGCAGACCGGCGCGCTCGGCCGCACTGCCCTCGAGGACCTGGAGGATCGCCACCGCGCCGCGACGGCCCAGGCGCTCGGCCGCCGCCGGAGGCAACGGCCGCGGGGCGACCGCCGCGCCAATCTGCGCGCGACGGACCCGGCCATCGCGGATCAGCGTCGAGATGATCGCGCGGGTGGCGTCGTTGATGGGCACGGCGAGCCCGACGCCGACCCCGGCCACGGCCGTGTTGATGCCCACCACCCGGCCCGCGCCGTCGGATAGGGCCCCGCCGGAGTTGCCCGGGTTGAGCGCGGCATCGGTCTGGATGACGTTCTCGACCAGGCGCCGCGGGCCGCCGCGGGCGCCGACGGGCAGCGAGCGTCCCAGCCCGCTGATCACTCCGGCGGTGACCGAGCCGGCAAAGCCCTGGGGATTGCCGATGGCCACGACCAGCTGGCCGACCCGCAGGGCAGCGGCGTCACCAAGAGTGGCGGCCGCGAAGTCACCGCCGTCGGCGCGCAGAACGGCGAGATCGGAGAGAGGGTCGGCGCCGACGAGCGTCACGTCGGTCTCGCGTCCGTCGCCGAAGCCGGCCACGCCGCGCCGGGCACCCTCGATGACGTGGGCTGAGGTGACGAGAAAGCCGTCGGGGGAGATGACCACACCGCTGCCGGCGCCCACCGCGGGCCCCCGGCGGGTGCGGCGGCGGACCTGAAGGTTGGCCACGCTGGGCGACAGCGCGTCGGCCACAGCGATGACCGCGCGCGAGTAGGCATCGAGGGCGGCGGTCTCGCCGTCCCCCGCGGCGGCGGACGGGGCCGGCGGGGAGGGGGTATGGGTTGTGCCGTTAAACGAACTCATGCGATAATCGTACACACAGAACGTTTCGACTCAAGCATTTGGAGCACAGCATGTCTGAAGGAATCGATCACATCTCCCTGGCGGATACCACGATCAGCGTGGCCGCCCATCTGGAGTCAGAGCTCGAGGAGGCTCTGGCCGAGCACCGGCTGACCCGGCCAAGCTTTCTCGTCCTCGACGCCCTCGACCGGGCGCCCGATGGCGCGCTCGGTCAGCGCGAGCTGGTCAACCGCGTGCGACGCACCTCGGGGACGCTCTCGGTCCGTCTGGGCCGTCTCGAGCGCGCGCGGCTGATCGAGCGCGAGCCCGATCCCGACAACCGCCGCAGCGTCACGGTGCGCATCACCGCTCGGGGCCGTGGGCTGGTGGCGGCCGCGCGGCCCGCCTACGCCGAACGCGCCGCTCGCCTTGGGGAAGGGATCCCCGCCGGGGCCGCGCCGTCGCTCGCTGAGCACCTCCACCACTGGCTGGCCTTCTTCGAGCCCGGAGAACATGAGGCTCCACGGTTGGGCGTGGCCGTGGCCGGAGCGGCCTCGGCCCAGCGCATGCGCCGGGCGGTTGGTCTCCCGGACGTTCCCGGGATCATCGTGCTGCGGGTGGCTCGTGACTCGGCGGCAGCCGCGGCCGGACTGGGCCGCGGCGACCTCGTCACCAATGCCGGCGGTGCCCCGGTGCGTTCGATCGGCGATCTGGAGCGCGCGGTACAGCGCGCCTCGGGCCCCCTGACCCTCAGGGTGCTGCGCGGGGCCGACCCCCACGAGCTCGAGGTCAGCTTCGGCGCTCTGGCGCCGTGACCCCTCGAGACGGTGTCAAGCTGGAGGCAGCCAGCGTCCGCCCGGCGCCCGCGGCCCGGCGCGCCCGGGCAAACACCCAGCTGCGCAGGGCGACAAACCGAGTGACGGTGGCGCCGGCACTGGCCACGACGAGCACGAGCACCTCCAGCAGCCGCCCGGCCCGGGGGTCGAGTAGGCGGAGCAGGGCGAGCGCGCCGTCGGTCAGTCCGAGGGCGAGCAGGAAGACCAAGGCGCCCGCACAGTGCTGTCGGATGAGGCCGGTCCGCCCGCGCAGGCCAAATGTCCAGCGCCGGTTGGCCTGGGTGTTGGCCACGGCAGTCGCGGCCAGGCTCGCCGCGTTCGCGCCGGCGGCGCCCAGGGCCCCTCGCAAGGCCAGATAGAGCAGAGCGTAGGCGATCGTCGAGGCGACGCCGATCAGCCCGAAGCGCACCCAGGGGGTGTCCAGGCGCAGTCGTAGCACCCCGCGCAGGTCCTCCAAAGCGGTTGCGACGATGTCCACACGAGAGTCGGGGTCATCGACCCAATCGACGGCCACCTCGTGGATGCGCAGGCCACGCCGCTGGGCGAGCACAAGCAGCTCGGTGTCAAAGAACCATCCCTCGTCCCGCACCAGGGGCAGGAGTTCGTGCGCCGCGTCGGCCCGGATGGCCTTGAACCCGCATTGGGCATCGGTGAAGCGCGCGCGCAGGACCAGCCGGAGCAGATGGTTGTAGGAGCGGGAGATGAATTCGCGCTTGGCGCCGCGGGTCACCCGGGCGCCGGGGGCCAGGCGCGAGCCGATCGCCACCTGGCTGTGGCCGGAGACGAGTGCGGCCAGGAGGGGCGGTACCGCGCGCAGGTCGGTGGACAAATCGACGTCCATGTAGGCCATCACGTCGGCGTCGCTGGCCGACCACGCGTGGCGCAGAGCCCGGCCACGGCCCTTGGCGTTCAGCCGGAGCGACGTGACGCGTTCGAGCTCGAAGGCCAGGGCACGGGCGATCCCGGGGGTGGCGTCGGTGCTCGCGTTGTCGGCGATGACGATGCGCCAGTCGTAGGGCAGCTCCCGGCGCAGGAACGAATGCAGCCGGCGCACCGAAGGCTCAAGCGCGTTCTGCTCGTTGTAGACGGGGATCACGATGTCGATCCGCGGCGGGCGATCGGCGGGTGATCCGGGGCGCGTCTCGGCACTCGGTCCGGGGCGAGGTCCGGGGGTCGCCCCGGGATGCGGGCCGCGAGTGGGAGTCGGCGTCGAGGAGGTCACGATCAGGAGCATCGCGTGGCCCGTGAAGCCGGCGCTATGAAGCGTCTAAGACAGTTGTCGGAACGGCGGGGCCAGCCCCGTCGTGATCCCGTGGACCCGCGTCGCGCGCTGGGGGTGAAGCTTGTTGGCCATCAACTCCTCGTCGGCGTGGGCGAGCAGCTCGGGCGGGGTCCGACCGTCGGCGGGAAACACGGCGAGACCGACCGTGGCCCCGATGCTGTCGCCCGCGAACTGGACGCGGCTCAGGCGGTCGCGGATGCGGGCGGCGAGCATCGCAGCGCCCTCGGCGCCGGTGTCGGGCGCCAGCACGGCGAACTCGTCTCCACCCTGGCGGGCCACGGTGTCCTGGGGGCGAACGGTCTCCCGCAGGGTGTGAGCCACGCGGCGGAGCACGTCGTCGCCGGCGGCGTGCCCGCGCCGCTCGTTGACCTGCTTGAAGCGATCGAGGTCGATCAGGAGCACGGCCAACTCCCCGTGGTCGCGCGCGTGGCGGGCCAGCTCGGAGTTCAACCGCTCGTGGAGGAGGCGATAGTTGCCGACCTCGGTCAGGGGATCACGAGCGGCCAGCTCGCGCAGCTCCGCGGCCGAGCCTTCGAGCAGCTCGCGCAGGTAGGCGATCACCGCGCACATCGTCACCAGGACGAAGATCGAGATCAGGGTCAGCGAGACGCGGCCACTGGTGCTGTCGCTGCGCCAGGCGGGGATGGTCATGACGACGGCAATCAGGATCAGATGGCTCGCGATCACCCGGCGGCTGTGGAAGGCATAGGCCGCGGCCGTGGCGATGAGCAGGTAGATCGGCTGCAGCACCGCCCCATAACGGCCCAGCGCGACAACCGAGATCGTGATCTCGAGCGTGGCCACGACCCCGGCCACGCTCAGCCAGCGCTCGGACAGCCGATGCCAGGGAACGATGAGGCAGCCGAGCCCGGTGCCCACGCCCATCAGCGTGAGGACACACACGACCGGCACGCTGGGGATGCCCATGATGAGATCGCCGGGGAGTGCGACCACGCTGCCGATCAAGAACAGCCAGCCGGCCAGGCGGCCGATGGCCAGCTGCTGGAGTCGGTGCGGGTCCTCGGGGCGGCCGGGACCGAGCGCCTGAGCGGCGCTGAACTTCTCCACCTTGACCGGACGGTCGGCAATCTGGGAATCACGCTCGTAGGCCGCCCGGATGCGGGTGAAGACCGCCTCGGGAGCCTCCGGGCGCGCGAACAAAAAGCCCTGGGCGTAGTCGCAACCGAGGCGTCGCAGCACGGCCAGCTGGTCCTCGCTCTCCACGCCTTCGGCCACCACGGTCATCCCCAGCGCGCGGGCCATGTCGATCGTGGCGGCGACGATCTTGGCGCTTCGTGGCTCGCGGGCCAGCTCCGCCGTGAACGTGCGGTCTAGCTTGAGCTGGGCCAGGGGGAACTTGTTCAGATAGCCCAGCGAGGAGTAGCCGGTGCCGAAATCGTCGAGCACGATCGACACCCCGAGCGCCTCCAACGCGGCCAGCACCTCCTGTGCGGAGTCGGTGTGCTCGATGAGCAGGCTCTCGGTGATCTCCAGCGCGAGCTGGGAGGGCGCGATGCCCGTGGTCTGCAGCGCTCCGGCCACGACGTCGACCAGCGCGGGAGAGAGCTGGCGGGCGGATACGTTGACCGAGACGGGCACGCCGAGCCCGGCGGGATGATCATCGTGCCAGCGACGGATCTGGGCACAGGCCGCCTCGATGACCCAGCGCCCGACCGAGACGATGAGGTCGCTCTCCTCCGCGACGGGAATGAATTCCTGGGGACCAAGCAGGCCGCGGGTCGGGTGCTCCCAGCGGACCAGAGCCTCGACCGCGGCCAGGCTGGCGTCGGTGACCGACACCACGGGCTGGTACTCCAGGACGAGCTCGTCGCGGTCCAGCCCCGCGCGGAGGTCGCTCTCCAGCGTCACCCGGTCCAGTAGACGAGCGCGCATCGGCTCATCGAAGATCTCGTAGCGATCGCGGCCACGCTCCTTGGCCCGGGAGAGGGCGACGTCAGCGTCGCGCAGCAACTCGTCAGCATCGACAACCTGCCCCTCGTCGCCACGGGTGTAGGCGATACCGATACTGGCGCTGAGAGCCACCTCCTGGCCGTCGATGAAAAAGGGGGCGCGCAGGACATCGTGAATCTGCGCAGCGATGGTGACGGCGTCGCGCTCGGTGTCGAGGTCCTCGCAGAGCACGATGAACTCGTCGCCCCCGGGACGAGCCAGGGTGCAGCCCCGACGGTCGTTCTCCTCCAGAGCCAGGACATCGGCCAGCCGCTGGGAGATGAGCATGATCAGCGCGTCGCCGCGACGGTGGTCGAGTGAGTCGTTGGCCAGCTTGAAATGATCGATATCGACAAACAGCGCGGCGACGTAACCCTGGCCGCGGCGCCGCCGCTGCAGGGCATGCGTGGCACGATCGCGAAGCAGGCTGCGGTTGGCCAGGCCGGTGAGACGGTCGTGCCGGGCCTGATGGGCCAGGGCTCGTTCGGCGCGGCGGCGTTGCTGGGCCTCGCGCTCATTGTCAGCAAGCAGGCTGCGCCCCTGCGCGGTGGCCCGCGTCACCCGCAGATGAAGCTCGAGGGCGCGGGCGATCCCCATCAACAGGGACTGCTCATCGTCGGTGAAGGCTGCGCGGTGACGACGGCCGGTGAGAAGCCAGGTCGGAGATTCGCCGGTCAGGCGCGCGGTGACGAGATCGACGGCGCCGATCCCCGGCACCGAACCATGGCCAAGGCCGCGCCGGGCGGCATCGACGAGGATCGGGTGGGCGGCCTCTCCCTGCGTGACACCGGCGGAGGCGCCCAGAGCCTCCTCCCTGACCAGGGCCGCGAAGTCCGTGCCCAGGATGTCCAGGGCGCCCTTGACGGCCAGCCGGTCGGCCTCGGACTCCTCCTCGCACGCCGACAGCCGGGTCAGGAGTTCCACCAGCGACTGTGCGGCCTCGGGGGTCGTTGCGGGACGGCTGACAAAGGCGGGGGTTTCGGTCGACAAGCGAGGGCGGGGGGAAGGGCGGTCAGGCCAGGGGGAAACAGAGGTCCACTGGCTTATCGGCAGACCCGCGCGCGTTCTGCAGTTCGGTGTGAACCCTGACACTCCTGGGGCTGGGCGGTCCGCTAGCGTCCTGTCCACGATGCGCCTCGTCCGCCACCTGGCCGGCCCGTTCTTTGTCTTTGCGGGCGTCATGCATTTCGTCAAGCCGCGGCTTTACCAGCGCATCGTGCCGCCCTATCTTCCGGCGCCCGAGGCGATCGTCTACGCCAGCGGGGCCGCCGAGATCGCCGGCGGCGTGGGGCTGATGGTGCCGCGCGTGCGACGTCACGCCGGCTGGTGGCTCATCGCGACCCTGATCGCGGTCTTTCCGGCCAACCTGCACATGGCCCTCAACGCCGAGGATTTTGATCAGATCCCCGGCGGGGCCATCGCCCTGTGGGCCCGGCTGCCCTTCCAGGCGGTGTTCGCCGCCTGGGTCCTCGGAGCGGCGAAGCGGTGATCGGCCAGCGCATCCGCCGGCGGGAGGATCCCCGCTTTATCACTGGCCACGGCCAGTACGTCGACGATCTGGCGCTGCCCGGAGCGCTCCACGTGACGTTCGTGCGCTCAGACTGGGCCCACGCTCGGATCCTCGGGATTGACGCGTCGGCCGCCGTCGCGGCCGGGGCCCAGGTCTATACGGCCGCCGAGCTCGCCCTGCCCAATCCAACCTCGCCCTTCGCCGGCATGGTGGATGAGCGGCTCGAGCGTCCTCACCTGGCCACCGACACAGTTCGCTTCGT
Source organism: Solirubrobacteraceae bacterium (assembly GCA_034665145.1). GTDB lineage: Bacteria > Actinomycetota > Thermoleophilia > Solirubrobacterales > Solirubrobacteraceae > Palsa-465. The sequence goes on from JAXDGI010000162.1 coordinate 23,194, forward strand.
CGGCGAGATCGTGGCCGTCGTCGTAGCCGGCTCGCGCGAGGCGGCGGTCGACGCCGCGGAGCTGGTCGAGGTCGACTATGAGCCGCTGCCCGTCGTCACCGACGTGCGCGCGGCGGCGCGCGACGAGATCGTGCTGTTTGCCGATGTCGGTAGCAACGTGTGCTTTCACCAGGCGCCCGACGAGCCCGATCCGGCACTCCTTGACGGCTGCGCCGTACGCGCCTCGGGCACCGTGGTCAGCCAGCGGCTTGCCGTATGCCCGATCGAGCCGCGCTGCTGCGCGGTGCGCCCCGAGACCGACGGGACGCTGACGGTGTGGCTCTCGACGCAGACGCCCCATCAGGACCAGGCCGGGCTGGCGGCGGCCCTCGGGCTCGACGCCGAGCTGGTTCACCTGGTCGCCCCCGACGTGGGCGGCGGCTTCGGCGGCAAGGGCCGGCCGCTGGAGGAGACGATGGTGGCCTGGGTGGCTCGCGCGACCGGCCAGCCGGTTCGCTGGACCGAGACCCGCAGCGAGAACATGGTCGCGATGGGCCACGGCCGCGCCCAGATCCTCGACTTCGAACTCGGTGGGGACGCCGACGGACATCTCCTGGCGTTGCGCCTGCGCATCCTCCAGGATTCCGGGGCCTATGCCGGAATCGGTGCCGTGCTGCCGACTTTGACCGCGCTTATGTCCAGCGGCGTCTACCGGATCCCCAAGATCGAGGTCGTGGTCGACGCGGTGCTCACCAACACCACCCCGACGGGCCCCTACCGGGGCGCCGGCCGGCCCGAGGCCGCGCAGCTCATCGAACGGGCGATGGATACGTTTGCCGCCGAGGCCGGGCTCGATCCGGCCGAGCTGCGGCGGCGCAATTTCATCGCGGCCGACGCCTTCCCGTATACGACCGCCTCCGGCGCCGTCTACGACTCGGGGGACTACGGGCAAGCGCTCGAGCTGGCCCTGGAGACCGCCGGCTACGAGCACCTGCGCGCCGAGCAGGCCGCGCGCCGCGAGGCCGGCGACCGGCAACTGCTCGGGATCGGGATCGGGGTCTACGTCGAGATCACCAACGGTGTTCCCGAATCGGAATTTGGGGCCGTCGAGATCACCGCCGCCGGAGACGCGATCCTCAAGACCGGATCCTTCTCTCATGGACAGGGCCATGAGACGACCTTTGCCCAGATCGCCGCTGCGCAGCTGGGCATCCCGGTGGAGCGGATCACCGTGGTCAAGGGCGACACGCGGACCGTCGCGCGGGGCAGCGGCACCTACGGGTCCAAGTCGACCCAGATCGGCGGGGTGGCCGCCCGCGAGGCCTCCGTGGCTCTGGTGCAGCGGGCTAAGGAGCTGGCCGCCGAGCAGCTCGAGGCCGACCCGCAGGACATGCTTCTCGACATCGAGTCCGGCCAGTTCCACGTCGCCGGCGCGCCGCAGTCGGCACTGGGCTGGGGCCAGCTGGCGGGGACGCTCGACGGCGCTGGACGGCTGTCTGAGCTTCAGGCCGAGGTCGACTTCGACCCGCCCCTGCCCACCTTTCCGTTCGGCGCGCATGTGGCCGTGGTCGAGGTCGACCGCGACACCGGGTCAGTACGTCTGCGGCGCCACATCGCCGTCGACGATGCCGGCCGGATCATCAACCCGATGATCGCCGACGGACAGATACATGGAGGGGTCGCCTCGGGCATCGCCCAGGCCCTGCACGAGGAGGTCGCCTACGACGAGGACGGCAATCCGTTATGCGGGAACTTCGTCAGCTACTGCATTCCGTCGGCCACCGAGTTTCCGCTGTTCGAAACCGTGCGGATGGAGACGCCCACCCCGGTCAACCCGCTCGGGGCCAAGGGGATTGGCGAGTCGGGCACGATCGGCGCCACCCCCGCCGTCCACAACGCCGTGGTCGACGCCCTGGCCCACCTCGGCGTCCGCCACCTGGACATGCCCGCTAACGGGGAAACCGTATGGCGGGCGATCGAGGCCGCTGACCCAGGCGCGTGACGCCGTACCCTGGCGGCAGGTGGAAGCACTCGAGTTCAACCAGCTGCGCCCCTTGCTCCCGGGAGGGCGAACGTTCAGCCTGCCGCGCCGTCCCGGTTTTGCCGACTGCGCGCCGTCGGGGCGGTTGCGACTCGATGCCCTGGCCTGCTGGCTGCAGGACGTGGCCTACGCCGACGTCGAGGACGCCGGCCTGGCCCAATCGGCCGTGTGGGTGGTGCGGCGGACCCGAATGCGGGTCAACCGCTTTCCTCGCTTCGGCGAGCGCTTCACGTGTACGACGTTCTGCAGCGGCCTCGGGCGCATGTGGGCCGAGCGGCGAACCGACGTCCTCAACGAGGACAGCGGGGAGCCCGACGTCGAGGCGGTGTCGCTGTGGGTGCACCTCGACGTGGCCAGCTGGCGACCGGTGCCCCTCACCGAGGATGAGATCGAGACCTACGGGCCCTCGGTGGTCGACCGGCGGGTCAGCGCCCGCCTGCGCCACCCCACCCCATCGGAGGCGGTGGACGGTGCGCGCACGGCCGAGTGGCACTTCCGGCGCACCGAGTGCGACCTCGCCGATCACGTCAACAATGCGGCCTACTGGCAGCCGCTCGAGGAGGAGTTGCTGGCCGGGCCTGACCGCGACCCCGGGCGGATCGACGCCGAGATCGAGTACCGCACGCCGGCCCCGGCCGGCGACCACCGGTTGCGCAGCGAAGGTGACTGGCGCTGGATCCTCAGTACCACCGGTGAGCTGCACGCCTCGATGGTGGTACGCCGTGGCTGATGCTGAGGCGCTCCTGCGGGCCGCCCGGCGGCCGCTGGTGATCGGCATGGGGGGTGGGGGGGATGTCGTCGGCGCCCTGGCCAGCGCCGAGTTTCATCGCCTCTATGACGGTGGCGATCCGGTGGTCGGCGGTCTGGCCTGGGAGCGTCGCCCGATCGACCCTGTCCCGGGTCCGCGTCGTGTGGACGAGATCACCGACGGTCAGGAGATCGCACCCGGCGTGTTGCTGGCCGGTCCGGACACGCGCGTGCGCGCCCGTGATGTCTATTTCGGGGAATCCCGCATGTCGCAGTACCTCGATGAGCCGACGCTGCTCGTCTGCATCGACGCCGGCCCGGCCACGATCGCGGCCGCTCTAGCCGCGGCGAGCGCATGCCTCGGCGCCGATCTCATCCTGTTCGTCGACGTCGGCGGGGACGTGCTGGCCCGCGGCGACGAGGCCGGGCTGCGCAGCCCCCTGTGTGACGCGGTCATGCTCGCCGCGGCTGCGCACCTGGCCCGGTCCGGTGTTCCGGTGTTGCTCGGCATCTTCGGCGTTGGCTGCGATGCGGAGCTGACCAACCGCGAGGTCCTCGATCGCGTCGCGCTTGTGGCCGCCGCCGGCGGTCTGGCCGGCGTGCGCGGTCTCACCGAGGCGGTGGCGGCGCGCCTGGAGGGAGCGATGGAGCACGTCCCCACGGAGGCCAGTGCTCAGGCCGTGCGCGCGTTTCGCGGGGACAGCGGCACGGTGGCCATTCGCGGTGGCGAGCACAGTCTCGAGCTCAGCCCGGTGGCGGCGCTTACCATCTTCCTCGACGTGGCTCTGGCCTACTCGGCGGCCGGTGATCTGGCCCGGGCGGTGGCTGACGCCAGCACGCTTGACCAGGCCAACGCGGCGCTGGCCGCGCTGGGCGTGCGCACCGAGCTCGACCTCGAGACCGACGCGTTTTCCCGGGCCGGCGGCTGGGCCGCGATCAGTCCGGCGACATCGTGAACACGATCTTGCCCACCACGTCGCCGTCGAGCAGGGCCTGAAAGCCGTCGCGGGCGTCGGCCAGCGGCATCGTGGCGTGGATCGTGGGAGTGATGTCGCGCTCCAGGCAGAAGCGGATCAGCCGCTCGAGTTCGTCACGCGTGCCCATCGTCGAGCCGATGACCGACAGCTGCAGGAAGAACACGCGGGTGAGCTCGGCGGGCGGAGCCTCGCCCGAGGTGGCGCCCGAGACGACGAGTTTGCCGCCCGGCTTCAGTGAGCGGATCGAGTGCTTCCAGGTCGCCTGGCCGACCGTCTCCATCACCGCGTCGACCCGCTCGGGCAGCCGGGCGCCGGACTCGAAGGCCTGGTCGGCGCCGAGCCTCAGCGCCTCATCGCGCCTGGACTCCGAGCGGCTGGTCACCCAGATGCGGACGCCAGCGGCGCTGCCCAGCACGGTGAGCGCGGTGGCCACGCCCCCGGCGGCGCCCTGGACGAGCACGGTCATGCCCGGGGCGATCTCGCCGCGCGTGAACAGCATCCGGTAGGCGGTCAGCCAGGCCGTGGGCAGGCAGGCGGCATGCTCGAAGGACAGCTCGCGCGGCTTGGGAACCAGGTTGCGCTTGGGGACCGCGACCTGCTCGGCCAGCGCGCCCTGATGGCGCTCGGAAAGCAGCGAGCGGCGGGGATCGAGCGTCTCGTCGCCGCGCCAGCTGTCGTCGGTGATGACGGAGTGCACGACGACCTCGTTCCCGTCCGCGTCGACTCCGGCCGCGTCGCAGCCGAGAATCATGGGCAGGCGGTCCTCGGGCAGGCCGACCCCGCGCAGCGACCAGAGATCGTGGTGATTGAGCGAGGCGGCTCTGACGGTCACCGTCGTCCAGCCGTCGGGCGCCTCCGGGTCGGGACGCTGTCCGATCTCAAGGCCGGTCAGTGGGTCCTGCGGATTGATGGACGTGGCGTAGGCAGCGAGCATGACTGCGGGGACCGTACCCGCCGGGCGCATCCGACGAAACGCCGGCCGCGGTCAGCCGGAGCGGCGACTGAGCGGGAGGGCTGACATCACTTCATCGACGCGCTCGGGAGCGGGCGGGTCGGGAGTCAGAGGGCCAAGCCGCTCGGGCTGGGCGCTCAGCCCCCGCAGCACGATGCCGAGGTAACGGCGCCACAGCTCGGGGTCGACGTCGCGGGAAGCATCGATGACGGCGCTGAGCATCAGCTGAGCGATCGCCATGTCCTGATGGCGGATGTCCGCGTGCATCTGACCCGAGGCGTGAGCGCGCCCGACCAGCTCGTCGGCCAGCGGCATGAGGCGGCCGCGGATCGTCCGAGCTTTCTCCAGTCCCCCCGGCATGCCCGTGACCAGCTCCTTGAGGCCGCTGTCGCTGGCCTGAAGCGACAGCGCGGCTTCGAAGAACGTGGTGATGCCGTGCCACGGGTCGGGGTCGGCGACGGCCCGCTCGAGCAGCTCCACCAGTTCTTCCAGCCGCTGCTCGAACAGGCTGTCGATGAGCTGCTTCTTGTCCGGGAAGCGGCGGTACACCGTGCCGACGCCGACGCCCGCGTGATGGGCGATGTCGTTGAGCGTTACGCCCAGGCCGCGCTCGGCGAACAGCTCACGGGCGGCGTCGAGGATCCGCTCGCGGTTGCGCTCGGCGTCGGCGCGCAGAGGCCTGCCGGTCGTGCCGGGGTCGCCGTCCGTGCCGGGGTCGCCGTCCGTGCCGGGGTCGCCGGTCGTGCCGGGGTCGCCGGTCGTGCCCAGGCTGGCCGGGTCCCGGATGTGGGTGGGTTGCGTGATCACGTTCACAGAGCGTAGCGAAATGGATTGACAGTATCCACTTAGAGTACTATTCTCACAATTAAGTGGATACCACGTATCCGTTTTGTTCGATCATTTTTCTTTCCGGAGCCTTCATGACTGACCAGAACCTTCATCACGAGCGGCGTTGGGCGATCCTCGCCGTGCTCGGCATCGCCCAGCTGATGGTCGTGCTCGACGCGACGATCGTGAACATCGCGCTGCCCTCGGCGCAGCACGCGCTGCACTTTTCCGACGACGGTCGCCAGTGGATCGTCACGGCGTATTCGCTGGCCTTCGGCAGCCTGCTGCTGCTGGGCGGCAAGCTCTCTGACCTGCTCGGGCGCAAGTGGACGTTCGTCAGCGGGTTGATCGGCTTCGCCGTGGCCTCGGCGATCGGCGGCACCGCGCAGTCGTTCGCGATGCTGACCGCAGCCCGCACCCTGCAGGGAGCGTTCGGTGCCCTGCTGGCACCGGCGGCCCTGTCGCTCTTGACGACCACCTTTACCGAAACCTCGGAGCGCAACAAGGCGTTCGGAATCTACGGCGCGATTGCCGGCAGCGGCGCTTCGATCGGGCTGCTGCTCGGTGGTGTGCTCACCCAGTATCTGAGCTGGCGCTTTGCCATGTACGTGAACCTCGTCTTTGCCGCCGTGGCTGTGGCCGGAGGGGTCGTCCTGCTGCGCAACCAGGCCCCGGAGGTCAAGCCGCGGATCGACGTGCCCGGCGTGGCCACTGTCTCGCTCGGGCTTTTGGCCCTGGTCTATGGCTTCAACCACGCTCAGACCACGAGCTGGGCCAACTCGCTGACGCTGGCCGTTCTGGCCGCGGGGGTCGTGCTGCTGGTCGTCTTCGTGTTCATCGAGCGGCGTGCTGCGCAGCCACTCCTGCCTCTCCGGGTGATCGCTGACCGCAACCGCGGGGCGGCGTTTGCCTCCATGGGACTGGCCTCGGCGGCCATGTTCGGCGTGTTCTTGTTCCTGACGTACTACCTGCAGCAGACCCGCGGCTATTCGCCGGTCACGACGGGGCTGGCCTTCCTGCCCATGACGGGCGTGATCATGGTCACGGCCGTGGTGGCCACGACCAGGCTGCGTGCGCGCTTCGGGCCGCGGCCGCTGGTCGTGCTCGGCATGTCACTCGGTGCGGTGGCGATGCTGCTTCTCACCAGCATCGGGCTGAACTCGAGCTACGTCGGCCACATCCTGCCCGCGCTGCTGGTCATGGGTGTCGGGCTCGGGCTGGTCTTCTCGACGGCCATGAACAACGCCACCCTCGGCGTGACTCCGCAGGACGCCGGCGTGGCCTCGGCCACCGTCAACGCCTCTCAGCAGGTCGGCGGCTCGCTGGGCACGGCGCTGCTCTCGACCTTGGCCGCGAGCGCCACGACCTCATACGTGAGCGCCCACCTCGCCGGGGCCGGCGCGGCCGTGCGGGCGCTCGGGCCGGATGGGGCCGCGCACGTCAAGGCCTTGCTCACCGCCCAGGCCGCCGTGCACGGGTACACGACCGCGTTTCTGGTCTCGGCGGGCATCTTCGCGGTCGCCGCCGTGGCCGGGCTTTTGTTCGCCGCCAAGGAGGAGCAGCCCACGCCGGTCGGCGAGCCGGTCCTGGTCGCGTAAGGGGCGCCGCTCGCCTCCGAGCGCCCGAACCGGGACGGGGAGCTCGCGGGCGAGCGGCGGCGCGCCGCTACGCCCACCCGCCGCGCGGGCTGGCGATCGCGGCCTGGGCGGCGGCGATCCGGGCCACCGGCACCCGGAAGGGTGAACACGAGACATAATCCAGACCGGCGTCGTGGAAGAAGGCGATTGACTCCGGGTCGCCGCCATGCTCGCCGCAGATGCCGAGCTTGAGGTCGGGGCGGGCCTCGCGGCCGACCCAGGCGGCCAGCCGGACGAGCCAGCCGACGCCGGGCTTGTCGATCGTCTCAAACGGGCTACGGTCGATGATCTTGCGCTCCATGTAGGCGGGCACGAACTTCGACTCGACGTCGTCGCGGGAGAAGCCCAGCGCCGTCTGGGTGAGGTCGTTGGTGCCGAAGGAGAAGAAGTCAGCAAAGCGGGAGATCCGGTCGGCGACAAAGCAGGCGCGGGGCAGCTCGATCATCGTGCCCACCGTGTAGTCGCGCCCGGCCTCGAGCTCCTCCTGCTCGCCGATGCGCACCACCAGCTCGCGCATCAGCTCGATCTCGTGCTCGTAGTCGACGAGCGGGATCATGATCTCCGGGTGGGGTGGCTCGGCCGCCGCCTTGGCGGCCCGCAGGATGGCGTGAACCTGCATCTCGTAGATCTCGGGATAGAGAATGCCCAGGCGGCAGCCGCGGGTGCCGAGCATCGGGTTCTCCTCGGAGATCTCCTCGACGCGCTCGAGCATCCGCTCCAGGTCATCGAGGTCATCGGTCTGCTCGATGCGGGCTCGCTCGACCTGGGCGGCCAGGTCGGGCAGGTGGGGCAGGAATTCGTGCAGCGGAGGGTCGAGCAGGCGGATCGTGACCGGCAGGCCGGCCATGGCCTCAAACAGACCCTCGAAATCCTCCTGCTGGAGCGGGAGCAGATCGGCCAGCGCTTCGCGCCGGGCGTCGCGGGTGTCAGACATGATCATCGCGCGCATCTTGGGTTGGCGGTCCTCGGCCATGAACATGTGCTCGGTCCGGCACAGCCCGATGCCCTCGGCGCCGAGCTCGCGCGCCCGACGGGCGTCCTCGGGCGTGTCGGCGTTGGCGCGCACGCCGAGCTCGCGCAGCTCGTCGGCCCAGCCGAGCACCTGCTGGAAGTTGTCGTCGACCTGCGCCTCGACCAGGGGAACGTCGTCGGTGGTCACGCAGCCCTTGGTCCCGTCGATGGCGATCGGGTCGCCCTCGTGCAGCTCAGTGCCGTTGACGGTCACCGTCTTGGTGCCCAGGTCGATCGCGATCGTGTCGGCGCCGACGACCGCCGGACGGCCCATGCCCCGGGCGACGAGGGCCGCGTGCGAGGCCTTGCCGCCCTCCGAGGTGAGGATGCCTTTGGCGGCGTGGAAGCCGGCCACGTCCTCGGCATCGGTGAAGGGGCGCACGAGGATCACATCCCGGCCCTCCTGTGCCGCGGCGACCGCATCGGCGGCGGTGAACACGATCTCGCCCTTGGCGGCACCCGGTGAGGCGTTGACACCGGTGGCCAGCACCTCGAACTCGGCCTGGGGGTCGAAGGTGGGGTGCAACAGGGCGTCCAGGGTCGAGGGATCGATCGTGCTCAAGGCCTGCTCGCGGGTCAGCAGCCCCTCGCCGACGGCGTCGACGGCGAAGCGCACGGCAGCCTGGGCCGGCCGCTTGGCGTTGCGGGTCTGGAGCATGTAGAGCTGCCCCTCCTCAACCGTGAATTCCGTGTCCTGCATGTCCTCGTAGTGGCCTTCGAGCGTGCGCAGGATCTCCATGAGCTGGTCGTGGACCTCGGGCAGCCACTCCTTCATGCCGCCGATGTCCCGCGGGGTGCGCACGCCGGAGACGACGTCCTCGCCCTGGGCGTTGGGCAGGAAATCTCCGCTCGGCTCGGGCGCGCCCGTGACCTCGTCCCGGGAAAAGGCCACGCCCGATCCACTGGTGTCGCCCTTGTTGCCAAACACCATCTGCTGGACGTTGACCGCTGTGCCCCACTCGTCGGGGATGTGATTCTGGCGACGGTACTCGACCGCGCGTTTGCCCAGCCAGGAGTCAAAGACGGCCCGGATGGCCAGCCGCAGCTGGTCCTGCGGATCCTGGGGGAAGTCCTCGCCGGTGTCCTTACGGTAAATCGACTTGAAGGTGTCGGTGAGCTCGCGCAGGGCGTCGACGTCAAGCTCGGTGTCCTCCTTGACGCTGCGCGCGGACTTGGCCGCCTTGATCGCGTCCTCGAAGCGCTCGCCGGGGATCCCGCGCGATACGTTGCCGAACATCTGCACAAAGCGGCGATACGAGTCCCAGGCGAAGCGTTCGTTCTCGGTCTGCTTGGCCAGACCCTGCACCGACTCGTCGCTCAGGCCCAGGTTGAGCACGGTGTCGAGCATCCCCGGCATGGACTCGCGTGCTCCCGAGCGCACGGACACGAGGAGAGGGTCGTCGCGATCGCCGAGCGTCTTGCCGGCCTGATCCTGGAGCCGCTCCAGGGCCTCGGCCACCTCATCGGCCATTCCCTGGGGCTCCTGGCGATCGGCGCGCATGTACTCCACGCAGGCCTCGGTGGTGATCGTGAACCCGGCCGGGACCCGGTCGGGACCGAGCACCCGCGTCATCTCGGCCACGTTCGCGCCCTTGCCGCCGAGCAGCTCGCGCATGTCCCTGGAGCCCTCGGCGAACTCGTAGACCCACTTCGCCATCGACACGATCCTACCCGGGATCGGGCCGTTGACCTGCCGACTTGCGACCGCTCGACTTGCCGCAGGGCCGTCGGGGACCGAACACGTTCTGCTCAGCCTGATCCGCGAGGCGCCCGGCTTGGCGTGACGGACCCGTTGCGGCCAGAGGACTAGGCCGTGGCAGCGTGGCGCGTCACGTCGGCCAGGACCTCGGGCCGCCGCGCAGCCGCGACCGCAGCCTCGGCCCGCCAGGCACGCCAGTAGGCGTGCAGGCGCCGCGTGAAGGCGCTGGGTGGCTCGGCGTATACGCGGGCCCCCAGCTGCAGCGCAGCCGTGGCCAGCTGTTCTCCGCGGTGCTCGACGACGGCGATAAGTGCGTCAGTGTCGGCGGGCAGATCAGCCTGGACCCGGCGCACCGCGGCCTCGAGTAGGACCAGGTCATGCAGGTCGCCGAGCTGGTCAGCCAGCCGGTGGGCATCCTTGGCCTGTCCCCA
>JAXDGI010000163.1:0-3599 GCA_034665145.1 Solirubrobacteraceae bacterium
CGTGCTCCCGGAGCCCTTCGCCGTGCTCCCGGAGCCCGCTGTCCTCGGCCGGCAACGCAGCGCCGAGCGCTTCGACCAGGGCTATGCCACGGCGTGCCCAGCGCGCCTCATGCCGGGCCCGCTCCGCGAGGCCGCGGTAGACATGGACCTTGTAGGCGACCAGGGCGTCATGCAGTTCAGGCGGCATGACCTCCAGCCGCCGCTGCATGAGCGCGGTCGCGCGCTGCTCGAGAACCTGCGCGTGGACTTCCCAGCGCCGGCGCAGTTCCTCGTGGTAGTCCAGATGCGCCTCGAACTGGCGGCGCGCGTTGGCGAACGACCCGTACTCGAGGTACGTCGCCTTGAGCTGGAAGGCGTCTCGATCCGGGGCCGGCGGATCGAGTTCCTCGACCCACCCGACGAGCACGTCCAGGCCCGCTTCGGTAATGGAGTAGGTCCGCTTAATGCCATGATCGCCCCGGACCACCGATTCCGCGGTGACCAGCCCTGCGGTCTCCAGCTTGCGCAGCTCGGGATAGATCTGGGAGTGCGGAGCGTGCCAGACGTTGGCGGCTGAGCGGTCGAACTGCTTGGTCAGCTCGTAACCGGTCATCGGCTCCACGGCAAGGATCGCGAGCAGGGCGTGGCGCAAGGACATCGGGTAGAGGTCTCCTCCAGGTGACGATGGGCCGGCCCGCCACAGCCGGGATCCGCGAGCATGCCCGTCGCAGGGTAGCCGAACGCGTCGTGGCGTAGCGGTTCAGCCTTGGTCCAGCCGTGTCCCGCGGCACTGCCGCGGTCACGGGCCTTGCCGTGGGGTAGGCCGGTATGTACAGTCCCCACATAGGTATCAACATACCTATTGGTATGCACATGATGGCAAGGGCACCTCGCGACCCAGGTGGCAACGATGGCACGACTCGCGATCACGCTCGCATGCGGCGACTACGACCGCACCCGCGCGCTCGCGGACGGCCGCGTCGCCGTCGAGGGTGTCGATCTGACGGTGCTGTCCCTGTCCCCGGAGGAGACCTTCTTCCGGATGGTCCGCTTCGAGGAGTTCGACGTCGCCGAGCTCTCGCTGTCCACCTTCGTGCTCACCCTCCAGCAGGACGCCCCGTTCGTCGCCATCCCGGTCTTCCCGTCCCGCGCCTTCCGGCACAACGGGATCTACGTGCACGCGGCAGCGGGCATCGAGGCGCCGGAGCAGCTGGCCGGCTGCCGGGTGGGGATCGCCGAGTACCAGCTGACCGCCAACGTCTGGATCCGCGGCATCCTCGCCGACTTCCACGGTGTGCCGGTGAACTCGGTTCGCTACGTCACCGGCGGCCTGCACCAGCCTGGCCGGGACGAGAAGGTGGCCATTCCGGTGCTGCCCGAAGGCGTCGAGGTGGTTCCCTGCCCGGATGGCCGCACGCTGTCGGAGATGCTGGTCAGCGGCGAGATCCAGGCTCTCTACACGCCCCGGGTGCCGCGCCCGTTCCTGCAGCGTGACCCGCGTGTCCGGCGGCTCTTTCCCCATGTGCGCCAGGTCGAGGAGAGCTACTTCCAGCGGACCCGGATCTTCCCGATCATGCATGTCGTCGCCATCCGGCGCGAGGTCTACCAGCGCAGCCGCTGGCTGGCCAGCTCGCTGGCCAAAGCCTTCGGGCAGGCCCGCGACCTCGCGTTCCGCGGGCTGGACGAGACCGCCTCCCTGCCGTTCGTACTGCCCTGGGTCTACGACGAGATCGACCGCGTCCAGGCGCTGATGGGCGCGGACTACTGGTCGTACGGCCTGAACGACGCCAACGAGCTGGCACTGAGCACCTTCCTGCGATACGCGCGCGAACAGGGCCTGGCCAAGGCCGACATCGAGCCCAGGGATCTCTTCGCCCCCGAGACGCTCGCCGAACTGACGATCTGAGATCACATGTCCATCAAGTGGCAGCCGCGCGGCGGAGGGCGCCCGCCACTGCGAGGGAGTCAAGGAGTTGCCATGTCACGAGGAGGACACCGAGCCCGGTGGTCAGCCGCGCATGGCGCGAGGCTCGCGCTAGCCGGCGGGCTCGGGCTGACCCTGGCCGCCTGTGCCGGGAGCGCGGCCACAGGCGGCGGCGCGTCACCCGCGGGCGCGTCGGCCACCCTGGAGATCGCCGCGTTCAGCCCGTTCACCGGGCCCAACGCCCCCTACGGGTACTTCCAGTACACCGGGTGCGTAGCCGCCGTCCACGCCATCAACGCCGCGGGCGGCGTCACCGGCCACCACTTCACCTGCACGATCGTGGACAACCGCGGCGAGCCCGCCGACGCGGTCCCGGCCGCGAACAACATGGTCGCCAGCTCACCGCACCTGGTCGGGATCGTGGACGGGGACAGCGGCCTCATGTCCGCGACGGTCCCGCTGTTCAACCAGGCGCATATCCCGGACCTGTCGGCCGGCGGGGATGTGCAGTTCGACAAGAACATCTACCCGTACTTCTGGCGGACCACGCCCGGAGACGACGTGGCGGGATACACGCTCGCCGCGTACGTCAAATTCGGCACGGGCTTTACCCGGATCGCGGCGGTGTTCGGCAACGACCAGGCCGCCCAGGGCAACGTGCCGGGCCTCGTCTCCGGAGCAAGGCACCTCGGCCTGCACATCGCCGTCAGCGAGTCCATCGCGCTCGACCAGACGACCTATGCGACCGAGGTACAGAAGATCCTCGCCGCGCACCCACAGGTGATCGTCACCGAATCCGACCCGCAGACCGCGGGCGTGCTGCTCGGGGGCCTGAAGCAGGCGGGCTGGACCGGGCCGATCGTCGGCACGTCGGGGACGCTGGGCATCGACTATGACAAGGCCGCGATCGCCGCGATCGGCAAGGCGGCCTACGAGGCTCGCTTCGTGCGGATCATCCAGTACGCGCAGCAGTCGGGCCTGGCGTGGCAGACCTGGAAGAGCGCGCTGTTCGCGGCGGGCAGCCTGGTGAAGGACCCGGCGAGCGACGAGACCGCCATCTACGCCGAGCTTCCCTACGACCACACGACGATGATGGCGCTGGCGATGCTGGCCGCGCACAGCACCAACCCGGTCACGTTCAACCCGTACATCGAGAAGATCACCCAGGGCCGCACCGTGGTGCACACCTTCGCCCAGGGCAAGGCCGCGCTGGCCGCGGGCAAGACCATCGACTACGTAGGGGTGACCGGGCAGGTCTCCTTCGACAAGTACCACAACTCGGCCGGGCTGTGGGCGGCGGAGAACCCGGTGACGAACCTGCCGGAGAAACTGGTCTCGGCCCGGGACGTGACCGCCGCCGAGGGGCACTAGCCGGTGCGCGGCGCCGCGCGGCCCGGGGCCCGGGAGGGCCACCGCGAGCAGGGAGGGGTGTCATGACCCTGCTGCTTGGCATCGTCATCTTCGGCGTCTACAGCGCGGCGCTGCTCGCCATCGGCGCGGTCGGCTTCACCCTGCAGTTCGGTGTGACCAACGTGCTGAACCTCGCGTTCGGGTCGATCCTCACCGCGTGCATCTTCGCCGAGTACGGCCTGACCGGGCACAGCACGAACCTGTGGATCGCGATGGCGGTCGGCGCCGCGAGCGGCGCCGTGCTCTCGCTGCTGATCGGGCACGTGGTGGTCGGCGCGTTCCTCCG
>JAXDGI010000164.1:0-5704 GCA_034665145.1 Solirubrobacteraceae bacterium
TCGCATCATCGAGATCGGTGAGGAAGGTGGAGCGGGTGCTGTCCACCACGTGTCGGGCACCGAGGGCATGCAGCACCTCGGCCTGTTCGTCACTTCGGACCACATTGACCAAAGGGACTCCGTCAGCGAGACAGAGACGGGTGAGTATCTGACCGAGGTTGGAGGCAGCCGCGGTGTGAACGAGCGCCGTATGGCCCTCCAAGCGCGCCGTTTCAATCATCCCCAGCGCGGTCAGAGGATTGATGAACGCAGACGCGGCAACTCGGGGAACTATCCCCTCGGCCAGAACCAGACAGTCGTCAAGCCGAGCGACGCGGTACTGAGCGTACATCCCGTAGGTTTGGGTCGCCACCCCGCGCCCGAGTGCTGACTGTGCCTCTGTCCCGGCTGCAACGACGACCCCCGCCCCCTCATTGCCTGCTGGGAGCGGCTGATCCAGCCGACCCGTCACGCCCGCGAGTCGCGGCTCGGGCACCGAGGCGACAATCTCGGGTCGAGCGACCGTCCCGACGTTCCGCAACGTGCTCAGGTCAGCAGGTCCGAACAGGACACCGATGTCTGACGGATTGACCGGGGTGGCCTGCACCCGGATGAGGACCTCATCAGCGGCTAACTCAGGCACCTCGCGATCTTCCAGCCAAAGCCGGAGCTCTCCGCCTGACGTGATAACCGTCCTCAGTTCAAGTCCAGACATGGCCGACACGGATCCTCCTTCAGCTTGATAGGACAGGGCTCGGGGCAGCGCCCGGGCAAGAATAAATTCGGGCCGGTAAATGACAGCAGCACCGCAGCAAGCCCCCCGGCTGACGCGTGTGCGGGGAACGCTTTGACTGGGTGGCCGTCCCCGCTCATCTCCCGCGCTCCAGACCGGGTGACGCTTCGGGCGTGGAGTGAGGGGCTAGTTCGATTTGATCCTGGGGGTCGTCGTCGTGGGCGTCGCTGACGGAGCTTTTGAATTCCTTGAGCCCTTGGCCGATGGCGCGGCCGGCTTCGGGCAGTCGTTTGGGTCCGAGGATCAGGAGCGCGACGATCAAGAGGATGATCAGGTGGGTGGGTTGGAGGATGCTCGTGAGCATGCGGTGTCCTTTGGTGGGGTGGACCGGCCACGGCGAGGAGGACCGCGTCCGGTCCTGGGGCAGCTGT
This sequence comes from Solirubrobacteraceae bacterium, assembly GCA_034665145.1. Taxonomy (GTDB): domain Bacteria; phylum Actinomycetota; class Thermoleophilia; order Solirubrobacterales; family Solirubrobacteraceae; genus Palsa-465. The sequence continues at coordinate 1,144 of JAXDGI010000164.1, forward strand.
CAGACGAAGGTTCTGTCACCGCCGGGGCATGGCGTTAGCTGAGCTGCCGTTGGGCGGCGTCGGCTTCGCGCGCCAGCTGGCGCACGGTGTTGAAGAACTTGGCCGATTGGCCCTCGAACAAGCGATCGGCGGTGAAGCCCTTGATCGCCGCTACCGCGCCGGCGTTACGGTCGAGCGTGGGTCGCACGACCGAGCAGTCGGGCAGATCCTTATGCAGGAAGTCGGCCGGCTCGGGGAGGATCAGGTTGGTCTGGTTCAACTCCCCGCCCTTGGCATTCAGATCCGGAAAGGTCACGCCGGTTTGGGGGTCGGTGACGCCGGCCAAGGGCTGTGCCACGGCGTTGCCTGCCTTGTCGTGCCAGAGCGAGAAGTGGTTGGTCTCCACCCCGCCGATCGAGACGATGATCCGCAGCACCTCGAGGCTGGTCGCCTTTAGCGCCATAACGCTGTACAGGCTCGAGCCGCCCTGCTCGATGAACGCGAAGTGAAACCCTGCCGTGTTCGCGATCGCCTGCATCCGCGCCTCCTGGGCTCCGACCGGCGGAACCGGCGCCGGCAGCCCCGGCGGGGTGTCAGTGTCGTTGAGCGGAATCGCCGGCTCGCGGTGAATGTTGACCGCCTGCGGAAAACGCGCGCCCAGATCGGGATTCTTCGTCGAGCGGTAGCGCACGTACCAGCTCGTATCCACGTTGAGCGACTGCAGATTCGTCAGTCGGCCCTTCTGTTTCGCGCCCGTTGCCTTGCTGCTTGGCAACGTCCGGAACTCGTTCAGATTGACCGGCTCAGCACCCTTGGAACGCAGATAGGCGTTGAGAAATGCCGCGTGGCTGCGCTCATCGTCGGTGTTATCGGCGATGTACTGCGGCATGTCGCTGTCGAGGTTCGACAACGCGGCCATGTACGCCGGGTTGCCGCCGTTCTGTCCCCCGAGCTCGTTGTACTGCTCCCACAGATCGAACTCGATCAGCTCCGCCGCGGCGAGGAACCGCAGGATCGCGACATCGCCGTTTGGGAGAGTGCGGCTCCGTGCCATCGCTTCGCTCGCGAACAGGGCGCTGCCCGGCAGCGCGGCGGCACCCGCCACACCCACCCCCTTTAGAAACGAGCGTCGCCCAACCACGCGTCGCCACTTGGACTCGAGGTCCTGGTCGAGAGGCGCCACATCTGGTGCGTCAGCCGAAGGACCGACCGAAACGTACGGCTCGCGCGAGTTACTTTCATTGCTTGTCATGGTTACTCCTGCGATTGGCTTGTGCTGGGTTGGACGCTTGGCTAGTAGCCTCCGCCGCCTGAGCTCCCACCGCTGGGCGGGCTCGGAGGCGTGGCGGAGATCTGGGTTCCTGACGGAGAGAGCGCGAACCAGGCGGCTCCGAACGCCGTCACGCCCTGGCCGGTTGTTTGGCCGGGCTTTTGGTCCTTGATGAACAGGTAGAGCGGGTGGCCGTTGTAGGTGACCTGCCGGTGGCCGCCCGGGCGGGTGATCGTTCCGATCTTGGAGGCTGTCAGTCCGGCGCCGGCGGCCGGCGTGCCGGTGGCCAGCAGCGGCGGCCACGCGGTCGCGCAGGTGCCCGTGCACGCGCTCTTGGTGCCGACGTCGGCCTTGAACAGGTACAGGGTGCGGCCGGTGGAGTTGACCAGGATCGATCCAAGGCGGCTATTCGTAACGCCGAAAGTCGCCGAGGCGCCGGTTGAGGTCTTCGGCGTCGCCGCGGTGGCGGCGCCCCCACCGCCGCAGGCCGCGACAGCCAGAGCGACAAGCGGTATCACGGCGGCGCTGGCGAGGAAGGTGATGGGTCTGCTGCGAGTCATGCCGGCTCCTTGGGTTGGGGAGATCGACAGTCGCAGCGACGAGCGGTTCTCGAATCACGCAACGCGTAGTCCGCAACCGGAAACCTCGTAGTCCAGGCCGGACCCGCTTGCGCTCGGTGGCCTGCTGGGAGAGCTGCTATTCGCTCTGCGCGAGCCGGTCCGGGCAGGGCCGGGTCAGGTCAAAGAGCCGCTACAGGTTGATCCTCGCTAGGTTGCCATGAGATGTTCCTAAGCCTTGGTGGAGTGGTCAACGCGAGCGTACGTGCGCTGCGGGTTTGCTCGAATCGCTGAACGCGTAGTCCGCGACCGGATGAACTCCTAGTCGACAGCACCGGACGAACTCCTAGTCGACAGGAGTGCGGGCGCAGTATCGTCGGTGCCAATATGGTCACCGAGGGGCCGGCCGACGTGTTGCGCGGCCGGCGCAGCGAGCGCGAGGCGCTGGAGCGGCTGCTCGAGGCGGTGCGGGATGGGCAGAGCCAGGTCCTAGTCGTGAGCGGCGAGGCGGGGGTTGGCAAGACAGCGCTCGTGGAGTCCGTGATCAGCTCCGCGTCGGGGTTCCGGATCGCGCGTGCAGTTGGTGTGGAGTCAGAGATGGAGTTGGCGTTTGCGGCCCTGCAGCAGTTGTGCGCGCCGATGCTTGATCGCCTGGACCGGCTCCCTGGCCCCCAGCAGGAGGCGCTGGGGGTGGCTTTCGGGTTGCGTGCGGGGGATGCGCCGGATCGGTTTTTGGTGGGGTTGGCGGTCTTGAGCCTGCTGTCGGAGGCGGCCCAGGAGCAGCCGCTTGTGTGCGTCGTTGATGATGCGCAGTGGCTTGATCTGGCTTCGGCGCACGCGCTTGTGTTCGTGGCGCGGCGGTTGTTGGCGGAGTCGATCGCGGTGGTGCTGGTCACGCGTGATCCGAGCGGTGACCTGGAGGGGTTGCCCAAGCTGGCGGTTGAGGGTCTGCGTAACGGTGATGCGCGCGCTTTGTTGGGCTCGGTATTGGGAGTTCCGTTGGATGAGCGGGTTCGCGAGCGGCTCGTAGCGGAGACGCGTGGCAATCCGTTGGCGTTGTTGGAGTTGCCGCGGGCGTTGACGCCGGCTGAGCTGACAGGTGGGTTCGGTTTGCCGGACGCATCGGGCTTGTCGGGGCGGATCGAGGACAGCTTTCGGAGGCGATTGGCGGGGTTGCCGGCGGAGACCCAGCGGCTGTTGCTCGTCGCGGCGGCGGAGCCCGTCGGCGACCCGGTGCTGGTATGGCAGGCGGCCACGCGGCTCGGGATCGGCGGCCAAGCGGCGTCAGACACAGATGGGTTGCTTTCGATTGGGGTGCGGGTGACGTTTCGTCACCCGTTGGTCCGCTCGTCCGTGTATCGCGCGGCCTCGCCGGAGGAGAGGCAGGCCGTGCATCAGGCGTTGGCGGACGCGACTGATCCTGAGGTCGATCCCGATCGCCGTGCTTGGCATCTTGCCCAAGCTACGCCGGGGTTCGACGAGGACGTCGCGTCCGAGCTTGAGCGCTCGGCGGGCCGCGCTCGGGCGCGCGGAGGATTGGCGGCAGCCGCCGCATTCCTGGAGCGCGCCGCCGCGCTGACGCTCGAGCCCTCGCGCAGGGCTGGGCGAGCGGTGGCCGCGGCGCAGGTCATGCGGCAGACGGGAGCGTTCGACGCGGCACTCCGGCTGGTTGCCATCGCAGAGTCCGGACCGCTGAACGAGCTCGAGCGCGCCCAGCTGGAGCTGCTGCGCGGTCAGATCGCGTTCGCGTTGAACCGCGGGCGCGACGCGCCCCCCTTGTTGCTCAAGGCCGCCAAGTCATTCGAATCACTCGATGGGGGGCTCGCGCGTGAAACATATCTAGAGGCGCTCACCGCGGTGTTCTTCCCCGGGCTGGTGGCGCGCGGCGAGAATGTGCTGGAGACCGCGCGGGCCGCCAGGGCAGCGCCGGCATCATCGCAGCCTCCGCGCGCGTCTGATCTGCTGCTGAATGGCCTGGCGCTGCTGATGACAGAGGGATACGCCGCAGGAGCGCCGACATTGAGACGGGCGGTCAACGCCTTCCGAGACGAGGACATCTCCCGAGGGGAAGGGCGTCGGTGGCTGTGGCTCGCATCACGTCTCGCGGCATTTTTGTGGGACGACGAGGCCTGGGACGCGCTGTCTACGCGCTTCGTCCAGATCGCGCGTGATGCCGGTGCGCTGAGCGTGCTGCCCTTGGCATTGACGACACGCTCGGCGGTGCACGTGTTCGCCGGGGAGTTCGCCATGGCCGCTTCGCTGCACGAGGAGGTGGTGGCGATCAACGAGGCGACGGGTGCCAGCCTCGCACCGTACGCTCCGCTGGCACGGGTCACCTTCCAAGGCCGCGAAGCCGAGGCTGCCCCCCTGATCGAGGCTGCCACAAGGGAGATCGTGCGTCGGGGCGAGGGACAGGGGCCGACATTTATTCACTGGCTGACCGCTGTGCTCTACAACGGCCTGGGCCGCTACGAGGAGGCGCTCGCGGCGGCGCAGCAGGCCACCAAGGACCCACACGCTTCGTGGTGGCGAAATTGGGGATGGGTCGAGCTGATCGAGGCGGCCGCCCGCAGCGGGAAGGCCGAGCTTGTGGCCGATGCCCTCGACCAGCTTTCGCAGACAACCGCAGCCAGTGGCACCGACTGGGCACTCGGCATCGAGGCCCGCTCGCACGCACTCCTGAGCGAGGGGGAAGCCGCCGAGCGCCTCTACCGCGAGGCGATCGAGCGGCTCGAGCGGACCCGCGTCCGCGTAG
>JAXDGI010000165.1:0-3095 GCA_034665145.1 Solirubrobacteraceae bacterium
TCAGCAACCGGAAATCCTAGGCGGCGGAGCGGCGTGTTCATTCCCTCACTGGCTCAGGCGACCCACGGAAAGGTCAGGAGACCCGATTCAATGCCTGGTCAAGGTTGCCTAACCGGTACAGTCAACGGAGGTGGATGCGGTCGCCGGCCACCGGACTGCTGGTGCGGGTCAACTCCCGTTGCCGCCATGCTCCGGGCGGGTCTCCGTGATGGCGCCGGAAGGCTGCGGCGAACGCGTAGGGCGAGCCGTAGCCGATCACGTCGGCGATTTTCGCCAGGCTCAGCTCGCCGTTGCGTAGGTGGTCGCGGGCCAGGGTCATTCGCCAATCGGTCAGGTAGTGCATCGGAGTCTGGCCGAGCGCGTCTCGGAAGGTTCGTGCGAAGGCCGCCCGGGACAGTCCGCTGATCTCGGCGAGCTCAGGCACCGACCACGGGTGCCCGGCATCCTCGTGTATGGCCTGCAACGCTGCGTTCAGCCGGGGATCTGCCGACGCCCGGTACCAGCGAGGTGCGGTGGTGCTCTGACGGAAACTGGTACGGATGGCAAGAACCAGAAGTATGTCAAGGAGCCTGTCCAGCACCGTGGGCTGACCTGGCTCAGGGGAAGCCAGCTCGCGGGACAGCAGGCCAATCACGTCGCGCAGGGGATCGCCGACGGCTGCCGAGAGTGGCAGCACCTGGGGCAGCGCATCGAGCAGGCCGCTGCCGATGTCCCCCGAAAACCGGTAGGCGCCGCACAGGAACACCGTCGCCCGTGGGTCGTCCGAGCGTCCGTCGCGCCCGTGATGCGCCCGGAACTCCTCCGGTTCGAGGCATTCGGCACCGGGTTCATGGCCGATGTAGTGATCGGGGCCCCCGCGGACAAGCGTCACGTCGCCCGGCGAGAGCTCCATCGGGCTCACAGAGTCGTCGTCGAACCACAGCCACCCCCGCCCCCGTACCACAGCGTGCACCGCGAGCTGGATGGAGCCCCCCAGCCGCAACCCCCAGGGGGGCGCGGCCACCGTTCGAGCGAAAACAGCGCCCGAAGCGCGCGCTCTCGCGAGGTGGTCGTACAGCAGATCCATGCGCCAAGTATTCAGGACAATCACAGCAGGCAATTTGATGAGCGTTTGAAACAAAGAACCGAGAGGATGACGCATGATTCGCTCGACAGGTGGTGTCACCATGGAGTCATGACCGATTCACAGCAGACGACACTTGTGCTCGGCGGTACCGGACGAACCGGATCCCTGGTGGCACAGAAACTCATCGAGCGGGGCCTGAATGCGCGTACGGCCTCGCGCCACGACGCCGACGTGCTGTTCGACTGGGACGACCCGACCACGCATGCCCGTGCCCTGCAAGGCGTCGACCGCGTCTACCTCGTCACGCCCGTCATGCGGGTCAAGTACGCCGGCCTGGTGTCCGACTTCCTCGATCTGGCCGCGGCGGCCGGGGTGCGGCACGTGACGTACCTCAGCACCTACGGCAGCGACCAGGCACCACCGGAGGTCGACATCCGGGCCGTCGAACTCGACCTCGCGTGCCGAGGAGCCTTCACACACTCCATCCTGCGTTCCGCATGGGTGATGCAGAACTTCAGTGGCGACCACGTGCCGGTCATCGAAGGCGCCATCACCGTACCGACCCGCGGCGGCGCGGAAGCCTTCGTCGATGCCGCGGACATCGCGGCGGTCGCGGTCGAGACGCTGGTCGACCCTGACGCCCATGCTGGCGCGCAGTACGCGCCGACCGGCCCTGAATCGCTCACGGTCGGCGACGTCGCCGGCATCATCGCCGACGTGATCGGCGGACCCGTCACCCACAACGACATCGACGCTGACGCATGGATCGGCGGTGCGATCGCAGCCGGCCTCGTACCCGCCGACTACGCCGTGATGCTCCGCTGGCTGACGGGGACGATCATCTCCGGCAACGGTTCCCGGCCGAATGACGACATCGAGAAGGTCACGGGCAGGCCGCCGATCACCTTCCAGGACTTCGCCCGGCGGAATGCACACGCATGGACCCTCCGGGCGGCCACGTGACCACGCCCATCGACGAATTCGGCGACTACGCGGCGCTGGACCCCTTCTTCCGAATCATCGAGGAAGGACTGGCAGGCTTCGTTGACGGCGGGCACTTCTTCGATCTCCTGGCCGAGGACGTCATCTTCGAGTTTGTGATTTCCGTTCCCGGATACCCGCGACGGGTTGAGGGACGCCGGGCCGTGGCCGAGCTCTACCGCGGCTACGGCAGCACCATGGTCCTGCGGAGCGCGGACGAACTGGCCGTTCACCGGGATGGTGAGGCGTCGGTGATCGTGCTTGAGTACGCGGTGCACGGGCAGGCAGTCCAAACCGGTCGGGCCTACGACAACCGCTTCGTCTCTGTGATCACCATCAAGCAACGCAAAGTGACGCACTGGCGGGACTACCTGGACCCCGTCGCAGTCTTCAACGCAATCGGATGGCCTGCACCCTAACGGTCAACTCGCGGCGGCTCCGAGCTCGACGCTCTCGCCGAGGAGCCCTGGTGGCCGAGCGCGAGAGCCCGGCCGGGAAACCGCGGCGGCGGCATGGGGATGCCCCGGCCGGGCATGCGCATCCCGATACTCATGAGAATATGCATTCTCATGAGTATGTGCGGGCTCCGCAGACCACCGCCGCGACCCACGGCGGTGGCCTGTGACGGCGCGGTGACGGCCTTGACTCTCCCGCCGCTGGAGCCCTCAAGGTCGGGGCATGGACATCTCGATCGGCCAGATGGCACGGCTCACCGGGCTCCCGGTGAAGACCGTCCGCTACTACTCGGACATCGGGCTCGCCCCCGAGGCCGAGCGCAGCCCGTCCGGCTACCGCCGCTACGACCAGGCCGGCCTCGCCCGCCTCGAGCTGGTCCGCACCCTCCGCGACCTGGGGTTCGACCTGGCGACGATCCGCCAGGTCCTCGACCGCCAGGCCGGGCTCGCCGAGGTGGCCCGCGCGCACGCCGACGCCATCGACCTGCACATCCGTCGACTCACGCTGCGCCGGACGCTGCTGCGGGCCATCGCCCGCCGCGACTCCCGGCCCGAGGAGGTACATCGCATGACCGCGTTCGCCCGCACGTCCG
>JAXDGI010000166.1:0-4110 GCA_034665145.1 Solirubrobacteraceae bacterium
TGACGCCGACGTGTTCTGCCTGCTCAGCGAGTACGAGGCCCACCCGGTCGCCGTGATGGAAGCGGTCGGGGCTGGTACCAAGGCGCTCGTGGCGGACACCTCCGGGCTTTCCGAGCTTGGACGCGCCGGGCTCGCCACGACGATTGCCCTCGAGGCTACGCCAGAGCACCTCGCTGCCACGGTGCTGGCGGTCGCTGCGGCACCAAGGACAGCGCCGCCGGCTATTCCGACCTGGGACGACTGCGCTGAACAGTTACACCGCCTCTACCGAGGGGTGGCACGATGAAGATCCTTCTTCTCGCCCAGTTCCTGCCGCCGATGCTCGGTGGTGAGGAACGGCACGTCTGGACGCTTGCCAGGGCCCTGGCCGCGAGGGCGCACGAGGTGACCCTGCTGGGGTTCGCGACGGGCCCCCATGAGCCGGGCGAGAGCAATTCGGAGGGCGTGCGCATTGTCCGGGTCTCAACCGCCGCGTCTCGGCTGCCCATGATTTACAGCGATCCGAAGCGCCCGAATGCGCTACCGCTGCCTGATCCGCTGGTGAGCCGGGCGATCCGAAACGAACTCTCTCGCAGCCGTTTCGATGTGGTACATGCGCACAACTGGATCGTCAACAGCGCCCTGGGCCCCGCAGCGCGCGCTCGGGTGCCCCTCGTGCAGACGCTGCATGACTACAGCCATACCTGCGCGACCAAGCGATTAATGGAGCACGGAAAACGCAGGTGCGCGGGGCCGTCTCCGGCCCGTTGCCTGTCTTGTGCGTCATCACATTACGGCGTTGTCACCGGCCCGATCATTGTCGCGGCGAACGCGTGGTCCGCGCGGCGCAGAGCCGACCACATTTCCCATTTCGCGGCCGTCAGTAGCGCGGTTGCCAGCACGGTCACCCTCGAGGACAACACCGGCTGGCTCAAGGGTGCCGGCCTGAGTGCGGAGGTCATTCCGAATTTCATCCCCGATGACATCGTCCTCGACGAGATTCCACCGACGGCTCCAGAAGCCCCGCTGCTGTTCGTCGGCGACCTCGGCCTAGACAAAGGGGTCCCGACGTTGTTGGACGCCTACCGCCTGCTTGAGAATCCGCCGCCGCTCGTGCTTGCCGGTCGCTCGTCGCCGGGCGTCGAGTGGAAGCTTCCGGATGGTGTTCAGTGGGTTGGGGAGCTGCCACATGACCAGGTACTGAGATTGTTCCGGTCCGCGCGCGCGGTCGTTGTCCCGTCGGTGTGGTCCGATCCCTGTCCGACCGTTGTGCTCGAGGCAATGGCTGCGGGTAGACCAGTGGTGGCCGCCGCCTCCGGAGGCATCGTCGACATGGTCGTCGATGGGGTCACCGGGGTGTTGGTGCTGCCCGGGGACGTGCCGGCGCTGGCGCGGGGCATTGCCTCGGTGCTGAGCGATCCACACCGCGGCCGTGCGTTCGGCGCCGCGGGACGGAACCGCGCACGCGAATTCACCGTCAGCGCCGTTGTCGAACGAATCGAGCGCATGTACGCCGGGGCCATCGAGCAGACCAAGGCCGGAGCGACTAGTGGTGGCTAACCAGGGTCGCCTCGCCGAGCCGGCTTGCGAGGCGGAGGACGTCGCCGACGTCGCGCCCGACCGCCAGCGCAAGCGCAGCTTCCTGGTCCGCACCGCGCTCGCGCTGGTGTCCACGTCGTTCCTGACCTCGGCGCTTGGCTTCATCTTCTGGGCGGTCTCTGCTCGCTTCTTCTCGCCCTCGAACATCGGTGAGGCCGCCACGGCCATCGCGGCGATGAACCTGATCGCGCCGATCACGACCCTCGGGTTCGGTACGCTGCTGCTGGCCGAGCTGCCTACGATGTCCGCGCGCCGCGCCGAGCTGGTCTCCACCGCCGCGGTGTTCAGCGGTATCTTCGGCGGCGCCGCAGCCCTAATCTGCGCGATGGTGCTCCCCCACCAATTCCTCGGCCTCCCCGGCGTCGGCCGCGACGGTAGTGCCACTCTGCTCTTCGCCGCCGGTGTCGCGGCCCAGGGTGTCGCCATGATGCTCGATACTGCGCTGCTCAGCGTCGCGGGCGGCGGGCCCCAGCTCTGGCGCAACGCCACCCTCGCGGTCGGCAAGCTCGTGCTGCTGGTCGCCTTCGCGCTCACGCTCTCCCAGCACGGCTCGCTGAGCATCTACGCCAGCTGGTTCTTGGCCAACGTCATCTCGATCGTGACGATGACGATCTGGCTGGCCCGCAAGCGCCAGGTCGCTCTGCGCAGGATGTGGCCCACGCGCTCGGCCCTACGGGGCATGCGGTATGTCGCCGCTCAGCACCATGCGCTCAACCTGGCGCTCGGGGTGCCCTATTTTTCGATGCCGATCGTCGCGAACGTCACCCTCGGCTCCGAGCGGGCCGGCTACCTGTATGCCACCTGGTCGGTCGCCGGGTTCGTGTTCTTGCTGCCGATCGCGCTCACGACTGCCCTTTTCGCCTCGGGTGCGCGGGACGGCAGCACGTTCCTCATGGAGTTGCGGGTCACTCTGCGCTACTCGCTGGCGGCCTGCGCTGCGGCAAACCTGGTGCTCCTCCCACTGGGCGGCGTGGTGCTGCACGTCTTCGGCAGCGCGTACGCCAACAACGGCCACACCCTCCTCCTCCTGGTCTGCCTGGCGGGCTTCGGGATGATTGTGAAGGACCACCACGCCACGATCGCACGGGTCACCGGCAGCGTCGGCCGGGAGGCGATGTGGGTGTGGGGGCTGACCGCGTGCGAACTCGTGGCGGCCTGGGTCGGCGCCTCGCTCAACGGGCTGACCGGCCTCGCCGAGGGCTGGCTGCTCGCCGTGGCGCTGGAGATTGTGGTGTTCGGGCCGTTGGTACTGCGGGCCTACCGGGGCCGGATCGAACTGCCGGTCCGCAGATTCATGCCGATGCAGTTGAGAGGCAGCCTAATCAGAAAAGGGTCGGGTAACGGCGAGGTTGGTACAGCTTTCCGTAGTCGTTCTCCAATTCGCGTTCGACGGCAAGCCTGTCGACCCGGGGGATTGACCATCGTGCTGTTGGGTTACAGGTTGCGCAGCTTCCTCCGTAGCAGGGCTCGAGGCCGCCCTGGTGGCTCCGCTGCCGATATAGAGGTGACGGGGGTTCACCGGGTACTGGTCATCGGTGCCGGTACCCGCTTACTCAGCGCGATGAGCTATTACACCCTTCACCTGACCAACGCCTTTGCGCAGCGCTTCGCCGTTGCTATTATCCCGATGCGTCAACTCATTCCGACCTTCCTATATCCCGGACGGTCACGGGTAGGGTCCGCTTCCACCCGTCTCGAGCTGGACCGGAATGTCGCGGTGATGGGGGAGATTGACTGGTTCTGGGGGTTCAGTTTGGCCCGCGCCATGTGGCGCCTCCGCGCGTGGCGGCCCGACGCCGTCGTCTTCCAATGGTGGACCGGCTCAGTGCTGCACACGTATCTCGCCCTGGCGCTGTTCGCCCGGCTCCAGGGAACCCGCGTGGTCGTTGAATTTCACGAGGTGCTCGACACCGCAGAGCAACGGATACCGCTTGCCAGAGCGTGGGTGCGGCTGCTGGGACGGCCGTTCTTCGGTCTGGCGGATGCATTTGTCATTCATTCTGAAGCCGACCGAGAGCCGATCGGCGAACGCTACAGCATCGGAAACCGCCCGTGTGTCGCCATCCCGCATGGGCCGATCAACCACTTCGCGTCGGACGACCACAGTCCGTCGCTTCCGCTTCGGGATCCGCCTCCGGGGATCATCAATCTGCTGTTCTTCGGCATCATCCGTCCCTACAAGGGATTGGAGGACCTCGTCGAAGCGTTTGACCTGCTCGATGACGACGAGGTCATGCACTACTGGTTGACGGTGGTCGGTGAGACATGGGAAGGCTGGGACTTGCCGATCCGGCTGATCGAAAGCAGCCGCCATCGCTCACGGATCACGCTGGTGAACCGGTTCGTCGAAGACGGCGAGGTAACCGCATACTTCGCCGGTGCCGACGCTGCCGTTCTGCCGTATCATCGCTCGTCGGCGAGTTCTCCTGCCAGCGTTGCCATGGCCAATGGGTTGCCGTTGGTCCTGACGGCAGTCGGCGGTCTACCGGAAGCCGTCGCTGATTATGAGGGCGCGATCCTGGTGCCTCCGCG
>JAXDGI010000167.1:0-7108 GCA_034665145.1 Solirubrobacteraceae bacterium
CTCACCCCAGATCGGGTTGGTGGCAAACCGGGTCATGCCCACCCGGCGGGCCAGCCCGGCCAGTCCGGCCTGCCCGACCGTGTCGAAGATCTGCTGCGCGTCGTCGTTATCGGACACGCGGATCATCGGTCCGAGCACCGCCGTTTCCTCGGGCCGCAGTGCCCGGCGTCGCACGCTGGGCAGATCCAGGTAGGTGACGAGCAGCATGGCCTTGACGACGCTGGCTGACCACTCGCGGTGATCGGCTCGATAGGCGTAGACGCGGCCTGCGGTGCGGACGGCGAAGGCGATGTCGCCCACCCGGTGTCGGGCATAGGCCAGGGCTCCCGCCATGTCCGGACGCCAGAGCTGATCGATGCTGCGCGTCGTCCCGGGGACCAGGCAGCGGTGCCTGTTGGCCGGTCGGGCGGAGGCCGAGGCACCGCCCCCCATGAGCCCGGACCCGAGAGCGACGCTCGCCAGCAGCGCTGCCGCCGTCGACCCCACTCGTCCACCCGTCCCGTTTACTCTGCTCGCGAGCCCCCGTAGCTCAGCTGGATAGAGCGACGGCCTTCTAAGCCGTGGGTCGCAGGTTCGAGTCCTGCCGGGGGCGCTCACGGTCGCGCATCATTCCTGAGGCCGGCTATGGCCGTCAAGGTTGTTCGGCGCCCGCGCCCCGACGCCGAGGCTTACGTGCCGACGGCGCACGTGTCGGGTCACCCTGAGCGCGGGCGGCGCTGGTAGATTCAGCAGTCTCGCGGTGGGCGTAGCTCAGTTGGTAGAGCTCCTGGTTGTGGTCCAGGCGGTCGGGGGTTCGAGTCCCCTCGCTCACCCTTCGTTGAAGAGCGGCGATTTGCAGGTGGCGGGGCGTAACTTGTCCGAGGCCCGCGGCAAGGCCCGGAGTATCGTGACTTAGACGCCACGTTCGTGGCTGGGGAGATTCCGCTCGGAGGTTGCCGTGCCCGATGCCTGGCTGGGACCGCGCGAGGACTCGCTGCGGCGGATCGCGGCGCTGGTGGCCGGCGGGGCGGCGTCGGCGGACGTGTTCGCCGCGATTGTGAGGGAGGTCGGGTACGTCGTCGGCGTGTCGCTGGTGGTGGTGTGCCGCTACGACCCAGGCGGGGCGACGGCGACCGTGATCGGAGCCTGGAGCGAGTTTCCGCATCCGTTCCAGGCCGGTACCCGCTGGCCGATGGACGGACCGACGCTCTTGTTCCAGGTTCTGAAGACCGGTCGTCCTGCGCGGATCGACGACTTCACCGGGATCCCCGGCACGATCGCCGACGCCGGCCGCAAGGCCGGGTTCGGTGCGGCCGCCGGCGCCCCGATCATCGTGGACGGCGAGGTCTGGGGCGCGATGATGGCCAACGCCGGTCGTGGCCCGGTACCCGACCGCATGGAAGAGCGGCTCGTCTCGTTCACCGAGCTGCTGGCTACGGCGATCTCGAACACCGAGAGCCGGGCTGCCCTGGGCCGGCTGGCCGAGGAACAGGCGGCGTTGCGGCGGGTCGCGACGCTGGTGGCGCGGGGGGTGGCCGCGGAGGACGTGTTCGCGGCGGTCGCCGAGGAGGTCGGTCGGCTGCTTCCGGTCGAATACGCGGGCCTCAGCCGCTATGAGCCCGACGGTGCGCTGAGCATGGTCGCTCGCTCGGGCAGGGGACTGGACCACATTCCGGTTGGCAGCCGGTGGACCCTTGGGGGAAAGAACGTCGCCACGGTGGTCTTCGAGACCGGCCGCCCGGCGCGGATCGACAGCTATGCCGATCTCTCCGACCCGGGCGCTGCGACCGCCGTCCGCGAGGTGGGCGTCCGCTCAGCCGTCGGGACGCCGATCGTTGTCGACGGCCGCCTCTGGGGTGTGATGATCGCTGGCACGACCGCCGAGCAGTGGCTACCGGCCGACACCGAGGCGCGCCTCGTCTCGTTCACGGAGCTGTTGGCGACGGCGATCGCGAATGCCGAGAGCCGTGCCGTCCTCGCTCGGCTGGCCCAGGAGCAGGCCGCGCTGCGGCGGGTCGCGACGCTGGTGGCGGGTGGGGCGCGGCCGGAGGCGGTGTTCGCGGCGGTCGCAAACGAGGTGGCACGGCTGCTTTCGGCCGACTTGGCGAACGTGATCCGCTACGAGTCCGACGACACGGTGACGGTCGTGGCCAGCGCAGGGGACCTTTTTCCCGTCGGAACCCGATGGCCCATCGCGGGCCAGAGCAACCTCGCCACGCTTGTGTCCGAGACGGGCCGTCCGGCCCGGATCGACAATTACGCCGATGCAACCGGCCCGCTTGCCGAGGACATCCGCGAGGAGGGCATCCGCGCGGCCGTCGGGACGCCGATCATCGTCGAGGGCCGCCTCTGGGGCTTGATAACCGCCGGCTCCAGCCAGGAGCAGCCCCTGCCGCAGGACACCGAGGCGCGCCTGGGGTCGTTCACGGAGCTGGTGGCGACGGCGATCGCCAACACCGAGGCGCGGACCGAGGTCGCGGCGTCGCGGGCGCGGATCGTCGCCGCGGCCGACGAGGAGCGGCGTCGGGTGGTCCGCGATCTTCACGACGGCGCGCAGCAGCGACTGGTGGTCACGGTGATGACGCTGGAGCAGGCTCGCTGCGCCATGCAGGACGGGGAGAACGACCTCCCGGCTCTGCTGGCCGAGGCGCTTGACCATGCCGAGCAGGCGAACGCCGAGCTGCGCGAGCTCGCCCACGGCATCCTGCCCGGGGCACTCACCCAGGGCGGCCTTCGCGCGGGCGTGAACGCGCTGGCGTCGCGGATGCCGGTGCCGGTCGAGATGGACGTGGCGGTGGGCCGGCTGCCTGCCGCGATCGAGGCGACCGCCTACTTCGTTGTCGCCGAGGCGCTGACCAACGTCACCAAACATGCTCGCGCCGGACGGGCCAGGGTCGCGGCGCGCGTCGCCGACGGCACCCTCCGAGTGCAGGTGTGCGACGACGGCATCGGAGGCGCCCTTCCCGACGGGACCGGGCTCCTCGGGCTGGCCGACCGGGTCGCCGCCCTCGACGGGCAGCTCCGGGTCGAGAGCCCGGCCAACGGCGGCACGCTCGTCGCCGCAGAGCTCCCCGTTCCCCACTAGTCTGGATCAGAGGGCGCGGCGGTGGGTGTAGAGGTGCGTGGCCCAGAGGTAGGAGGCGAGGGCGATGCCGACGCTCCAGGCGATCGCGGCGATGGCGTTCCCGCCGATGTGCGTACCGGTGAGCAGCCCGCGCAGTGTTTCGGTGACGGGCGTGAAGGGCTGGTAGGTCGCGAACTGGCGTAGCCCCGCTGGCATGCCGGCCGTGGGGACGAAGCCGCTGCCGAGGAAGGGCAGCAGGGTCAGGAACATCGGTGTGTTGCTAGCGGTCTCGACGCTCTTCGCCGCCAGGCCGAGTGCGGTAGCGAGCCAGATCAGCGCGAGCGCGAACAGCGCCAACAGGCCGATAGCGGCCAGCCAGGAAGCCGCGTCGGCGGTTGGCCGGAAGCCGATGGCAACCGCGACGCCGAGGACGACCAGGATGCTGACCAACGTCTGGATTAGGCTTGCCAGCACGTGGCCGGTGAGCACGCACGCACGGGCGATGGCCATCGTGCGAAACCGGTCGATGATGCCTCCCGTCATGTCCATGGCGACCACGATCGCGGTGCCCTGGACGGCGGCAGCCACCGTCATCAGCAGAATGCCCGGTGTGAGGTAGTTGAGGTAGCCGGCCCGGCCGGCGTGATCACCGGCGACCCCGCGCCCAAGCCCTGCGCCGAGTTGGCCGCCGAACACATAGACGAACAGCAGCAGAAACACGATCGGCATTCCGACGAGCAGCAGCGTCATCGACGGGTAGCGGCGCAGGCGCCGCAGGTTGCGGCGGAGCATCGTCGCCGAATCGGTCACGGTGTACGCGAGGGCACTCACAGCACGGCGGCCTTCTCGGCGCTCGGGTGGCCGGTGACGGCGAAGAACACGTCGTCGAGATCCGGGGTGTGGATGGACAGCTGCGCAATCTCGACGCCGGCATCATCGAGTTGCCCGAGCAGGCGGCGCAGCGCGGCGACGTTGCCGTCGTTGGGAACGCGCAGGATCAGATCGTCTTCCTCGCGCCAGGCGGTCACGAGCGCGCGCTCAGCCGCGTGCAGGGCATCCGGGGCGGTGAACTCAAGCCGGATATGGCCGCCCGGGATCCGGCGCTTAAGCTCCCCAGGCGTGCCCTCGGCGACGATCCGGCCACGGTCAAGAACAGCGATCCGGTCGGCGAGCTGGTCAGCCTCCTCCAGGTACTGAGTAGTGAGAAAGATCGTGACGCGCTCGGCCGCCAGTCCGCGGATCGCGTCCCACATGGTGCGCCGGCCGCGCGGGTCCAGGCCGGTCGTGGGCTCATCGAGGAAGATCACCCGCGGGGAGCCGACCAGCGTCATTGCCAGGTCAAGTCGCCGCCGCATCCCGCCCGAGTAGGTCGACACCGGCTTGCGTGCGGCGTCAGCGAGATCGAAGGCCTCGAGCAGCTGCGCCACTCGGCGCCGCCCCTCGGCGCGACCCAAATGGTTCAGATCAGCCATCAAGCGAAGGTTCTCCTCGGCGGTGAACAGGTCATCCACCGCTGAGAACTGGCCGGTAACACCAATCGCTGCCCTCACGCCGTCGGGGTCGGCGGCTACGTCGTGGCCCGCAACCCGCATCTGCCCGGAGTCCGCCGGGATCAACGTGGACAGGATCCGCACCATCGTGGTCTTGCCCGCCCCGTTGGGGCCGAGCAGGCCGAAGATCGTGCCCTCAACGACCGACAAGTCAACGCTGTCGAGCACCACCGTCTCCCCGAACGACTTGCCCACGCCGGCGGCCTCGATGGCCCGTGCGCTCGCGCCGGTCACCGTCGATCCCCTCCTTGGCGGTGAGATACGGCCGGGAGACGCCCCGCGGCAACCAGCGCCTCGCGCCGCGCAGCCCACTCCTGCTGCAGCAGCGGGATCCGCTCCAACAGGAAATCGGCGAATGCAGATACCTCCAACAGCACCGCCTGGCGCTCCATCGGGGCGTCGCGTACCACCTCCAGCCCCTCCTGGGCCAGCTCGCGCAACTCCTCATACTCCGAGATATCCATCCCCAGCGCCTGCGGCGAGGTCAGGTCGATCTGCACCCGGTCCATGCGCTCGCCGGCCGCCCGCGAGCGATGGATCGCGCGCATGGCCTCCAGAACCTTGACCGCGCCCGCGACCGCGCTGCGGCTGGCGAGCAGCGCCTCGGCCAGCTCGCCGATGCTCTGCTCCGGCGGGTCGCAGACCCCGAGGTAGCCGAGCAGCCGGCCCACCATCGGCGGAAACCCGTAACGACGTGCGTAGAAGCGCCCCATGTGATCGGCGAACGTGATCTCTGCGTCGGTCGGCACGGCAGCAAGCATACACAGATCGCTGAGATCACAGAGATTTCTGTTATCTCAGGAAGCCACGCCCCACGTCGATCAACCGGCGCGCCATCGCGTTGAGCTCGGCGTCGGCGGCTCAGCCGACCCTTCGGTAGGTGATCGCGAGGTCGTGCTCCCAAGTAGTGCCGTCATCGCGCGATAGCTCACCCTGACCATTGATCGCGTTGCCGTCGTCGCTGAACGTGTGGGTGAATCGCTGAGAGAAACCGGGTGCGTCGTTCCAGAAGCGCCACTCCTCCGCGGTGATCTTGACCGCGAACACCCGGTGTACGCCGCGAGGGTCGAAGTAGTGCATCGACGCCTTCCCATCGACGATCCCGGTGACCGCGATCGCATCGGGAATCTCTGGATGATCGTGGTGCGAGCGTTGGATCAGAAAGCGCTGACCCTCAAGCCACTCGAATATGGCCTCTCCGCGCACGACGGTGCCGGGAAGCGCCGGGTGAGTGGCCTCGGTCGCCCATGTGCCGACCAGCCACTGCCAACCCTTAAACTCTGCGTACTGCGTATGCGGCTGCATCGTTCCTCGATTTCTGTGATCGCGCGCCTGAGTACAAGACCTGGCACCCACCGAGAAGTCATCGGACCGCGCCGCAGCGACGATCTGAGGGCCATGGCGACCACATAGGTGCACCTCGAGTGGACGTTCCCCATTCGGAAGCGGCAACGTCTCGAAGGAGCCGTCCCTTGCCTTCTCCTGTCGCGTGATCCAGCAAGGCAGGCGCCGGCGGCCGGCGGGCAGTCCCCGTATCCGTGCATTGCAGGGATGGCGGCGCCGCGCTCGCAATGTTCGTGCCGGAAGAGAGCAGGACTGGCCGCCACGATCACCGCCTGCCGGGGCGAGCCGCGACACCCTGCTGGATCACGCCTGACGCGGTCACGCTCGCACCGCTTCCCCTAGCAGGCGAAAGCAGCGGCGCGTGCTCGGTGCGGCCTGCCGGCGCGCGGAGTGTCGAGGTCATGAAAGGCGGCGGCGAGGGGCGTCGCTGGCTGCCTTGCGGGCTCGGGAGCGGCAGCGCGGGCGGTCGACTGACGGGCGAGCTAGCCGCGGAGGGGGATGGCGGCCGCGACGAGGGTGCCGTTGTCGGCCGGGCTCTCTACGCGGAGCTGGCCGTCGAGGGCGGCGAGCCGGTCTGCCAGCCCGAGGAGCCCGCTGCCGTCGGGCCGGGCGTCTCCGATGCCGTCGTCCCGCACGTGGACCGCGAGCGTGCCGTGCTCGATCCGCGCCGTCACCTCGGCGCGTCGGGCGTGGGCGTGTTTGGCGATGTTGGTGAGCGCTTCGGCGATGACGAAGTAGGCGGTCGCCTCGACCGCGGCCGGCAGCCGGTCCACGGACACGTCGATGTCGACCGGCACCGGCATCCGCGCAGCCAGCGCATCGACTCCGGCGCGCAACCCACCGTGGGTGAGGACCGCTGGGAGGATGCCGTGGGCGAGCTCGCGCAGCTCGGCCGTCGCCTGCTCGGCATGGTCCAAGGCGTCGGTCAGCAGGTCGGGGAGGTCGTGGTCCTCGTTCTGCAGGGCGCTGTGCGCCTGCTTAAGCGTCATGACCGTGACCACCAGCCGCTGCTGCGCGCCGTCGTGTAGATCGCGAACCACCCGTCGGCGCTCCTCGTCGGTTGCCGCCACGATCCGCGCCCGCGAGGCCGCCAGCTCCGTCTGCGCTTCGGCGTTGGCGATCGCCGTCGCGACGAGTTCCGCGAAGGACGCGAGACGCGCCTCGGTGTCGG
>JAXDGI010000168.1:0-8341 GCA_034665145.1 Solirubrobacteraceae bacterium
GCAGGCGGATCTCCTCGAAGCTGACGGTCTCACGGATTCCCGGCCACTGGTAGAGGTCGCGCGTGTAGGGCCACAGGCTCTCGTACTCGGCGAGCTTGCGGATCGAGCACTTGAAGTGGATCTGGTAGACGGCGTCGAAGCGCAGCAGCGTCGTGAACAGGCGCCAATCCGTTTCCACCGGCTCGGCGCCGAACAAAAAGCGGCGCTCGGCCAGGCGCACGTCGAGCTGGTCGAGGGTCTGAAAGAGTTGCTCCACCTCGCGCTCATAGACCTCTTGGCGCGTGGCGAAGCCGGCCTTGTAGACCGCGTTGTTCACGCGGTCATAGATGAGGTCGTTGAGCGCGTCGATGTCTTCACGCTCGGTCTTGGGATACAGATCGACCGGATGGGAGGCCAGGGGCGCGAACACAGTGCCGAGCATGCGCAGGATGTCGGCCGACTCGTTGGAGACGATCGTGCCCTGCTCCTTATCCCACAGGACGGGCACGGTGACCCGCGCCTGGTAGTTCGGGTCCGTGGCCAGGTAGGCCTTGCTGAGGAAGGCAAAGCCGTTGACCTCGTCGTTGTAGTCACCGCCGCCGAACCTCCAGCCGCGCGAGTCGCGCAGCGGATCCACGTAGGAGACGCCGATCGCGTCCTGCAGCCCCATCAGCCGGCGCCCGATCAGCGTGCGGTGCGCCCAGGGACAGGCCCGGGCCGCGTACAGGTGGTAGCGCCCGGCCACCGCAGGAAAGCCGCTCGAGCCGTCAGCGGTTACCCAGTTGCGAAACGCGCTGGTCTGACGCTTGAATGAGCCATCGTCGCCACCCTCGGGCCCGAGGGCGAAGGTCTCGGTTTCGGTGCTCATCAGTGTGAGGCTAGCTGGGGCGGGAGGCGGGCCGGCCCGCTCCCAGGCGGAGGTCAGGTGTCCGCTCGCGCACCGCGACCGGCTGCCCCGCCCCCGTGCGTGCCGCCGAAAAGGCTCCTACCCGCCGGAGTAGATCCGCTGGAGCAGCCGCTCCAGGGCGGGGGAGGTCACACCGCTGCCTGGGCAGCAGGTGGGACCGTTGCGGGTGCTGATGCCGATCTCGATATGGGGCCCCGTGGACATGCCGACGATGCCGCATCCGACCTCGGCGATCGGCTGTCCAGCCTGGACGACGGAGCCGATGGGGACGAGCGCCGGCTTGGCATGGCCGTAATAGATGAAGCGGCCGTTGAGCGGGCCCCCGGTGACCCTCAGAACGGGCGCGTAGGGCCCGAAGCCCGAGATGCCCTCCTGCACGATCACGCCGTTGGTCACCGCCACCTCGACGGCGGCGCTGCCACACGCCCTGCCGCGGGTGGAGATGTCGACCCCCTGGTCAGGCGACCACGTGCTGGGCGGCGCGACCACAGACGCGGGCTGGATCGGGAACACGAAGCCCTGTCCCGTGCCGAGCGAGTTGAGCTCCTGAACGAGCTTGAGCTCGCGCCGGACCTCGGCCAGCGACACCGGGCGGGCGTTGGGATCACCGATGGGGTCGCTGGCCGCGGCCGAGACCGCGGCTTGGTCTCCCACCGTGGGCTCAATGGCCTGAGGGTGGCCCTTGGGGATGCTCTGCGAATGAGCCGCCCCGGTGCCGCCGGTGCCGCCGGTGCCGCCAGCGCCCCCGGAGCCGCCCGATCCCGCGGAACTGCGCGTCCCGCAGCCGACCACCACGAGGACCAGGACCACAATCGCGGCAAGCGAGACAGGCCGGAACATCGGGGCTAGCGTCCCGAGTCACAAATTCGGTGGCAGTCTCGCGTCGTCTGGACGCGCCTGACGGACGGGGATGACCCCGCCGGACCACCACCAGTAGGACTTGGGTCATCGCTGTCGGCCTGCCACGCCCAGCCACGCCCGAGGCTGCTCACGAATTTCCGACTCACGGCACTTAGTTCAGCACCTTTCAGGCCACCGCACGCAGCTTGGCCAGCGGTGGACGCTCGACCGGGTCGGCCTCGAGCGTGTGCAGTTCCTCCGCGCCTGAGAGCAAAAAAGAGCTCGGCAACGGGCCGGCGAGCCGACCCTCGCGCTCGAGCCGAGAGGCCACAGCGCGGAGCACGGCGAAGGCCATCGGACCGAGGTCGCGCAGCGGTTGGTGGGCGTTCTGGCGCACATCGAGGTCGACCTGGGCCAGGCCGTCCAGCCCGGCCTCGCGATGAGCGTCGAGGAGCAGCGCGATGTCCACGCCATAGCCGGTCACGAACGGCAGCCGCTCGAGCAGGTCCCGCCGAGCGGCGACCTCGCCCGCCAGCGGCTGCCGAACGGCGGCCAGTTCGGGGTAGAAGAGATTGAGCAGGGGGCGGGCGGTGAGCTCGGTCACGCGGCCACCGCCATCCGGAAGGGTGTGGGCGCCGACCCGAAACGGCCGGCGGTAGAACCCCTTTACGAAGCGGATCTGGGGCGAGGCGAACAGCGGCCCGAGCAGTCCGCACACGAAATGGGCCCCCAGCTCGTCGGTATCGGCATCCAGGTAGCAGACCACGTCCCCGGTGAGCACCTCGAGCGCGCGCCACATGGCGTCGCCCTTGCCGAGAACGGGACCGAGCTCGGGTTGCAGGTTCTCCTGGTCGTGGACTTCGGCCCCGAGCTCGCGCGCGATCCGGGCCGTGGCGTCGGTCGAGTTGTCAACCACGACAACCTGGTCGAGCACGCCCTGGTCGCGCAGCTGAAGCAACGTGGTGACGATCGGCCCGATCGTGGCCGCCTCGTTGCGCGCGGGGAGGCAGACCGAGACGGTCGCGTCACGCTGCGCGGCGACGCGCTGGGATGGGAACTCCGTGTGCGTGAAGCTGTGGCTGTCAAGCCAGGAACGAGCCCGGAGGGACACCCCCAGAGGATGACAGCCCGCGCCCCGAACACGCTAAGACGGACCCGAAGCAGTGGCCATGTACGATTCCGGACGTGAGGAGTGGGGTGGCCCTCCAGCGCCGCGCGTCGATGCGTGGCCGGACAACGATCATAGTTTTAGACCATTGACGGATGGGAACCTTCGAGCGGTTGAATTCAGCCGCCGCTCGAGGCGACGCCCACGGTGGACCGAGATTCAGTAATCAGTCATGAAGCGCGTTCTCCACATCCCCGGCTACCGGCGACTGCTGCTCGCCTACGGGCTCAATGAGCTGGCCTGGTCGGTCGGGACGCTCGCCCTTGCGGTGCTCGTCTACCGGCGCACCGGGAGCGCGCTGGGGGCGACGGCCTTCTTCGTCTGCTCGCAGGTGGGTCCGGCCTTGCTCTCACCGGTGCTGGTCTCGCGTGTCGACCAGCGCTCGCCCCGCCGGGTGCTGCCCATGCTCTACATCCTCGAGGCGGCCCTGTTCGGGGTGCTGGCCTGGCTGACCGGCCGCTTCTCGCTGCCCGCGGTGCTCGCGCTGGTCGTCCTCGACGGCACGGTGGCCCTCGTCGCTCGCTCCCTGGCCCGCGCGGCGACGGTGGAAATCCTGCGACCGGTCGATCTGCTCCCCGAGGGCAATGCGCTGACGAACGTGGTCTTCTCAATCTGTTACATGGCCGGCCCGGCGATCGGCGGCGTGGTCGTGGCCGCCGGTGGCACCGTGGCGGCTCTGCTCGTCAACTGCGGCCTGTTCGCCGGGATCGGCCTCGTGCTGGTGACGACCGGGGGTCTGCCTCGTGCCGCCGTCGATCCCGTGCCGAACAAGGGTCGGGTCCGGGCCGCCCTCAGCCACGTGCGTCACGACCTGGCGCTGCGCTGGATGCTCGTCCTGCAGGCGGGAGGCGCGGCCGCCTTTGCCATGTCCATTCCGGTCGAGGTCGTGCTCGCCTCCCACACGTTGCACGCGGGCGCGGGCGGCTACGGAGCCCTGATGTCGGGCTGGGGCGCTGGGGCCGTCGTCGGCAGCGCCGTCTACGCCCGATGGCGCCGGCGTCCGGCCCTGGCCCTGATGATCGGCAGCGCGGTGACCATGGCCCTCGGTTTTGTCCTCATGGCGGCCGCGCCATCGATTGTCGTCGCTGTCATCGGCGCCGCGCTGGGTGGGGTCGGCAACGGCGGAGGCCTGATGGCCGCCAAGACGATGCTTCAGGACTACACGCCGCAACGCTGGATGGCCATGGTGACCAGCCTCAACGAGTCGATCTCCCAGGTCGCCCCGGGCATAGGGATCCTGCTCGGCGGCGGCCTGACCGCGGTGGCCAGCCCGCGCCTGGCCCTGGCCGTCGCTGCCGTGGGAACCTTCGCCTACGCAGTGAGTGCCTCGTTCCTGCTGCGGCCCTCACGGCTCGGCGATCCACCCGACCACGCGGCCGGCGACACGGCCGGCGCCGCACCCGCACAGCCCCGGGACACAAATGTCCCCATCGGGATGGAAAGTCGTGAGACGCTTGCCTCGTGACGCTCACGGAGCGCTTCGGCTGCATCGACATCGGGTCCAATACGACCCGTCTGCTGGTTGCTGATCGCACGGACAGAAGGCTGACCTGGGTTCACCAGGAGCGCGCCTTCACGCGCATCGGACAGACGTTGCTGGCCGAGGGCCGGTTGGGGCCGACCAAGGTCAAAGAGGTCGTCGCGGTGGTGTGCTCTCAGCTTGAGAGCGCCCGCAGCCACGGCGTCGGCGATATCCGTCTCGTCGCCACCGCGGCCATCCGGCGGGCCGATAACGGCGAGGAGCTCGTCGATGCAGTGCGGCGGGCCACGGGCCACCAGGTCGAGGTTCTTTCTGACCAGGAGGAGGCGCGGCTGGCCTTCGTCGGCGTGGCCGGCACGCTCGACCAGTGGCCGGCCGGGCGGCTGGGCGTGGTCGACGTGGGCGGGGGTTCGTCAGAGCTCGTCGTCGGGGAGCGACCCGACCGGATCCACTGGTGGGCGTCGCTGCCGCTGGGCTCGGCCGCGCTCAGCCATCCGGCCGCCTGTGCGGACCCGCCGACGGCGGACGATCTGGATCGGTCACGGGCGCGCATCGCGGCCGAGATCGAGTCGCTCGACGTTCCCCAGCCCGTGACCGCGGTCGCCGCCGGCGGCAGTGCGACGTCGCTCGGCCGCCTCGTCGGACCGGTCCTCGATGCGAGCACCCTGCAGCGTGCCCTGGGCTTTTTGAGCGTGTCTCCGGCGGCCGACGTGGCGACCCGGTTCGGCATCGATCCCGAGCGGGCCCGGCTGCTCCCGGCCGGGTTGCTCATCATGGAGGCCGCGGTCACCGCCTTCGGGGTGCCGCTGCACGTGGGGCGCGGTGGCATTCGCGAGGGCGTGCTGCTAGAAGCCTGAGACCAGTGGCTGCTGATCCTCCCATTGCCCCGCGTGAGGCGCTGGCCGAGGTGCGCGTGCGCGCGCCGACCCGAGGCAACCGCCGGCTCGAGCGACTGCTCGAGGCGGTCAACGGCGATGAGCAGCTCAAGGCGTGGTGGCACGTGTCCGCCGTCAACGCGACGCGGCGCCTGGGCATGTCGGACCACAGCTGGGTCCACATCCAGATCGTGCTCAACATCGGGTTGCGGATGGCGCGCCTGCTCTTCCGCCGTGGGGTGGTGCCCAGCGTCGTGGCCGACTACGCGATGAGCGAGCGTGATGCCGAGGTCGTGGTTGCCGCCGCCTGCCTGCTGCATTGCGTGGGTATGTCGATTCACCGGGAGGACCACGAGCGCTACAGCCTGTTCCTGAGCGCCGACAAGCTGGGCAGCCTGCTGGCCGATGTCTATGAGGAGCCGGAGCGCTCGATCATCGCCGCCGAGACGATGCACGCCATCATCGGGCATCGTCGCAACGGCAACCCGTTCACGGTGGAGGGCGGCATCGTGCGGGTAGCCGACGCTCTGGACATGGCTCGGGGACGGTCGCGGATACCGTTCGAGTCCGGTCATCAGAACATCCACTCGCTCTCGGCCTACGCGATCGAGGAGGTCAAGATCTCGGCAGGGCGCGATCGGGCCGTGCGGGTGGAGATCGAGATGTCCAACAGCGCGGGCATCTTCCAGGTGGACGAACTCCTGGCCGAAAAGCTCCGCGGCTCCGGGCTCGAGGAACATGTCGAGGTGATCGCGCGCATCGATGCCGAGCATGAGCAGCGCCTGATCCCGGTGTTCAGGATCTGAGTGGTCGAGCGGCCGGATTGAGGGATCCTCCAGCCCCTCGCCTTCGCCGTGCTGCCGACCTAGCTGCGCCCGATGCCCGCGTACAGGAGGCACCTAGTCAAGGAAGGTCGCGCCACACGCTTGACTCTGATGACTCTTACGCCTATGCTCATCAATCCGTCTTAAAGTTAATCATTAAATACTTTTCTTTTTAGACGGAAGATTGAGTGGGGCAGCACCGTTCTTCACAGAAGGCTGAAGGGGCTTAAGCAGTTTTCGTACTGAGTAGTGCCTGAGCGCTCCCTGGATGGGAGCCGCCACCTGTTTCTCATTTCCCCCGAGACTCGTTGGCGGTGGGTACACCGTGGGGTTCAACCAGAGACACGCATGGGGCCTGAAAACCTCATGGAAGGGGGCATTGGTCCATGGATCGGCACAACGTTCGTAGGGCCCACCGGCAGGGACTGCGGATGCGCTTCCTGTTGGTCTTCTTGGCCGCTGCAGCGGTGGCCAGCATGGCCTTGGCGTCGAGCGCGTCAGCCCTAGGGACCGCTAGCCAGATCCATTCGTGCGTCGCCAATGGCAACACCCCTAGCAACAGCGGCAACGTCACAATCATTTACAGCCCCGGCCCACCGGTCTACGGCAATGTCAATGCGACCTGCCCCAATAACAGCACCGAGGTCGACTGGAACGGCGGGGGTACCGCCGGCGCTACCGGCCCGACCGGCGCCACCGGCGCTACTGGCCCGACCGGCGCTAAAGGCCCGACCGGTGACAAGGGTGCAACAGGTTCCACAGGCTTCACAGGTTCTGCGGGCGCCACCGGCGCGACTGGCGCGACTGGCGCGACCGGCGCGACCGGCGCCACCGGCAGCCAGGGCGCGATAGGCGCCAAGGGCCCCACGGGCGACAAGGGCGCGACCGGGAGCACCGGCGCAACCGGCTCCACCGGTGCGCAGGGCGCCGTCGGCAACCAGGGCGCGACCGGCGACAAGGGCGCGACCGGGAACACCGGCGCGACCGGTAACCAAGGCGCGACCGGGAACACCGGCGCGACCGGCTCCACCGGCGCGCCGGGTCCGACGGGCGACAAGGGCCCCACAGGCGACAAGGGCGCGACCGGTAATCAGGGCGCGACAGGTAATCAGGGCGCGACCGGCAATCAGGGCGCGACGGGGAACACCGGCGCGCAGGGCGCGGTCGGTAACCAGGGCGCGACCGGCGACAAGGGCGCAACCGGCTCCACCGGCGCGCAAGGCGCGGTCGGTAACCAGGGCCCCACGGGCGACAAGGGCGCGACCGGCGACGCCGGCGCAACCGGCTCAACCGGCGCGCAGGGCGCTGTCGGTAACCAGGGCGCCACGGGCGACAAGGGCGCCACCGGTTCGACTGGTGCACAGGGCACGGTCGGTAATCAGGGCGCGACCGGTGATACCGGTGCGCAGGGTGCGGTCGGTAATCAGGGCGCAGTCGGTAATCAGGGTGCGACCGGTGATACCGGGGCGCAGGGCGCTGTGGGTAACCAGGGCGCGGCCGGTGATACCGGTGCAACCGGCTCCACAGGCGCAACCGGCTCCACCGGTGCGCAGGGTCCCACGGGTGATAAGGGCCCGACGGGCAACCAGGGCGCGACCGGCGATGCCGGCGCAACTGGCTCGACTGGCGCGCAGGGTGCTGTTGGCAACCAGGGCGCCACGGGCGATAAGGGTGCGACTGGCGACGCCGGCGCGACTGGCTCGCAGGGCGCGGTCGGTAACCAGGGCGCCACGGGCGATACCGGTGCGCAGGGCGCTGTCGGTAACCAGGGCGCTGTCGGTAACCAGGGCGCCACGGGCGCGACCGGTGATACCGGTGCGCAGGGCGCGGTCGGTAATCAGGGCCCCACGGGCGACAAGGGTGCGACCGGCGACGCCGGCGCAACCGGCTCCACCGGCGCGCAGGGCGCGGTCGGTAATCAGGGTCTCACGGGCGACAAGGGCGCGACTGGTGATACCGGGGCGCAGGGCGCCGTCGGTAACCAGGGCGCTGTCGGTAACCAGGGCGCGACCGGTGATACCGGGGCGCAGGGCGCCGTCGGTAACCAGGGCGCGACCGGTGATACCGGGGCGCAGGGCGCCGTCGGTAACCAGGGCGCGACCGGTAACCAGGGCGCGACCGGTAACCAGGGCGCCACAGGCGACAAGGGCGCAACCGGGGATACCGGAGCACAGGGTCCCACGGGCGATAAGGGCCCGACGGGCAACCAGGGCGCAACTGGCTCGACCGGTGCGCAGGGCGCGGTCGGTAACCAGGGCGCCACGGGCG
>JAXDGI010000169.1:0-2951 GCA_034665145.1 Solirubrobacteraceae bacterium
GTGGATGTCGATCCGGACGTCGCGCGGTTCCTGACGGCTGACATCTGCTGAATCACCGGGATCTGGCGATGACGCATCACCCGTGTGCTGGCGACGATCTCGGCGCGAGTTATCGACCCGAGGAGAGCGAGATTCATGTCCGGTATAGGCAACGGTCGCGCCGGTCGCGCTGACGTAGTCATCGTTGGAGGAGGATCAGCCGGCTGCGTCCTCGCTAGCCGTCTGAGCGAGGATCCAACCCGCTCGGTCCTGCTGCTCGAGGCAGGCAGGGCCTATGGCGTCGATGGCTATCCGGACGACCTGCGGGACCCCGCGCACGTGCCAGCCAACCCTGAGCACGAATGGGGCTACACCGCTCGCGGTGGAGTTGCCTCCCCGGAGATCGATGCCGCACGCTGCAAGGCGCTCGGCGGCTGCTCGGCCCACAACGCCACCGTCGCAATGCGCGCGCAGCCGAGCGACATAACTGACTGGGAGCGACATGGCCTCGATGGCTGGACGATCGAAGATGTCTTGGCCACGTTCAAGGAGATGGAGAACACACCCGACGGCGACGACGCACACCGCGGGCGCACGGGACCGTTCCCGATACGGACTCGCACATACGACGAGCTGACGTCGTCGTTGCGCGGGTTCATCGATGCGGCGGTGGCGGAGGGGTTCCCCCGGGTCGAGGATTTCAACGGGCCGAATCCGAGCGGGGTCGGCGGGTACCCGGTCAACGTCGTCGACGGCGTCCGACAGAACACCGGCATGGTCTATCTGACCGAGGAGGTCCGGAACCGCCCCAACCTGAAGATCTCAGGCGACGTGCTCGTCGATCGCGTCCTGCTCGACCAGCGCCGGGTCGTCGGCGTTGTCACGGCGAGCGGCGCTCAGGTTCCTGCGGGCGAGGTGATCCTCTCCGGCGGCTCATACGGGAGTCCGGCGATCCTGCTGCGGTCCGGCGTCGGCCCGGCCGCGGACCTCACGGAGCTCGGCATCGACGTCGTGGCCGACCTGCCCGTCGGGCAGCGCCTTCAAGACCAGCCCTTCTACTACAACGCCTACGCCCTGAAAACAGATGCGCTTGACATGCGGCCATCGGTCGGCGCCTTCCTCTGGAGGCAGTCCACCGAGGCCCATGGCGAGGAACTGGACATGCACATCGCGGTCACGCATCTGATGCCTCCGGAATACAGCCCGACCGGGGGAGCGATTGCGCTCAGCGTGGCCGTCGTCAAGCCCGACTCCCGCGGTACCCTCACCCTCCGTAGCCGCGACCCGCGCGAGCAGCCTGAAATCGACTGCAACTTCCTGGCCGAGGAGCGGGACGCGCGCCGGATGCTCGAAGGCGTGAAGCTGGCCCGCAAGATCGGTCGCAATCCGGCGCTCGCTCAGTTCCTCGAGCTCGAGATCATTCCCGGCGACGCAGTCGGGGACGACCAGCTCGCAGACGCGATCGCCTCGAACCTGGCCTCCTACGGACACCCGGCTGCGACGGCGCCGATGGGCGGTCCCCAGGACCCGTGGGCGGTCGTGGACTCGCAGGGTGCCGTCAAGGGAATCGAGGGACTTCGTGTCGTCGACGCGTCGATCATGCCGGTCGTTGTGTCGGTGGCGCTGAACCCCACGACGATCATGATCGCCGAGCGGATCGCGAAGGCGGTCTACGGAAGCGAGCCCGGGCCTATCCATCGCGGAGTTCAAGCGGCTCCGACCGCCTGAGCGGGTGTCCGCCATTCCGTCGCATCGCGGTGACAGCCAGGTCGTCGCGCTGTTCGGGGACGCCGGCTTCTTCGTCGCTGACCTCGGCGGCCTGCGCGAGGGCGGTCAGATGCGGCAGGTCGGTGCTGCGCTGGCGAGAAAGCGATGGTCGTGCAGTTCGTACACGCGCACATGGCGCGAGAGGGCGCGGCTATCCGACAGTGAGCTGCGGAAATGCAGTCATACCAGCGACGACTTCCGATCAGTCCCCAATCCACCATCCAACGGAGGCAACAGGCAATGAGCACCATCGACGTTCAAGCACTACCCGCCGGCACATGGCAGGTCGACAAGGTCCATTCGAGCATCGGATTCGCCGTTGACTACATGGCGGGCACCTTCCACGGCACGTTCGGCGATTTCGACGCCGCCGTCACCGACGGCGTGCTGAACGGCTCCGCGAAGGTCGCCTCCGTTCAGGTCAAGGACGAGAACCTCGCCGCGCATCTGCAAAGCCCGGACTTCTTCGACGCCCAGGCCCACCCCGACCTCACATTCACTTCCAACGCGGTCAACCGCGACGGCGATCGCGTCACGATCGACGGCCGGATCATGATCAAGGGCCACACCGAGACGGCGCAGATCACCGGCGAGATCTCAGATCCGATCGCCGACCCTTACGGTGGCGAGCGCTTCGGGCTGACGATTCAGACCGTCGTTGACCGCGACACGTTCGGCATCAGCTGGAACAACCCACTACCGAGCGGCGAGCCCGCCCTGTCAAACATGGTGACGATCACCGCCGAGCTGCAGCTGTCAAAGCAGGCGTAGCGCGATGCGGGTCCTCGGTATCAGCGGAAGCCTGCGCCGCGACTCCTACAACACAGCGCTCTTGCGCCACGCCGGCGAGCTATTCAAGGCCGAGGGCGTGAAGTTCGAGATCTACCACGGGCTGCGCGAGATCTCAGCCTACGACGAGGACTACGACACCGAGGAGGCTCCCGAGGCCGTCTCGCGAATCCGCGAGGCGGTCCGGGACGCCGACGCTGTGTTCTTCGTCACCCCCGAGTACAACTCCTCGATCCCGGGGGCGCTGAAGAACGCACTCGACTGGATTTCGCGCCCGGTCGCCACCAATCCGCTGCGCTACAAGCCGGTCGCCGTGATCGGCGCGAGCTCCGGCATGTTCGGTGCTGTCTGGGCCCAAGCCGAGCTGCGCAAGGTTCTCGGCGCGATCGGAGCACGGGTAACCGAAGGCGAGGTCG
>JAXDGI010000170.1:0-23367 GCA_034665145.1 Solirubrobacteraceae bacterium
CCGCCCCGGGGGCGGAGCTCCGGCGGCACCCCCGCTCGGATCCAGGGACGCCGCCGGCACGGCCGAGTCGCTACGCTGGCGCCAGCGCCCTCTTAGCTCAGCTGGTAGAGCACTTCCATGGTAAGGAAGGGGTCGTCGGTTCGAGTCCGACAGAGGGCTTGAGATCGGGAGCCAGCGCCGGTACGACTGGCTGGTACGTCGGCGACGGCCTGCGGCGCCTCCAGCGGCGGGGTGTGGCCGACTCCGGCGACCCGCGTAACCGTCACGTTCCCGAGGCGGTCGTAGGCATCGAGCGACGAACGCGCGACGCGCCTGTCCTCGAGCCCGAACACCACGTCTACCGGGATCGGCAACGTGCCGACGCGGTCGTGCAGAGAGCGCGCGGCGCAGTCTTCGCCGAGCAGCGGGATCACGCGCTCCCAGAGCCGGTGGAAGCTGGCGAGACCATGCAGCAGGCACCACGCGTTCACGGCCGCCGAGATCGCTCGAGTCATTCGGCGACGTCACCCGCACAGCATCGCATTAGCGTGGGGGGCGGCCGGACGAGCGACTTGGCGAGGAGGCTCCCGAATATCCCGCGCTCGTCGCGGGACGCGGACTCGGGACAGTTGATCCTGGCCGGAGGGACGGGCCTCGGACGGCCCGCTATTGCCGACATTATTCCGGTGAGCGGCCATGCGCCAGCGGTGACACGAGCCGAGGTGGGGCGCTTGGTGCACGCCCTGAGGTCGTTTGGAGCCCTCGGGCACAACGTGCTGGCGTTCGAGGCGGGAGCGCCGACGTGGACATCGTTGATAGCAGCCATGAGTCCCTCATCTCGCTCGAGCAATAGCGAGGGGTGACGATGAGCGAGGCGTCCGAGCCGTTAGCGGATGATGTTGGCCGCCGGATGCTCGGCGCGGTCCCCGGCGTTGCTGCGGTGGGACGCGGCCCAGAGGCCGACGGGAGCTTTGAGCATTCGGACTACCACCACCCAGCGGCGGGTTGGGGCGCCTCCATGAGCGTCGCGCGCGTGGTCGCTCGCTCCGGCAGGCCGCTGGCGGCCGCGAGCGCGCTGTTGAAGATGAACCATCCCGACGGCGGGTTTGACTGTCCGGGCTGCGCGTGGCCCGACGACCAGGATGGCCTCCGCATGGACTTCTGCGAGAACGGGGTCAAGCACCTCACCTGGGAGCTGACCGGCAAGCGCGTCGAACGCAGTTTCTTTGAGTGCCACACGGTCACAGAGTTGTCGCAGTGGAACGATTCAGCGCTGGAGGCTCGCGGCCGTTTGACGGAGCCGATGGCGTATGACCCCGCGAGCGACCGTTACGTGCCGGTCTCGTGGGCGGACGCATTCGAGCTCGTCGGCGCCACCCTGCGCGGGCTGGAGAGTCCGCAGCAGGCGTCCTTCTACACATCCGGGCGGCTCGGGAATGAGGCGACGTTCCTGTACCAGCTATGGGTCCGCGAGTTCGGCACCAACAACCTGCCCGACTGCTCGAACATGTGTCATGAGGCGAGTGGACGAGCGCTGCAGGCTTCGCTTGGCACCGGCAAGGGCACGGCCGACCTGCACGACTGGGAGCAAGCCGACCTGATCTTCGTGATCGGTGTCAACGCGGCGTCGAATGCGCCGCGGATGCTGACGGCGCTGGCCGAGGCATACCGGCGGGGTGCCCAGATCGTCCACGTCAACCCGTTGGTGGAGTCGGGCGCGCGGCGTACGATCATTCCGCACGAGGTCATGCGGATGGCCACCTTCCGGGCGACGGACACCAGCACGCTGAACGTCCAGCCGCGGATTGGGGGCGACCTTACGCTGTTGCGGGGCGTCGCCAAGGCGCTGCTCGAGGCGGCCGAGCACGATCCCGACGCGGTCGACCGTGTGTTTTTGGCGCGTCACACCGGGGGCTTCGAGGAGTACCGGAGGTTGTGCGCCGCAGCGTCGTGGAGCGAGCTCGAGCGCTGCGCGGGCGTGCCCGAGTCAACGATGCGGGAAATCTCCCGTCTGTATCGCGACTCGCAGCGGACCATCGTGAGCTGGTGCCTGGGCATCACCCAACAGGAGCACGGCGTGGATACGATCCGGGAGATCGTCAATCTGTTGGCGTTGCGTGGGAACATCGGCCGTGAGGGTGCCGGACCGTCACCGGTGCGCGGGCACAGCAACGTCCAGGGCAACCGCACCTGCGGGATCGACCATCGACCGAGCGAGGCATTCCTGGCGCGGCTGGACGCGGTCTGCGGGATTGACGCGCCGCGCGAGCACGGCCTCGATACGGTGAGCACGATCGAGGCGATGCATCGTGGCGAGGTCAAGGTGTTCGTCGGGATGGGCGGCAATTTCGCACTGGCGGTGCCCGACACGGTGTATTCGTTTGAGGCGCTGCGGGCGTGCGACCTCACGGTGCAGGTCAGCACCAAGCTCAACCGCAGCCACCTAGTCCACGGCCGGCAGGCGCTGATCCTTCCCTGCCTTGCGCGCTCCGAGCGCGATCACCAGAGCAGCGGGCTTCAGGGCATTACCGTCGAGGACGCGATGAGCATGGTCCATCTGTCATCGGGCATGAAGGCGCCGATTTCCCCGCACCTTCTCTCCGAGCCGGCGATCATCGCCGGGATGGCGCAGGCCACGTTGCCGCGCAGCCAGGCGCCCTGGCAGGCATATGTGGATGACTACGACCGTATCCGCAACACCATGGCCCAGGTGCTCGACGGGTTTGAGGACTTCAACGCACGGGTGCGCCAGCCGCACGGGTTCCGCATCCGCCAGCCCGCTCGCGAGCGGATCTTCCTCACTCCGTCGGGGCGCGCAGAGTTCTCGGCGGCCGAGCTGCCATCGACGGTCCCGGTCGAGGGCCGCCTGACGCTCGGGACGATGCGCTCTCACGACCAATGGAACACAACGATCTACTCCAATGACGACCGCTACCGAGGCCTACGCAACCTACGTACTGTCGTGTTCATGAACGCCGAGGACATGCACGAGCGGCGGATCAAGAAGTTCGACCTGATCGACGTCACCAGCATCGCCAAAGACGGATCACGACGCAGCGTCTACGGCTACCGTGCCATCCCGTATGACATCCCGCGCGGCAGCGCGGCCGGCTACATGCCCGAGCTCAACGTCCTGTGCCCCATCGGCGACTACAGCGAGCAGAGTGACCAGCCTCTCATGAAACACCTCGACGTCGAGATCGTGCGCTCGAGCGACCCCCGGGTTGTCGCTGACCGGGCCGAGGTTCCCGTCGCGCGGTGAACTGTCCGGTGTGGCCAGTTTAACCCTGCCTGGCGGCCTCGATGTCGAGGGTGAGCTTGACCTTGTCCGCGACGAGCACGTTGCCGCTACCGAGAGCCTGGTTGAACTTCATGCCGTACTCACCGCGGCTGAGCTGCCCGGTGATCTCAAGGCCGATCTTTTCATTGCCGTACGGGTCGATGTCGATGCCGTTGATCTCGGCGGTGAGCACGAGCTCGTTCGTGACGCCGCGGAGCGTCAGGTTGCCGAAGATGCGGTAGGTCTCCTCGTCGATAGCCTCGATACGCAAGGACTCGTAGGAGAGGTGCTCGTGGGTGTCGGCGTCGAAGAAGTCGGCCGAGCGCAGGTGCGCGTCGCGCTGTGGTTCGCTGGTGTCGACCGAAGCGGCCTTGACCGTGCCATACGCCTTGGCCGACGTGAGGTCGCCGGCGATCTCCAGGCTGCCCTCGAACTCGTTGAACACGCCACGGACGGTGGCAATGCCCATGTGCTTGACGGCGAAGCCGACCTTGGAGTGAGTCGGATCGACAGTCCAGGTGCCACTGGGGATGACGGTGGTGGTGGTGGCGCTCATTTCGATGGGTTCCTTGTGGGTAGTGGCCCGCGTCGGCCGTTTGATTGTTGAGTCAACTATATCAGATAGTTGCGCGCACAACATTTTTTTTGGCGTGGCATAGCGTCCGGCTTTAGCCCTCGAGGATCAAGGCGAGTCCTTGGCCGACGCCGATGCAGATCGCGGCAACGCCGTAGCCGCCGCGGCGGCGGTGCAACTCGTGGGCGAGGCGGCCGACGATGCGCGCGCCCGACGCGCCGAGGGGGTGGCCCATCGCGATCGCGCCGCCGTGGACGTTGACCTTCTCGGGATCCAGCTCAGGCCAGCCACGCAGGCACGCCAGCGATTGGGATGCGAACGCCTCGTTGAGCTCCACGACGTCGATGTCGTCCCAGCTCAGCCCCGCGCGGGCGAGCGCCTTGTTGGCGGCCTGCACCGGGCCAATGCCAAAGACGTCGGGGTCGACGCCGTGCACGCCGGTGGCCACGATGCGCGCCAGCGGCGCGCGGCCGATCCGGTCAGCGGCTTTCTCGTCGCCCAACAGCAGCATTGCGGCTCCATCGTTGAGCGGCGAGCTGTTGCCGGCGGTCACCGTTCCGCCCTGAACGAATGCCGCCTTCAGCGCGCTGAGCTTCTCCATCGATGTGTCCGCGCGAATGCCCTCGTCGCGCGCCAGTTCGACGTCCGGCACCGGTACCACTTCGGTGAGGATGCCGTCATCCCAGGCGCGCGCCGCGAGCTGGTGGCTGCGCACCGCAAACGCGTCCTGTTCGTCGCGTGAGATGTCGTGCATGCGGGCCAGCTTCTCGGCGCTGGCGCCCAGCGAGATCGTCCATTGCTCGGGCATCGCCGGGTTGACCATCCGCCAGCCGATCGTCGTCGAGTGGAGCGTCTCGTGCCCGGCTGGATAGCCCCGGCCCGGCTTGGGTAGCACCCACGGCGCGCGGCTCATTGACTCAACGCCACCGGCCACGACGATTGAGGCGTCGCCGCTTACGATCGCGCGGGTCGCCTGGATCGAAGCTTCCAGACTGGACCCGCACAGGCGGTTGACCGTCGTGCCCGGGATCGACGTCGGCAGGCCGGCCAGCAGCGTCGCCATCCGCGCGACGTCGCGGTTTTCTTCGCCGGCGCCGTTGGCGTTGCCGAGAATCACGTCGTCGATTCGCGCGGGATCGAGCTGCCCCACGCGCTCCAGCAGCGCCCGCAGCGCGTGCGCGGCCAGGTCGTCGGGCCGAACGCCGGCGAGTGCCCCCCCGTAGCGGCCGAACGGTGTACGCACGGCCTCGTAGATGTGAGCCTGGGTCGTCATCGCGCGATCAGCTCCCGCAGCGCGCCGATCTCCTCAGCCGTAGGCGGCTCGGTCACGGTTACCGCGTCTGCGACGCGCAGCTCCCAGCCCGTGAGCTCGCGCACCTGCTCGACCTCGACGCCTTCGTGGAGCTGCATCAGCGTCAGCTCCTTCGTTGCGGGGTCGGGCTCGAGCACGCCGAGGTCGGTAATCACCGCGGTCGGTCCGGCGCCCCGAAAGCCGAGGCCCTCGCGTGAGCCAGGACCATTTCCGTGCCCGACGGTGGTGACGAAGTCCAGCCGCTGCACGAACGTGCGGGGCGTGTGGGGCGCGATCACGACCACCTCGCCGCAGCCGGCGGCGATCTCAGGCGCGCCGCCCGCGCCGGGCAACCGCGTCCTGGGGCGCTCGTAGCCGCCGATCACGGTCGAGTTGAGGTTCGCGAAGCGGTCGACTTGCGCCGCGCCGAGGAAGGCCACGTCGATGCGCCCGGGGATGATCCAGTAGTTGAACATCTCGAGGACCGAGACGACGGCGTCCGCGGTGGCCGCCAGCTCGCCGTCGCCGATCGAGAGGGGGACGTGGTAGGGCTTGGCGCCGATGGTGCCTGACTCGTAAACGAGCACGAGGTCGGGGTTGTGGAGCGTCTTGGCCAGGAGCGCGGCGGTGCTCGGGCGACCGACGCCGATGAACACCGAGCCCGCGTCAAGCAGCCGGCGCGCGGCCACGATCGTCTGAACCTCGCCGGTGGTGGGGGGGACGACGCTCACGCCATCACCCCGCTCATGACGTGCGCGGCCATCCAGGCCCGGAATTGATCGCGGTCGCGACTGATGGCGTCCCACTCGCGGTAAAAACCGTTGTCGCGCTCGCTGAGGCCGAGCGCGTAGGAAGGCCGCGACCCGCCGGGCGCCTCGGCCACCGCGTCGATGACCCAGCCGGGGATCACGATTCCCCCCGGCTTGAGCTCGAGCTCGTCGACGATCCGCTCGACCGTCACCAGCGATCGCGACGCCGCCAGCACCGCCTCCTTCTGCACGCCCGGGATGCCCCACAGCTGAACGTTGCCGCGCCGGTCGGCTTCTTGAGCGTGGACGATCGCGACGTCGGGCCGCAGCGCCGGGACGGCGGCCAGCTCCTCGCCCGTAAACGGGCATCTGATCGACTCCACGTCAGTGTGGGCGCCAAGATCTGTGCCGCGGTAGCCCCGCAGCACGGCGAACGGCAGGTCCGAGGCGCCGGCGGCGTAGCGGTTGGCCATCCCGGCGTGGGAGTGCTCCTCGATCTCGATCGCCCGCGGCCACGCGTGTTCGATCGCGTCACGCAGGCGGTGCAGCGAGCCGACTCCGGGATTCCCGGCATAGGAGAACACCAGCCGTCGGGCGGCGCCCATGCCGACCATCTGGTCAAACAGGACATCCGGCGTCATCCGGATCAGCTCCAGGTCCGTCCGCCCTTGCCGTAGCACCTCGTGTCCGGCAGCGAAGGGGATCAGATGCGTGAACCCTTCGAGTGCGACCGCGTCACCGTCACGCACGAGCTCCGCGACCGCGTCTGGCAGTGTGGTGATCTCAGCCATGGTGCGAGACGCTCATCTCGGGCGCGGGGGTCAACGGCATTTCGCCGCGCCATGCCGCTGCGAGCAGCGCTTCGATGTCAGCCGGCGACCAGCTCGACACCTGATCGGCCACAAGCCGCGTCGCCGTCGCCAGCTCATCCTCGGACAGGCCGATCTCGCGCAGCGACGTCGGCGCGTTCAGGCTGCGGGCCAGCGTGGCGAGCGCAGCGGCGGCCGGCAGGCTCGCGGGCGCTCCGAGCGCCGCCGTCACGCGAGCGTCGACGTCGGGCAGTGAGCGGGCGACCAGCGCGGTCACGTGCGGGAGGACGACGGCGTGGGTCTCGGCGTGCGGCAGATCATAGGCGCCGCCGAGCACGTGGCAGATCTTGTGATGCAGGCCCGAGCCGGCGGTCGCGAACACCGTGCCCGCCAGCCAGGCCCCGTAGAGCACACCGGAGCGAGCCTCGAGATCGCTGGGATCGCGGACGACGCCGGGGAGCCCGGTCGCCAGCGCCGTGAGCCCCTCGGCGGCCATCAGCGAAGTGACCGGGTTGGCGCGCGGACCCCAGAATGCCTCGACGCAGTGCGCCACGGCATTGAGACCGCTTGCCGTTGACAGTGTCGGCGGCAGCGTCGCCGTCAGCGCGGGGTCGTAGATCACGACGCGAGGCAGGACCCGCCGATCAGTACCGGTTGTCTTAAGCCCGCCTTCGGTCAGCCCCCACACCGGCGTGACCTCTGACCCGGCGTAGGTAGTGGGTATCGCCACGATGGGAAGCCCGGTCCTGAGCGCGACCGCCTTGGCCGTCCCGGTGGTGGAACCGCCCCCGATACTGAGCACCGCGTCAGCCCCCCAACGAGCCACCGCGCCCCGTGCCGCATCAGCCACCTCCACCGGGACGTGCGGGCGCACGTCTGTGAACATCCCCACGACCCGCTCCGAGAACGATGCCACCAGACGGCGCGCGAGCGATTGCTCGGATTTGCCCACGATCACCGCCACGCGACGCACCATCAGGTCATCGAGGGCGCCGACGAGGCTCCGATCTGCGGTGCCGATCCCGAAGATCACCCGGAGCGGCAATGGGTCGTACTCAAAGTTGAGCCTGGCCGTCTCGTTCTCACCAATCCTTGGCCCACGTGGCCCAACGACTGACGACCCTGTCTCGCCCGGACTTACCCTCGTTGTCTCGTGCATGGGCGGGTGATCGCTCACGGCTCGAGCTCCAGTGGCGGGTAGGCGGCCCGCCACATGGCGTCCTGCACGGCCTGCACCGGGTTGGTCAACTCGACCTGAGCGACCCCGTCCTGTACGGCGGCTTGCGCCACGGCGACGGCTACGGTCGCCGAGGTGACTCGCAGGTTTGCGACTTCGGGCAGCAGCCCGGCGCCCGGCTCGCCTGCGTCGACCAGCCCGGCGATCGCCTCGGCGGCGGCGAGTAGCATCCGATCGGTGACGCGCGCGGCGCGCGACACGATCGTGCCGAGCCCGATACCGGGATAGGCCAGCGCATTGTTGGCCTGGCCGACGAGGTAGTCGGTGCCGCGGTACGTGACCGGACCCCACGGGGTGCCGGTCGCGACTAGGCCGCGACCACTTGACCAGGTGATGATGTCGGCGGGCACTGCCTCGATCCGGTCGGTCGGGTTCGAGAGTGGGAAAACCATTGGCCGCTCCACGTGCGCGGCCATGTCCCGGATGATCGCTCCGGTGAACGCGCCGGTCTGGGCCGAGGTGCCGATGAGCATCGTCGGATGTACCCGCGAAACGACCTCGTCGAGGCCGATCGACCCGCGCTCGTCGCAAGCCCAGTCGGTCACGTCCGCGCGGGGCCGCGCGTACGGCGTCTGGAAATCATGCAGGTCGTCCATGTCTGCGACCAGCAAGCCCTGCCGGTCCACACACCAAAAGCAGCGGGCGGCCTCGTCTGCGTCCAGGCCGTCGCTGACCATCACGGCGCGTAGCTGGTCGGCGATCCCGACGCCGGCCGTTCCGGCGCCGAAGATGACCACCCGCTGCTGGCTCGGCTGGGTTCTCGCGACCCGGATCCCCGCCAGGAAGGCGGCCAGCACGATCGCGCCCGTCCCCTGAATATCGTCGTTGAACGTGCACACCTGATCGCGATAGTCGAGCAGGATGCGCCGCGCATTGGCCGGGCCGATGTCCTCCCAGTGCAGGACCGCCTTGGGAAACAGCCGCCGTGCGCTCTGGACGTAGGCGGCGATGAGCGCGTCGTAGCGCTCGCCGCGCACTCGAGCGTGGCGGTTACCGACGTACAGCGGGTCATTGAGGAGCGACTCGTTGTCGGTCCCCGCATCGAGCATCACCGGGATCACCCGGTCCGGATGCACGCCAGCGGCCGCGGCATAGACGGCCAGCTTGCCGACAGCGATGGTCATGCCGTTCGCGCCCCAATCACCGATGCCCAGCAGCGCCTCGCCGTCCGTCGCCACGATCAGGTCAACGTCGCCGGCCTCCAGGCCGTAATTGCGCAACGCCGTCTCGACCCCATCGATGTCATTGACCGACAGGTAGACACCATCAGGTCTGCGGAACTCCGCGCTGTAACGTTGGATCGCCTGCGCCACGACCGGCGTGTAGACAACGGGGAGCAGCTCCTGCAGGTGATCCTCGAGCAGCTTGTAGAACAGCACCTCGTTGCGGTGGCGCACCGCCGTCAGGAAGCTGTTGCGAGCCAGATCGTCGGACTGGGCGCAGTACTGATCGTACGCGCGCTGCGTGTGCTGCTCGAGCGACAGGACTGCCGCCGGGAGGAGCCCCTCAAGGCCCAGGGCAGAGCGCTCCCTGGCGGTGAATGCCGTTCCACGGTTGTACCGCGGGTCTCTCAGCAAAGCCCGCCCGCGGGGCAGCGAGCTCGCAATCGAACTGTTCGTAGTTGTGGTCATCAGTCTGGGGGTTCTCTTTCGGTCAGCCGGTGGGCACTCGTCTCAGCGCACAGGGAGCGGCATGGTGCGACGTCGGGTGCGCGATCGCGGCCGGCGCCCCGGGTCCGCATAACCCGGGCGCCGACAGCCGCACCGCGAAGCCGACGGACGCCGGTCGCTCCGGCTCTAGGCGAGGCCGATCTGGTTGAGGAAGGTGCCGTTGTCATAGAAGAGGTATTCCTCGATGATCTTGCCGTCCTTCCAGAGTGCGGTGGTCGAGTAGATGACGTCGAACGCTTTGCCTGTGGGTTGGATGGTGGTGCCATCGGGCAGTTCGAGCGGCGCGGTGAAGGTGCCGGTGAACCGGGTGACGAAGCACGTGTAGTCCCCGTCGCCGAAGAGAATGTCGTAAGGCTGGTTGTGCACTCTGTTGTCGGGGAATGCGGCGCAGAAGCGTTGGGCCTCGGCGCGGTGGTCATGGCCGCCGTGTGTGGGGGTGCTTTCTTGTCCGGGCCAGTAGACGACGACGGAGTTGCCGTCGTGGTAGGCGTCGAACGTGTCCCAGTCGCGCGCGTTCCAGGCGTCATCAAGCTTCTGCATGCGCTCGGCGTTGGTGGTCGTTGTTTCGGTGGTGGTGGTCATCGTGTCTCCTTGTTTGCTGAGGGGTTTTGGGGGCGTTGAGGTTGCATCAGGTGGCTGCTGGCGAGGTTGACGATTCGTCCGTGCCCTCCTGATACTCGTGGGTTAGATCCGGGCATACCGATCGATCATCTCTTCGTCGAGGGTCACCCCCAATCCGGGGCCGGGGGGTGGGCTGATGTGCCCGTTCTCGTAGTGGATTGGCTCCTGCACGAGGTCGCCGTCGAGTAGCAGAGGCCCGAAGAGCTCCGAGCCGGCACTCACTCCGGGTGTGGCACAGAAGAGGTGAGCGCTCGCCGCCGTGCCGATCGAGCTCTCGAGCGTCGTTCCGCCATGGCAGGAGATTCCCGCCCCCTCAGCGATCGCGGCGATCCGCTGGACGGGCAGTAGGCCGCCGCATTTTGCGATCTTGACCGACAGCACCGAAGCGGCGTGATTCCGTGCGACGCGAGCGGCGTCGTGCGGGGTGCGGATGCTTTCGTCGGCCATCAGTGGCAGCCCGAGCCGGCCGGCGAGCCTGGCCAGACCCCCCAGGTTCCATGCTGGCAGCGGCTGCTCGATCAGTTCGATCCCCGCCTCGTTGAGTGCCGGGAGCCAGCGCGTGGCGGTCTGCTCGTCCCACGCTCCGTTGAGGTCGACGCGCAGGCTCGTCACGCTGGCGAGCGCCGCGGCGATCTGGCCGACGCGGGCCACGTCATCGGCAGGCTCGCTGGCGCCCATCTTGAGCTTGAAGCTGTGATGGGACCCCGCCGCGAGCTTGGCCTCGATCTCGCGGATCACTGTTTCGGCCGGGTCAGTTCCGACTGCCCAGGTGACCGGTACCCGATCCCGGTACAGCCCGCCCAGCAGCTCAAACAAGGGGACCGACAATGCCTTGCCGCGCGCGTCCCAGATGGCCATCTCGATGGCCGCCTTGGCGAACTGTCCGCCGGCGATCGTGCGGTCGAGCAAGGCTGCTACGGCGCCGACACGGGACGCGTCCTGGCCGGTGAGCAGCGGTGCGATGTAGGTGTCGATCAGGGCCTTGATGCCCTCGATTGACTCACCGCCCCACCACGGGCCGCCGGGTACGACGGCCTCGCCGATGCCCTCGATCCCCTCGCTGGTGCGCAGCCTGACGATCACCATGCTTTGGCGCGTCATGGTCTGCACCGAGACTCCGTGGGGACGAATCAGCGGCACATCGACCAGGGTGGTACTCACCGACTCGATCGGCAGCCTGAGAGCTTCGGGGCGTGGCTCGGCGCCGTCCACGTCTCCGCGATAGCGATTACGCACGTGGGCGCCGAGGGCGCCGGAGGCCGGGCTGCTCACGCCGGGACCGCCCGCCGCGCCGGCTCCAGCACGAAGTCGTAGGTCGCCTGCCAGGCGGCTCCATCATGCTCGAGCGTCACTACGAGGCCGTCTCTGACCGCGTTGGCGACGTCGTTGTCGATGTATTCGCCGCCGGCGATGTAGAGCTGAGAAGTGAGCTCCTCGTGGCGCGGCGCCCGCACCTTCAAGTGAACATGAGCGGGCCGGAAAAAGTGACGGCCAAGACCTGACAGCACGCGTCCGGTGGGCCCGTACTTCGGTATCTCGTACGGCGGTGGCAGGGTCGTGCGGACCTCGAAGGACCCGTCCTCGCTCGCGTGGAGGCGTCCACGGAGGTTCCAGTCCGGAATGCCGGGGTGGATGTTTGAGTACAGCCCTTCCGCATCGGCGTGCCATATGTCGAGCTCGGCACCGGCCAATGGCGCTCCCTCCGTCGAGGAGACGGTCCCACGAAAGATGAGCGGCTCCCCTCGCTCGTCCGGTCGCTGAGGCATCACGTAGGGACGCTGCAGATGTGGAGCTCCAGCGATGTAAAACGGACCCTCGATCGCGGCGGGGCTACCGACGCGGTCCAAGTTGCCTACGTCGGTTGCCTCGGCCTCGAAGAACACGTCGAACAGCAGTGACTCTTCGCCCTCGTGGATTGAGGCGATGATTAGATCGGTTGCCGCCCGGTACTCCTCGTGGGTGACCCGATGCTTGCGGATGACCTCGAGCATCGTGCGCTCGATGTCCTCGACCACGGCCAGCAGACGCTGATCACTCATGGATACCTCCTACCGGCAAACGCGGCCGATGATGTTGACGTTCGTCTGGATTGTTGAGGTCGGGCGCGGTCCGGCCCGCCAGCGGGGCGTCCGCGTTCCACAGCCCCGATCCCGTCGAGTAGCTCGACCTTGGAAACTGATCGAGATGCTGGGCAGGGCGCTCGGCGGTGCCATCGGGAAGATTCATGCGATTGCCCTCTCCGGTTCGCCTGCGGGCGCTGCGTGTGTGCGTGCCACCATGAGTCCGGTCTCGTAGGCGAGGACCACCAGCTCGGCGCGATTGCGGGCATGGAGCTTGACCATGGCGCGGCTGACATGCGTCTTGGCGGTTGCTGGGCTGATCACGAGCCGCTCGGCGATCTCGCGGTTGCTGAGGCCCAAACCAACGAGCGTCACCACCTCTCGCTCGCGGGGGGTGAGCTCGTCCAGTTCGATTGGAAGGCGGGCGTGGTGTGACTGGGGGGCGAGTTCGGCGCGCAAGCGGCGCAGGGCGTCGGCCGGGAGCAGCGCCTGCCCCCCGGCGAGCAGCTCCAGGGCGCGGATCAGATCCCCGTGTTGGGCGTCGTTTGACAGCACCCCGATCGCGCCCGCTCGGACCGCGCTGACCACGCGCTCATCGCTTTCACGGGGGGTGATCAGCATCACGGCGACGCCGGCGAACGCCGAGTGCGAGACGATCGCCGCGGTCGTCTCGACGTCGTCGAGGCCCGGTAGCTGCAGGTCGAGCAGCGTGACATCGGGCGCCGTGGCGGTGGCCAGCGCGAGGGCTTCGGGTCCACTGGTGGCCTCGCCGACCACCTCCATCCGCTTGTCGCACTCGATCATGGCCCGATAGGTGGCCCGCACCAGCGCAGGTCCCGCGGCGATCAGCACCCGTATCGAGGTCTCGCTCCGGGCGGCCTCTGGCCGCGCGAGCCGCTCGAGCGCGGGTACCTCGTGCTGTTCGCGATCGGCGGTTCTCCTCACCAGCCGGAGGCGGCTCCCGGGCACGGCCCCGACCGCCTTTGCCCTGGTCAAGCAGGCCCGAGCTTCGCGCGTTGACGAGGGAGTCACGGCCGAGTACTCCGTGGCCGGCACGCGGGGTTTGTCGGATGCGCCCCGGGGCACGCCAACCAGCTTTCGGTTGTTGTCGCCGCCACCATGCGGTACGCTATACGGACAGTTAGGACGCATTGCGTACACATCGTAGCGTGCGTCCGTCCCTCCGTCAAGGCAAACTCCAGAGCGCATGCCAAAGCAACCAGAAGAACGCGACCAAATCCGCTCGCTCGCCCGTGGGCTCGAAGTCATCCTCGCCTTCTCGCAAAATCGGCCCCGCATGACGCTGTCGCAGGTGGCCGAAGCGACCGGGCTCAGCCGGCCGACCGCCCGGCGGATACTCCTCACCCTCGAGGCCCAGGGTTACGCGCGCAGCAACGGGAAGACGTTCGCTCTGACGCCGCGTGTACTGGCGCTCGGGTACGCCTACCTCAGCTCACTCAACCTCACCGAGATTGCCCAGCCCTACATGGAGCGCGTCGTCGAGCAGACCCAGGAGGGTTGCTCGCTGGCCACGCTCGACCAGACCGAAGTCGTGTACGTGACGCGCGTGTCGACGCACCGGATCAGCAGCATCACGCTCGCGACCGGGACGCGGCTTCCGGCGCACGCCACGTCAATGGGACACGTGCTCCTCGCCGGTTTGAGCGAACCGGAGCTTCAGGGCTACCTCGCGCACGCCGACCTCCATCCGCTCACCGGCCAGACGATCACCCGGCGCGAGGACCTGACCTTCCGGCTTGCTCTGGTCCGCCAGCAGGGATACGCGATCGTCGACCAGGAGCTCGAGCATGGCCTCCGCTCAGTGGCCGCGCCAGTGAGGGACTCAAACGGCCGGGTAATCGCCGCCCTCGCGCTCTCCGCCATGACCGCGACCACCGACGAGCAGACCTTCCGTGAGCAGCACGCCACGATCATCGTCGACGCCGCCCAGCAAATTAGCCGTGACCTCGGCGCTGAGTTCAGTGCGCAAAACGGGGGTGGGGGCGGTCCTGGATGAGCCGCTGGCCGACCTACGCTGAGCTGCTCGAGCGCGATGACGGTCCCCCCGGCTCGGCGTGGGGCGTATTCGGCCGCGATGACGAGCTCGGGACTCTGAACCATCTGACCCCCGACGTCGTACGGGCGGCGACCGCGCTGGTCATGAATGGCGAGGTCCTCAACCTCGACCTACCACTCGACGCCTTCCAGGAATCGTT
This sequence comes from Solirubrobacteraceae bacterium, assembly GCA_034665145.1. GTDB lineage: Bacteria > Actinomycetota > Thermoleophilia > Solirubrobacterales > Solirubrobacteraceae > Palsa-465. Next base: position 14,487 of record JAXDGI010000170.1, read on the forward strand.
GATCCCGACCCGCAAACCTCTCCGTCACTCGCTGTTCGCCAGTAACCCATTTCACCGCGACGAGGTCCTCGATAGCTTCTACACCCAAGCCGCCAGTCAGCTTGACGGGCTGCGTCACATCGGCCATCCCGAGTTCGGCTTCTACAACGGCGCCGACCCCGAGCGATTCAGTGCGGGCGAGCCGTTCCTGGGCATCAATCGGTATGCCGAGCACGGCATCGTCGGCCGCGGAGTTCTCCTCGACGTTGACCGCCACCTTCGCATGCTGGGCACGCCGCTTGACCAAGCGAAGGGCGAAAGCATCCCGATCTCGGTCGTGGCCGAGACCGCCGATGCACAGGAGGTGGAGCTCCGGCCCGGGGACATCCTGATGATCCGGACCGGCTGGGTTCACTACCACCTGCGCGAACGCGACGCTGAGGAGCGCAAGCACGATGTCCAGGCGCTGCGCAGCACCGGACTTGAACCCAGCCACGCAACGCTCTCCTGGCTCTGGGATAGTCAGTTCTCCGTCGTCGGGATGGACAACCTCGCCGTTGAGGTCTGGCCGGCACGCCCTGAGTCGCCGTTCCTGACCGACGCCGAGCGCCGCGGCGATGAACCCAGGACCAGCCATAGCGGTCTCATGCATCGCGTGCTCATTCCCCTCCTGGGCATGGCTCTCGGCGAGCTCTGGGCCCTCGACGAGCTTGCCGCCCGCTGCGCAGCCGATGGTCGCTGGGACTGCATGATCGTCGCCAAGCCACTCAACCTCACCGGCGGTGCCGGATCGCCGCTCAACGCCGTGGCAATCCGCTGATTCGCGCCTTACGGCTGCATCCAACGGCGGGAACTCGTAGCCCCGGCCCCCGGGACGATCTTGAGAGCGCCGCGCAAGCCCACAGGAGGCACCGCCCATCCGCCCGAGCCACTCGGCGCCAACCGATTAGGCCTCGAAAGAAACGACCCCCGGATCGAGGACGGTTAATTAGCCTGCGCGGAGTGAGCGCGACGGTGACCCTTGAGCCCTGGGCCAGCGGCGACCTGCCGCTGCTCGAGCGGCTGATGGGCGACCCGCGCATGACCGAGCACCTCGGCGGCCCCGAGAGCCCGGACAAGCTGCGCGAGCGTCAGGGTCGCTACGAGCGCCTCGAGGGCGGCGATCGCATGTTCAAGATCGTCGACGTGGCGAGCGGCGCCGACGTCGGCTCAGTCGGCTTCTGGACGAAGGAGTGTGGGTGTTGACTCGCGGTGGTGATCGGTCAGGCCGCGGCGCCGGCGGTCTACGGCACGAGTAAGCTCGGCACGAGCTTCAGGACCCAGTTCTCCAATAGGATCGTTGTCATGTCAACTATTGGAACGATCCTCTCGCTCATCCTTGGAGTCGCCTTCGCCGGCGCCGGCGGCACCAAGGTCGCCAATGTCGGTCCCCACGAAGCCGAGTTCCCGCGCTATCGACTGCCCGCTGTTGAGGCGCAGAGGGCCCGCGTTCTCGTCGGTCTCACCGAGCTGGTGGCCGCCCTGCTTCTCCTCATAGCCGCCATCGCCAGCAGCACGGGCCTGGCCGTCGTCGGCGCCATCATTGTCATTCTCACGATGATCGGCGCGGTCGCCACCCACGCCCGCATCGGCGATCCCCCACCCAAGATGGCGCCCGCGACGGTGCTCGGCGTCCTCGGCGTTCTGCTGCTCATCCTCGCCTGACGTCGGCCTCGAGTCGTCGGGCAAACCCAGGGCCGGGCGAGACGTCGTACCACCCGCTCGCCGCCGGACTCAAACCGGCGCCGAGCACGAGAAGCATCTAGGCGCAGCCGACCCAGGCCAACCCGCCCCGAGCGGCCTGACCAAAAGGGACATTCGCCTACACTGGCTGGCGGTGTCCGCCCAGGAGGTTGACGAATACCTGCAGGCTGTCCAGGAGCCGCACCGGGACACGCTGCAAGCGCTCCGGCGCACGATTCTGGAGATCGTCCCCGAAGCCGAACAGGTGATCTCCTACCGCGTCCCGGCATTCCGCGTAGGCGGTCAGATCGTCGCCGGCTTTGCCGCGTTCGAGCACCATTTGAGTTATCTACCGTTCAGCGGATCGGTCCTCGACCAGCTTTCAGAGGAGCTTGAGGACTACACGACAACCAAGAGCGCCCTGCACTTCGACGTTGACCGGCCCCTCCCGAAGGGGCTCGTGAAGGAACTGGTCGCCGTACGCCTCGCGCAGATTGGCGACAGCTCGCGCTAGGCCCCCTTCCGCGCGACGGGTCCTCCGCCCTCGAACGATCTACGTGGTGAGCGGACGCCGGCGCAGACCCGAAGGTGTGACATGGCTCACGCGCAGGTCCAGTCGGCACCTGACCGATGGGCCGATCGCACCCGACCCAACGGACGGGCCGGTCGGGCCGCGACCCCGATACAAACTCTGTGCATGGCGTCCGCCACGGCATTCTCGAGGCGTACCATCCTGCCCCAAGACGAGCAGGCGTTCGCCGCGCGCCATCCAGCCGCCAACGAGCGACCCGTCCGGCTCGAGTTCGACACGCCTCCTGATCGGCCACCGGCTACGCGGTCGACCGGCCGAGGTCGTCTCCTGGAGCCCGGGGCCGTGGCTGCTTGGCGCGACACTGTGCCTGAATACACCCTCTGATCCCGGAAGGGGTTCCCTTGTCTGATAGTCCTGACGCCGTTGTTGGTGAGATGAATGAAGACCGCGCCGGCGGTTGCCCGGTCGCGCACGAGCGAGCCCCGCACCCGACCCAGGGCGGCGGGAACCGAGGCTGGTGGCCGAACCGGCTCAACCTGAAGATCCTTGCCAAGAACCCCGCGGTGGCCAACCCCCTCGGCGAGGAGTTCAATTACGCCGAGGCGTTCAAGACGCTCGATCTCGCCGAGGTCAAGCAGGACATCGAGAATGTATTGACCACCTCGCAGGACTGGTGGCCGGCTGACTTCGGCCACTACGGCCCGTTCACGATCCGGATGGCGTGGCACAGCGCCGGCACGTATCGCATCAGCGACGGCCGCGGTGGCGCAGGGGCAGGCCAGCAGCGCTTCGCCCCGCTCAACAGCTGGCCGGACAATGCGAGCCTCGACAAGGCGCGCCGTCTGCTGTGGCCGGTCAAGCAGAAGTACGGCCGGAGGCTCTCGTGGGCGGACCTGATCATCCTCACCGGCAACGTCGCTCTGGAGTCGATGGGCGTCAAGACGTTTGGCTACGCCGGGGGCCGGGAGGACGTCTGGGAGCCCGACGAGGACGTGTACTGGGGTCCGGAGACCGAGTGGCTGGGCGACGAGCGCTACACCGGCGATCGCGAGCTGGAGCAGCCGCTGGGCGCTGTCCAGATGGGGCTGATCTACGTCAACCCGGAGGGCCCGAACGGCAACCCGGACCCGCTCGCCGCGGCCACGGACATCCGCGAGACGTTTGGCCGCATGGCGATGAATGACGAGGAGACGGTCGCGTTGATCGCCGGCGGGCACACGTTCGGCAAGACCCACGGCGCGGCCGACCCCGACCGGTACATCGGCCCCGAGCCCGAGGGCGCCCCGCTGGAGGAGCAGGGCCTCGGCTGGAGGAACACGTACCGCTCTGGCAAGGGCGCGGACACGATCACCAGCGGCATCGAGGTGACCTGGACGGCGACACCGACAGAATGGTCCAACGGCTTCTTCGACAGCCTGTTTGGCTACGAGTGGGAGCTGACCAAGAGCCCGGCCGGCGCGCATCAGTGGCAGCCGAAGGACGGCGCCGGGGCGGGCACCATCCCCGGTCCCGACGAGGGCTCGCCCATGCGTCCCCCGACAATGCTGACGACCGACCTCGCGCTGCGCGTGGATCCGGCGTACGAGCAGATCTCGCGGCGCTTCCACGAGAACCCGGACGAGCTCGCTGACGCATTCGCTCGGGCCTGGTTCAAGCTCACCCACCGTGACATGGGGCCGGTCGCGCGGTATCTCGGCCCCGAGGTCCCGACCGAGACGCTGCTGTGGCAGGACCCCCTCCCCGAGGTGACGCACGAGCTCATCGGGGCACAGGACATTGCCACCCTCAAGGCCCAGGTCCTCGATTCGGGGCTCTCCGTGTCCCAGCTCGTCTCCACCGCGTGGGCATCGGCGTCGACGTTCCGCGGCAGTGACAAGCGCGGCGGCGCCAACGGTGCACGCATCCGCCTCGAGCCCCAGAACGGGTGGGAGGTCAACGACCCCGCCCAGCTGGCAAAGGTGCTGCGCACCCTGGAGGGGATCCAGGAAGCCTTCAACCGCTCCCAGGCCGGGGGCAAGCAGGTCTCGCTCGCCGACCTGATCGTGCTCGGCGGCTCGGCCGCCGTCGAACGGGCCGCCCAGAACGCCGGTTATGACGTCGAGGTCCCCGTCACGCCGGGACGCACGGACGCGTCGCAGCGGGAGACTGACGTAGAGTCCTTCGGCGCACTCGAGCCGACTGCGGACGGGTTCCGCAACTACCTCGGTGAGAGACAGCGCCTGACGGCCGAGTACCTCCTGATCGACCGCGCGAACCTGCTCACCCTGAGTGCCCCCGAGATGACAGTGCTCGTCGGTGGTCTGCGTGTCCTGGGCGCGAACTCGGGGCAGTCCTCCGAGGGTGTGCTCACCACAACGCCCGGGTCGTTGACCAACGACTTCTTCGTGAACCTGCTCGACATGGGCACGGCGTGGTCGGCGACGGCTGAGGACGCGGGCTCCTTCGAGGGTCGTGATACCGCTACGGGTGAGCTGAAGTGGACCGGCAGCCGCGTCGACCTCGTCTTCGGTTCGAACTCCGAGTTGCGCGCGCTCGCGGAGGTCTACGCGAGCGATGACGCGCGCGAGAAGTTCGTGCACGACTTCGTCGCGGCGTGGGTCAAGGTGATGAACCTGGACCGCTTCGACCTCGCCTGACCTCGCCCGACCTCGGTTGTCCAGGTCGGCCGTCCATCGGCCGACCTGGACAGCGTCGGCCGCGAACAAGCCTCCACGAGGCTGTGGCCAATAGCCCTGTGCAGGTCCGTGCATCCGCCCGGTCGCAGGGATGAACCAGGCCCTCCGGCCATCAGCGGCCAGACCGGGGACCAGTTGGCAATAACGCGCGGCAATGGTTTTCTGATGCCACAACCAGCTTCGGAGGCGATTGACGTGCCCGACGTAAAGGACGTTGCCGTGCCCGGCGTAAAGCTCGATGGCGTTCATCACTTCACCGGGGTGACGGCCGATGTCACCGCCAACGTGGACTTCTGGTGCCGGATCCTTGGTCTGCGGTTTGTCAAGAAGACGCTGAACTTTGAGACCACGTTTCGTTACCACACGTACTACGGTGACGAAGAGGGGCAGCCGGGAAGCGTAGTTACGTTCCTCGAGTTCAACGAGCTCGAGCGACAGCGACCCGGCGCCGGCAACATCCAGCGCATCGTGCTGCGCGTGGGCTCCTACGAGGCCGTTGACTTCTGGCTGCGTCGCCTGGCCGAGAATCAGATCTACAGCGAGATGCTGCGCCTTGACCCCACCCAGCCCACGCGGCTCATCTTCGAGGACTTTGAGGGACATGCGGTCGAGCTGATGGTCAGCGACACGCCGGACCCGCCGCAGCTCGCCGAAGCTGACGACATCCCACCAGAGTTCCGCATCCGCGGCATCGAGGGCGCCCGCTCCTACACGACCCTTGAGGAGCTGCTGCCCTTCGCCGGGCACCTTGGGTTCCGCACCGAGGGCGACCATCTGGTGCTGAGTGGCGAGACGCGCAGCGCCCGCTGGTACTTCACACCTGCCCCGGAGCGGCCATTCCAAGCGCTCGCGCCCGGCGTCTGGCACCACATCGCGTTTGACGTCGGCGATGACATGAAGGACTGGCAAAAGTACGCCAATGCCGGCCCGCAACCCTTCACGGAGGTCTTCGACCATTACATCTTCTTGAGCTGCTACTCGGTCTCACCCGGGGGGTTGGTCGAGCTCTGCTCGCACGGACCCGGGTTCACCGTCGACCAGAAGCTCGAGGACCTCGGCGAGGGTCCTGTATCGCTTTCGGCATGGACCGAGCCGCTGCGCGACCGGCTCGAGAAGGACCTCACGCCGATCGACAACCCCCGCAGCCGCAAGAAGGCCGCCTGACGGGCGCGAAGAACGCCGCCGTAAGGTGCCCGACTATCGACATGATCTGGAGTTCGGCGTCTTCATGACGCCGGAATCCGCCCAGGCCGAAGCACTCCTCAAGCTGGCGCAGCTCGCCGACGAACTGGGGTTGGACCTGGTCACGTTCCAGGATCATCCGTATCAGGCGCGCTTCCTGGACACGTGGACGCTGCTATCGGTGGTGGCGGCGCAGACCTCGAACGTACGCGTGGCCCCCAACGTCGCGAATCTCCCACTGCGGCAGCCAGTGGTACTGGCGCGTAGCGTGGCCAGCCTCGACATCCTGACCGGCGGGCGGGTCGAACTCGGACTCGGCGCGGGAGCGTTCTGGGACGGGATCGCGGCGGTCGGCGGCCGACGGCTCACCCCGGGTCAAGCCGTAGACGCACTTGCCGAGGCAGTTGACGTGATTCGTGCCATATGGTCCGCGGACAGCGGCCCGGTGCGCCACAAAGGCGTGCACTACCAAGTGGTGGGCGCTCATCCGGGGCCGGCGCCATGCCACGACGTGCAGATCTGGCTGGGTGCGTACAAGCGGCGAATGCTCGCCCTCACCGGCGCCAAGGCGGATGGCTGGCTGCCGACAATGGGATACGCGGAGCCTGAGGATCTTCCGGCAATGAGTTCCGCGATCGACGCCGCAGCGGTTGAGGCGGGGCGCGGCCCGGAGGAGATTCGGCGCATGTATAACGTCAACGGCCAGTTCGGTAACGGAGGCGGGTTCCTGCGGGGCTCGCCGGCTACCTGGGCTGAGCAGCTGGCTGAGCTGACGCTGACAGAGGGAATCAGTACCTACATCCTGTCGGTGAGCTCCGAAATCGAGGTGCGTCGGTTTGCCGAGGAGGTCGTCCCGGCCGTACGCAAGCTTGTCGCCACCGAGCGTGGGGGGCGCGACGAGTAACCCCGTCGACTACAACCGCCGGCACAAACGCAGGCGTCGGTGACTGGCTTCCGAGCATGTCGTGAAAAACCGACAGTTCTTGCCGTCGCCGGCATCGCGGCGTACCAATGGCAGCAGGGCGTTGTCCCAACAAGAAATGGAGTAATTGTGAGTCGAGCCAGTATCACCAAGTCCCACGAGAAGATTCAGGAGCTTGCCTGGGAGCCGACCTTCGTCAGCCCGGTGCAGAAGTTCGCGACCGATTACACGTTTGAGAAGGCGCCCAAGAAGGACCCGCTCAAGCAAGTGCTGCGGTCCTACTTCCCGATGGAGGAGGAGAAGGACAACCGGGTGTTCGGGGCGATGGATGGCGCGATTCGCGGCAACATGTTCCGGCAGGTTCAGGAGCGCTGGATGGAGTGGCAGAAGCTGTTTTTGTCGATCATCCCGTTCCCGGAGATCTCCGCCGCCCGCGCGATGCCGCTGACCATCGGGACGGTCCCCAATCCCGAGATCCATAACGGGTTGGCCATCCAGATGATCGATGAGGTTCGTCACTCGACGATCCAGATGAATCTCAAGCGGCTGTACATGAATCACTACATCGATCCGGCCGGGTTTGACATCACCGAGAGGGCCTTCCAGAACTGCTACGCGGGCACGATCGGTCGTCAGTTCGGGGAGGGGTTTATCACCGGTGATGCGATCACCGCGGCCAACATCTATCTGACGATCGTGGCTGAGACGGCGTTTACCAACGTTCTGTTTGTGGCCATGCCGGGTGAGGCGGCGGCCAACGGCGACTATCTGTTGCCGACGGTGTTTCACTCGGTTCAGTCAGACGAGTCGCGGCATATCTCCAATGGCTATTCGATCATCCTCATGGCGTTGGCCGATGAGCGCAACCGGGAGTTGCTCGCGCGTGATCTGCGTTATGCGTGGTGGAATAACCATGCCGTCGTGGACGCGGCGATCGGCACGTTTATCGAGTACGGGACCAAGGACCGGCGCAAGGATCGCGACAGCTACGCCGAGATGTGGCGGCGGTGGATCTATGACGACTACTACCGCAGCTATCTCATGCCGTTGGAGAAGTATGGCCTGACCATTCCTCACGATCTGGTCGAGGAGTCCTGGAACCGGATCTGGAACAAGGGCTACGTGCATGAGGTGGCGCAGTTCTTCGCCACCGGCTGGGCGGCGAACTACTGGCGTATCGACGGCATGGACGACACCGACTTCGAGTGGTTTGAGCACAAGTACCCGGGCTGGTATGACAAGTACGGCAAGTGGTGGGAACGCTACTCGGAGCTTTCGAAGAAGAACGGCCACGGGCCCATCATGTTCGAAGGCGACGCCGCCGATTACGAATACCCGCATCGCTGCTGGAGCTGCATGGTGCCGTGCCTGATTCGGGAGGACACGGTGGTCGACGAGGTCGACGGCCAGGTCCGCACCTACTGCTCGGAGACCTGCCACTGGACCGACGCGGTCGCCTTCCGGCCCGAGTACAACGGTCGCCCGACGCCGGCCATGGGTCGCCTGACCGGCAAACGCGAGTGGGAGACCCTCTACCACGGCTGGGATCTGGCCGAGTGCATCCAGGACCTCGGTTACGTCCGTGATGACGGCAAGACGCTCGTACCGCAGCCCCATCTGAACCTCGACCCCAACAAGATGTGGACGGTTGATGACGTCCGCGGCCACACGCTGCAGAGCCCGAACATCCTCCTCAATGAGATGTCGCCGCAGGAGCGCGAGAAGCACGTCGCCGAGTACAAGGCCGGTGGCCCGGCCGGCCGCAAGCCGGCAGGAGCCGGCGCCTAGCCGTTGCGACGGAGCGAGAGGGGCGGCCGGCCCGGACACCCGGCCGCCCTTTCCCGTCCCCCCAAACCAACCAACCAACCA
>JAXDGI010000171.1:0-2997 GCA_034665145.1 Solirubrobacteraceae bacterium
CCAGCGTGTCGTCGCCGTCAGGGCCGCAGTCCTGGACGCCGCCGGCCGCGTGCACCGGCCGGCCGCTGGCGGACCGGACCAGGCCCGCGCTAGCGGCCACGACTTCGCAGGCGTAACCGCCGCCGTGCCCGGCCGCATAGCTGAACACCTCGTGCGGGCCGACCATGTCGAGCGGCTGGAAGCCATCGAAGATGACGAAGACGGTCCTGCGCTGTTCCACGCCTCTACCCTGCTGAGCGCCGGGCGATGGCGTCAACGACATCTACCCCACGTTTCACGCCATCGCGTGACCAGTCAGCGTTCTGTATGCCTCTGCGCGAGTCATCGAGCCGTCGCCTGCGCGGGGCATGTGGCCGCTCGGTGGCTCCGCTGTCCGTCAAGCAGCACCAAAACGGCTCTCTTGGCAGTCAGAGGCTGCTTTCCGGTCAAGTGCGATTTGATCTGACGTGTCTATAGTCGGCCGGGTGCAGATCGTGCGGTCCCCCAGGCGGCCCGGCGGGGGCGCTGGGGGAGAAAGGACCGGACATGACCGAGCGTGTTGCAGGGCAGCCGCCGAGCGCGGTGAGCCTGCTGGCGGTGCGCACCCCAATGGAGATCGAATTCGCCCCCAGTGGATCCCGGTTCGCGTTCACCCTGCACGCGGTGGTTTCCGAACACGGGGTAACACAGCCGAGCGACCTGTGGATCGTCGAGGGGGATGCTGACCCGGTTCGGCTCACCGACGGCCCCTGCGCCGACACCCATCCCATCTGGTCACCGGACGGATCGCGTCTGGCCTGCATCTCGGATCGCGCCCTGGCCGGTCACCACCTCCCCTACACGATGGTGCCCGGAGAGGAGCCGGCCCTCGCGGCGAGCTTCCCGGGATCGGCCGAGCAACTGGCATGGTCGGACGACGGTCACCGTCTGCTGGTCCTCGCCGCCGATCCAGGCTCGTATTCCCGGGAGGTGTCCGGGACATTCGTCACTGGCGGCGCATCGGAACTCGAGCGTGGGATCCGGCGTTCGAGCGGTGCCTGGCGCCGCCTGCTGATGGTCGATCTGACGACAGGCGACGTTACCGAGGTAGGTCCCCCGGGATGGAGTGTGTGGGAGGTCGGCTGGGACGGCCTGGGCACCACGGCCTTCGCCCTCATCGCGGAGAACCCGACCGGCAACGGCTGGTACCGGTCGAGGCTCGCCCGCCTCGATTTCCAGGCCCGCACCGCGGACATCCTTTACGAGCCCCGGTGGCAGCTCGAGGGACTCGCTCTGTCGCCGGATGGGCGGCACGCCTCGGTGATCGAGGGCTACTCGAGCGACCCCGCGCTGCTCAACGGGAGCGTCCTGATCGTCGACCTCACCGGCGGCTCCGTCTCCGACCCTTGGCCGGGGCTCGAGACGGTCGGCGTCGCAACCTGGTGTGATGAGGAGTCGCTCGCCTACGGCCGGATGCATGGGACCGGCACGGCCTGGGGACGGATCCGGCTCGACGGAGGGCGCGACGAAGCCTGGGCCGGCGAGGAGTACATCGGCGCCGATGTCTGCAAGCCGCAGGTGGCCGTCACCGCCGGTGGCTCCGTCGTCATGACGACCCACGAGGCGCACGGAGTGCCACCCGAACTCGCCCGGTTCGACCCCGGCAGCGGCACCTGGGTCCGTCTTACCTCGTTCAACAGCGAAATCGTCGATGGGGTCGAGTTCCCCGACGTCCGTACCATCCGCTGGGCCTCGGCCGATGGCCTCGAGATCGAGGGACGGCTGATGACACCCAGAGGTGCTACCGGCCCCCTTCCGATGCTCGTGCTCGTGCACGGGGGGCCGACCTGGTGCTGGAACGCCGTGTTCTCCGACTCGGAGCCGAACGCGGTCCTGCTCGCTGCGGCCGGGTACGCCGTCCTGCTGCCGAACCCGCGAGGGAGCACAGGCCGGGGACACGCGTTCGCCCAGGCCGTCATCGGCGATTGCGGGGGGAAGGACTTCGGGGACATCATGTCGGGCGTCGACCGGTGCATCGCTGATGGGCTCGCCGACCCCGATCGGCTCGGCATCTCCGGTCTGTCATACGGCGGCTTCATGTCCGGATGGGCCGTCACCCAGACCGATCGATTCAAGGCAGCCGTCGCGTTCTCGGTCGTCGCGAACAACCAGTCGTTCTTCCTCACGTCGGAGGTGGCCGGCTATGCCGAGATGATCCTCGACGGCACGTGGTCTGACCCGGCAGGCCAGTTCCCTGGCCGCTCACCGATCTTCCATGCCCACCGGTGTACGACGCCGACGCTCGTGATCCAGGGCCAGATGGACCGTTGCACACCGGTGGGGCAGGGGGAGGAACTCTTCGGCGCGATCGCGCGCACCGGCACGGAATGTGAGCTCGTCGTCTACCCGCGGGAGGGCCACGTGCCGGTCGAGCGCGCGCATCTGCTCGACGCGCTCCAGCGAACCCAAGCGTGGTTCGACCGGCACCTGGCCGCCAACGGATGACCAGACAGACCTGACCGCCTTACGGCGATCAGGCCGCTGAGCCGCAACTACTTGGTAGCTGACCACCTGTTGCCGCGGCGGGCCATCCGATTGCGTCAAAGACTGCTAGCGGATCGAGGTAGTCCCGCCAGTGCACGATCTTGCGGTCGGCGATCGACAGCACCGAGATGTAGCGGTTGCTGTAGGCGGTTCCAGTCGGGATGGCGCGGCCCTGCGAGGCGTATTCGAGAACGACAACGCCCGTGGCTTGGTCGTGGTGGACGGCCAGGTCATAGCAACGATCGAGGGAGAATGTGGCGCCATAGGGGCGATACAGCTCGGCTACGGCTTGGCGCCCTTCGACCCGGCGCGGGTAGCCCGGGACCGTAATGACGTACTCGAAGACGACGTCCTCGGCCAGCAGGTCGAAGAAGTGCCCACCGTCCACCAGCCCGGCCACGCCTTCCTCGATGATCCGGAAGAACGGGTCCAGGGCCTGGAAGTCGGCGAGTTTTCCGACCGCCGTCATCGGGCCTGGTCCCGGTCCAGGCCGCG
>JAXDGI010000172.1:0-8505 GCA_034665145.1 Solirubrobacteraceae bacterium
CGCAGCTCGGAGCCGTAGCGCGCCTGCGTGGCGCGGATCCCGGCCAGGGTGATCGGCTCCACAAAGACGTGGGGAGCGATGGCGACCACGCCGGCCACCGCGTGCTGGGCGGCATGGATCAGGGCGATTGAGGCGCCGTCGCTGTGGCCGAGGAGCAACGGTGCCTCGAGGCCGAGCGCCGAGAGCATCTCGGGCAGCGTGTCCCGCGCCTCCCGGTGGTGAAAGCCGAGGTGATCGGTCGGCCACGGAGAGGGTTCGGACCGTCCATGGCCAAAGCGCGAGAAAGCCACGGTGCGCCGGCCCGTCGCGCGTTGCAGCGCGGTGGGAAACTCGCGCCACAGGCTGACCGAGCCCAGGCCCTCGTGCAGAAGCACGATCGGCGCGCGGTCCGGGGTGCCCGGGAGGTCCTGGACTTCGAGGCGCCGGCCGGCCACGGTGACGCGGGAGTCGGGCACCGGCGCGACGTTAGCCGTCGGGGTGGCCAAGCGGCAGCCTCGAGGGAGTGGGAAGGTGGCGGCTACTCGGGCGCGGGATGGGGCGTTCTGCCAGTCTCGACGCGTGACTCTCAGTCGCTTCGGCCCTGCCCTGCAGGAGCGTGACTACCGGCTGTGGTGGCTGGCCATGCTGGGGATGGAACTCGCCCTGCAGGCGATGGAGGTGGCGATCGGCTGGGAGGTCTATGGGCAGCTGGGCTCGACGCTGGATCTGGGCCTGATCGGGCTGGCCGAGTTCGTGCCCATGTTCGTGCTCGCTCTGCCCGCCGGTCACCTGGCTGACCGCCTGCCGCGTCGGCTTGTCTTCGCCGGAGCGCTGTTTCTCGGTGCCGCTGTCGGCGTCGGGCTGGCCGTGGTCAGCTCGGCCGGTCTGCACACACTCTGGCCGTACCTGCTGTTGGCCCTCGGCGCCGGGGTGTCGATGGCCGTCGGCACGCCGGCGGCGCGGGCCATGCCGCCCACGCTCGTCGGTTCGGAGTTGCTGTCCAGCGCCATGACGCTCCGCTCGATCGCCGCTCAGGCCGGAATGGTGCTGGGTCCGGCGGTGGGCGGGGCGGTCTACGCGATCTCGCCCGGTCTGGTCTACCTGCTCGCTGCGGGCGCCTGCGTGCTGTCGGCGCTCAGCGTGCTGGCCATGCACCCGCGTCCCGCAGCGGAAGTCGAGGAGGCTGGGCACGCGGAGACGGCGAGTCTGGCCAGCGTGTTCGAGGGCCTGCGCTTTGTCGGCCGGACACCGATCCTGCTCGGGGCGATTCTGCTCGATCTCCTCGCCGTCCTGTTCGGTGGCGCGGTGGCTCTGCTGCCGGTCTTCGCACGGTCGGTGCTGCACGTCGGCCCCACGGGCCTCGGGCTGCTGCGGGCCGCGCCGGCTGCCGGTGCGCTGCTGGCCGCCGCCGTGTTGACGCGGCGCCCGCTGCGCGGCCGGGCCGGTCGGACCTTGCTGACCGTCGTCGGCCTGTACGGGGCCAGCATCGTCGTCTTCGGACTCTCCCGGGTCTACCTGCTGTCGCTGGTCGCTCTCGGCGTGAGCGGCTTTGTTGACCTGTTCAGCGTGAACATTCGGGCCACGATCGTCGCCCTGGCCACCCCGAATCGCCTGCGCGGACGCGTCAACGCGGTGGAGATGGTGTTCATCAGTGCCTCCAACCAGCTCGGCGCGTTTGAGTCCGGTATGGCCGCCTTCCTCGTCGGCACCATTCCGGCCGTGGTCGGCGGCGGTGCCATCACCATCCTGATCGCCCTCGGCTGGCGCCGCCTTTTCCCCGCCCTCGCCGAGGTCGACCATCTGGAGCAGCTGCGACCAGCCGAGCCGGCCACGGCCGCCGTCTAATAAGCAACCTGTCGGTTGCGCTATGGTCGGCGCATGGCCACCCGCCTGCTCGCGCTCGGAGGGGCATGACTGCCCGCCTGCTCGTGCTCGGAGGCTCAGGGTTCGTGGGCCGCGCGCTCGTGCTCGAGGGACTGGACCGGGGCTGGGAGGTGACCACGTTCAACCGGGGCCGCCGAGCGGTCGCCGATCGGCGCGTGCGGACGGTGCGCGGGGATCGACTCGTTCCGGCGGATCTTCGGCCCCTGGGCGAGGGCCGGTGGGACCTCGTCGCCGACACCTGGTCGGGTGCGCCCCGCGCGGTGCGCGACAGTGCCGCCGCACTGGCCCGACGGGCCGGCGCCTATGTCTACGTGTCGAGTTGTTCTGTCTACAGGCCGCCGCCGCCGATGGCACTCACGGAGGCCACGGCGACGGTCGACGCCGATGCCGATGCCGATGCCGATGGCGGTGGCGGGGATTACGCCCAGCTCAAGCGGGGGTCAGAGCTGGCCGCCGTGGCCGCCTTCGGCGAGCGAGCCCTGTTGCTCCGCGCGGGGCTGATCCTCGGCCCCCATGAGGACGTCGGCCGGCTGCCTTGGTGGCTTGGCCGGATGGCTCGCGGCGGGGACGTGGTGGCTCCGGGCCCGGCCGAGCTGCCGCTGCAATACATCGACGCACGCGACCTGGCCCGCTTCGCGCTCGACGCTGCGATGGATGGCGTCGGCGGGCCGATCAACACGGTCTCGCGCCGCGGGCACACGACGATGGGCGAGTTGCTCGAGATCTGCCGCGAGGTGGCCGGCGGTGCTGATACGCAACTGCGCTGGCTGCCGGCCGAGACCCTGCTGGCGGCCGGAATCGAGCCGTGGATGGATCTTCCGGTGTGGATCCCGCCCGGACACGAGTTCGAGGCCATGCACGGCGCCGACGTTGAGCGCGCCCACCGGGCCGGACTGCGCTGCCGGCCGGTGCAGGACACCGTTGCCGACACCTGGGCCTGGCTGGCCGCTCTCGACGGCTCGCCACCGCGACGCGCGGACCTACCCCCGCTCGGCCTGGATCCCGAGGTCGAGCGCGAGATCCTGGCCGATCACCACTGACGCCAGGAACTTCCCGGAGGGATAGGCGGCCTACCCTTGCCGGAGGTGGCGTACCTGGGTGCCCTCTGGGGGCATCAGAATCCGCCACGTCCCCACATTCCAGCGCCTCGCGGCGCAAACGTTCAAGAAACCGCCACAGAAGGCAACAAAACCGTGGAAGGCCGCGCGGCTTTGAGACGGGGTGCGGCGGGCGGGACGCTCGAGGCGGTTACGACGGGGTGAATTCGTAGTCCCCGGGATCGAAGGTCCGCGTCCGTTCCAGGTACTCGCGCATGTAGCCCGGCCAGTTGGCCACGATCCGCCCATCCCCGTCGCGATACCAGGAGTCGCAGTCGGTCCAGGCGGTGCCGTGGAAGCGGGCCTGGGTCTCCTCGTCGCTGGCGGCCTCCACCTCGGGCCGCACCCTCACCCAGGCAAACCGGCCGCTCTGCAGATGCTCGGCGGCCTGTCTGATGTAGGCCGCCTGCGCCTCCAGGTAGACGATGATCGACCCGCCCGACGTGTTCGTGTTCGGGCCGTACATGAAAAACAGTGAGGGGAAACCGGGCACGGCCAGGCCGAGATGAGCGTGGGCGCCGCGCGCCCAGGCGTCCCCCAGCTCCCGGCCGCCCTCACCGAGCACCCGCATCGGCGCCACGAACTCCGAGGCCCGAAAGCCCGTGCTCCAGATGATGCAGTCGGCGTCCCGCTCCTGGCCGTCGGCGGTGCGGATCCCCCGCTCGGTGATGTCGGCGATCGCCTCGGTGATCAGCTCGACGTTGGGCCGGCCGAGCGCAGGGAGGTAGTGCGAGCTGAACAGCACTCGCTTGCAGCCGAACGTGTAGTCGGGGATGACCTTCTCGAGCAGCGCCGGGTCGGACACCTGGCTGCGCATGAACCGGGCCGAACGCCAGCCGAGGACCCGACCCACGGTGCGCGGGTGGCGGATGGCCATGGTCAGGGCCTCGCAGTAGTTGAACAGGTAGCGGCGGCGCAGCCAGTTGATTGCTCCGACGCGCCGGATCGCCGCCCGCATCCAGCTGGGGTATATCCGGTTCTCGCGCGGCAGCAGCCAGTTGCCGGTCCGCTGGTAGACGGTCACCTCGGCCGCCTGCGCGGCCACCCGAGGCACGAACTGCACGGCGCTGGCGCCGGTTCCCACGACGGCCACGCGTTTTCCGGCAAGCGGGTAGTCATGATCCCAGCGTGCGGAATGGAAGCTATGCCCGGCAAAGCGCTCGTGGCCGGGTAGGTGGGGGATGGACGGACGGTTCAGCTGGCCTGTGGCCAGCACAACCAGTTCAGCTTCGTAGGGCGTGCCGTCCTCGGCGCGAATCCGCCACAGCGAGCGGGCGTCGTCGAACGTGCACTCCCTGACCCGTTGCGACGTGCGCACGAGCTGGTCGACGCCGTACTCGGCGGCCACCTCGCGTAGGTAGGTCAGGATCTCGTCCTGGGGCGAGCACAGCCGCGACCACGTTCGTCGCTGGGCAAACGAGTACGAGTACAGATGACTGGGCACGTCGCACGCGGCCCCGGGATAGGAGTTGTAATGCCACGTCCCGCCCGTGTCCTCGGCGGCTTCCAGAATCGTCACGTCGGTGAAGCCGTGGCGGCGAAGCTCGATGGCGGCCGCGATCCCGCCGAAGCCCGCTCCGACGATCAGCACCCGCATCGGCTGTTGTCCGTTGCTCGTCACTACCCTCTCGCCTGTGTCCGTCCCTGCGTCCGCATCCTAAGCATTGCCACGGAGGCGCGAGGATGGGTATCTGGTCACGACCGACCCCGGGCGGGTCGACCTTGACGTCGTGTGGACCTTTCTGCGCGAGAGCTACTGGTCTCCGGGCATCGAGCGTGACGTGGTGGCGCGAGCCATCGCCCACTCGATCCCCTTCAGCCTGTTGGCTCCTGGGGGAGGACAGGCCGGCTTTGCCCGGGTCGTCACCGACCGCACCCGGTTTGCCTGGCTCGCCGATGTCTTCGTGCTCGAGGCCCATCGCGGACGCGGCCTCGGGATCTGGCTGGTCGACGCGGTCGTCTCGCATCCCGACCTGGCGGGGCTGCGCATCGTGCTCGCGACCGCCGATGCTCACGGGCTGTATGAGCGTTTTGGCTTCCGCGCGGCCGACGTCACACGGATGATGGAGCGCCGCCCGTAGCCCGGCCGGCGACCGGCCCCAGCGACCCGTGGGTCACAGTCGCGGGGACCAGCTGGCCTCGCGACCGCGACAATATGGGCACAGGACAAAGGAGACGCGGATGGATCTGACTTTCAACGAGCAGGAGCTCACCTTTCGGGATGAGTTGCGGACCTGGTTTGAGGGGCATGACCCGGGTCGGGAGCCCGAGGGTGATGAGGATGGGCATTACGCGTGGCGGCGCGATTTTCAGCGCGAGCTGGCCGCGGGCGGGTGGGCGGCGGTGCATTGGCCGGTGGAGTACGGCGGCCGCGGCGCGACGTTGACTGAGTCGGCGATCTTCTTTGAGGAGCTGGGGCGCTCGCGCGCGCCGCTGCCCGCCAACGTGCTCGGTCTGCTGTTGGCTGGGCCGACGATCATGACGTGGGGCACCCCAGAGCAGAAGGAGCGTTATCTGAACCCGATTTTGACGGCGGAGGAGATCTGGTGTCAGGGCTTTTCCGAGCCCGATGCCGGCTCGGACCTGGCCAGCCTCAAGACCCGGGCGGTGAAGGACGGAGATGCGTGGGTGATCTCGGGCCAGAAGGTGTGGACGAGTGGGGCCCAGTATTCGAAGTGGTGCATGCTCGTGGCCCGCACCGACACCGAGGTGGCCAAGCACAAGGGCCTCACGTACTTTTTGATGGACATGGAGCAGGAGGGGGTGCAGGTCCGGCCGCTGCGCCAGATCACCGGCGAGCCCGAGTTCAACGAGTTGTTCATCGACGGCGCCCGCATCCCCGATGAGAACGTCCTGGGCGGAATCGGCAACGGGTGGAAGGTGGCTTTGACCACGCTCATGAACGAACGTTCGGGCCTGGCCTTCTTCTTGCAGGTGCGGCTGCGCCAACTGCTTGATCGGGTGATCGATGAGGCCGCCGCCCGCGGGTTGCTTGACGATCCGGTGGTGGCCGACCGGCTCGGCGAGTTGCATCTCAAGGCCGAGGTGTTGCGCTTGACGGCCTACCGCGGTCTGACCGCGATCGAGAAGTACGGTCAGCCCGGCCCCGAGGGCTCGCTGACCAAGTGGATGTGGTCTGAGACCAACCAGCAGCTGACCCAGTTCGCCGCTGATCTCGTCGGCCCGTCCGCGCTGCATGCCGGTGGCCGCTGGTCCTATGAGCTGCTCCGCGCCCGCGGCAACTCGATCGAGGGTGGGACGACTGAGGTGCTCAAGAACATCGTGTCCGAGCGGGTGCTCGGATTGCCCAAGGCCCGCTAGGAAGGGATGTCATGGACTTTGATCTGACCGAGGATCAGAAGGAGATCAAGGGCGTGGCCCGCGAGTTGCTGGCCGCCCGTTCGCCGATGGCCCGGGTGCGTGAGGCGGTTGAGGCCGCCGAGTATGACCCGGCCTTGTGGGCAGAGATCGTGGCGCTGGGCTGGCCCGGCATCGCTGTCTCTGAAGCCCACGGCGGGCAGGGGCTGGGCGCTGTGGAGCTGGCCATGCTGGTTGAGGAGCTGGGCTATGCGTGTGCGGCGACCCCGTTCTTGTCCACCGCGGTGGCGGCGTCGGTCATCCAGGCCGCGGGCAGCGATGCCCAGCGTGAGCGCTGGCTGCCCGGGCTGGCCAGCGGGGAAATCACCGCCGGCTTGGGACCGGCCGAGCTTGTCGCTGACGGTGAGGGGGCGGCCGTGGTGGTGGTGCTCGACGGCGATGAGGCGCAGCTGATCGCCGACCCCCAGGCCGATCCGGTGGTCACGATTGACGGCACCCGGCGCTTTGCCCACGTCAGCGGGGATCCCGAGGCGCTGGGCGCGGGCGCCGCGGGCCGGGCCCTGGCCGGCGTGTCGGCTGAGGTGGTCGGTGTCTGCCAGCGCGCGCTGGAGATGACGCTTGATTACGTCAAGGACCGCAAGCAGTTCGGCGTGCCGGTCGGATCCTTCCAAGCCGTCGCGCACCGCTGCGCGCAAATGTTGTTGCACACCGAGAGCGTCCGCTCGACCGCCTACTTCGCTGCCTGGGCCGCCGACGCTGCCCCCGAACGCCTGGCTGAGGCCGGTGCGCTGGCTGCCGCGGCCGCTGCCGATGGCGGACGCGAGGTGACCGCGAGCGCGATCCAGGCCCACGGCGGTATCGGCTTTACCTGGGAAGCCGATGTTCACTGGCTCTACAAGCGCGCCCAACTGGACACCGCCCTGCTCGGCGGCGCCGGCCGTCACCGCGCCGCCCTGGCCCGCGCCGCAGCCGCACGCGCCACCATCCCGGCAACCTGAGTGTTGCGCTGACCGCGGGACGATCTCATGCCACTGGCGCCCGAGATCGATCCCCACCCGAGTGAACGCCGTCTTGCAGCGACCAGGAACGGCTCGGCCCCCGGCGAACTGCCCACCCGTCCCCAACCGTGAACGCAGGAGAGGGCCATGGGCTACTACGAAGACCAGCCGGTCGAGACGCTCGAGCACGACGAGGAGCAGTACGGCGAGGAACACGGGTCAGCGCGCCCCGTCGGGGCGAGGCTGGCCGGTTTCCGGGAGCGGATCAGCGGCGCGCTGTCCAATTTGGACCGCGGCCGCCTCGATCAGCTCGGCCTTGACTCCGGGGCCCACCTCGACGAGGTGCCCGACGTGGTCGGCGAGCTGCACGGCGACGAGTACGGCATGGAGCCCGACGCCGGCCGAGCCACGGAATACATCGACCAGATCGAGCCCGAGTCAGAAGACGCCGATCCCGCCGAGGGCCACACCTTCCCCGTCGGGCGCCTGGGCTACAACCGCGCCGCCGTTGATGCCCGCATCGCCGAGCTCGAAGCCGAGCTGGCCGAGCTGCGGGCCATGCCGCCGCAGCCGACGATCACCGAGGAGATCGAGCGTCTGGGTGAGCAGACGGCGTCGATCCTCGTCGTCGCTCACGATCAGGCCCAGCAGACGACCCAGGCGGCCGAGCAGAAGGCCAAGGAGACCACGCGCCTGGCCCAGGAGCAGGCTGATCGGTGCATCGCCGATGCCGCCTCCAACGCGGTGGCGATTACGGAGAAGGCCAAGCGCGAGCTGCGCGACCTCGATGAGGAGACCGACAGCGTGTGGCGGGAGCGCACGCGCCTGCTCGAGGACGCTCGCACGGTCGGCGGTGCGCTGATCTCACTGGCCGACGAGTCGGCCGCTCGGTTCCCGCCCGAGGGCAAGTCGGCCACCTTGCCGCCGGCGCCGCGCTTTTCGCCCTCCGCGAACGGCGACTAGACGGACGACGCGTCGCACGTCGCCGGGACTCCGGTGGCGCGACGGCGACTAGACGACGATACGTCGCACGCCGCCGGCACTCCGGTGGCGTGCGTACATCTCGGCGATCCACCGTCCCCCGGGCCGGACGGCCAGAGTGGCGATGAACTCGCGGCCGCGCGCGGGTACCTTGGACGGCACCCGGTAGGGGAACTCGGGCGGCAGAACGACCGGATAGAACAGCGACGCGGCGGTGAGATCGGCAATCGAGAATCGATCGCCCACGA
>JAXDGI010000173.1:0-3011 GCA_034665145.1 Solirubrobacteraceae bacterium
CGCGGATGACGAGTGCCCGTTCTGCGCCGCCCTGCACGAGCGGCTGCGCAGCCTGGAGCTGCGGCTGGTCTTTCGCCACTTCCCGGTCCGCTCGAGTCATCCCCGAGCCTGGGCGGCGGCCGGGGCCGCCGAGGCCGCGGGCGGCCAGGGCCGCTTCTGGGAGATGCACGATGCCCTGCTTAAGGATCAGGCCCGGCTCGAGGACCCGCATCTCTGGCAACGCGCCCGGGAGCTCGGCCTCGACCTTGAACGCTTCGATGCCGACCGCCGCAGCGACGCCGTCGTCCAGCGCGTCCAGGGCGACTTTCGCTCGGGCGTGCGGGCCGGGGTTGTGACGACGCCGACCGTGTTTCTGTGGCTGGGTGATCGGGCCCAGGCCCTGAGCGGTGAGGAGCTGCTCGACCGGCTCAGGCGCTGACCGACGCGGGCGCGTCCACGGGGGGCGCGGACGGCTCCGGTGGCTCGGCCGCCTTCAGCGGGGAGGCGCCGGCCGGTGGTGCGCTGCGCTCCAGCACCCAGACGGTGGGCGCCTGGCCGCGCAGTCCGCGCTGGGCAGCCGGCGTCGCGATCGCCGCCCAGACCAGGTCCAGCTGGCGAGCGGCCGCGTTGGGATCGACGTGCTGGAAGGAACGGCTGGACTCGCACACGCCCTTGACCATCATGAGCACGTCCACCGCGCTGACGTCAGGGCGGACGGCGCCGGCGGCCTGGGCACGGCTGACGAGACCGTCGACGACCGCGAGCAACTCGCTGTGAGCGGCCCGGATCTCGTCGTTGGTCAACCACGCGTCGTCGAGGGCGTCAAACAGTGCCCGGTCGGTCTGGCTGCGCGCGGCGGCCTGATCGATCAGGCCGAACAGGGCCTCGCCGGGATCGGCAGCGTCGAGCAGGGCCTGGCCGCGCTGCACCGATTCGCGGATCCGCGCGACGACCACGGCAGCGATCAGGTCTTCCTTGCACGGGAAGTTGCGAAACAGGGTTCCGCGGCCGACACCGGCCTGCTCGGCGATCTCTCCGACGCCGACCTCGAGTCCGCGCTCGCAGAAGATCGCCGTGGCTGACTCGATCAGCCGTCGCCGGTTGCGCTCGGCGTCCGCCCGCAGCGGTCTGCGCTCTGGGTCCATCGTGTTGAGATTCTCCTCCATCACCGCCGACCCTGCGCCGACGCCGGCCTAGGCCGGTACCGGAACCACCTCGCCGGTGGCCAGGTCGTGCTCGATCTCCCGCGTGTGTGATTTGCGCAGCACGAAGGTCATCAGGCCGCCGCCGGCGGCGAGCATGATCGCGGCGGCCAGGAAGGCCACGTGGTAGCCCGACACCCGTGCCGCCAGCTGACCTGCCCCCCCGGAGGCATGCAGGACGCTGCTGGTCTGGCTCGCCGCCAGCGAGGCCAGAATGGCCAGACCGAGTGAGCCTCCGACCTGCTGGGCGGTGTTGAACAGGCCCGAGGCCAGACCGGAGTCGTCCGCGGTGACCCCGCTGGTTCCGAGCAGGGTGATGGGCACGAAGGTGAGGCCCATGCCGATGCTCATGGGCAGAAGCCCGACGAGCAGGTCGCCGGCGTAGCTGCCGTGCACGGGCAGCTGGGTGAGGACGAGCATGCCCAGCGTGGCCAGACTGATACCGGCGATCGACACCCGTCGGACGCCCAGGCGCTTGATCAGCTGCTGGGCGATTCCCGCCCCGACCATGATCCCGGCGCTGACGGGCAGGAAGGCCAGCCCGGCCTTCAAGGGGCTATAGCCGAGGATCTCCTGCACGTACAGCGAGGCAAAGAAGAACATCCCGAACATGCCCGAGGCGACGAGCAGCAGGGTGGTATCGGCCACCGACAGCGTGCGGATCCGGAAGATGCTCAGGCGCATCAGGGGGGCTTTGCTGCGGGCCTCAATGACCAGGAAGGCGGCGAGCAGGGCGAGGGCGACGGCGCCCAGACCCAGCGTGCGGCCCGAGCCCCAGCCGTAGACCTGCGCCTTGACGATCGCGTAGACGAGCACCACCAGTCCGCCGGTCACGGTGAACGCCCCGGCGATGTCATAGGAGCGATGCTCGACGTCGACGCGGGACTCGGCCACGTACCGGACGGCGAGCGCCACGGTGGCGATCCCCACCGGGACGTTGACGAAGAACACCCACCGCCACGAGGCAACCTGGGTGAGCACGCCACCCACGAGCAGGCCGACGGCGGCCCCGCTGGCGGCGATCGCGCTCCAGACGCCCAGCGCCCGGGTCCGCTGCTCGCCATCACTGAAGGTGGTCGTGACGATCGACAGGGCGGCGGGGGAGACCAGAGCGCCACCGAGACCCTGCAGGCCCCGGCCGACGATGAGCATGCCCGAGGACTGGGCCACCCCGTTGAGCAGTGACGCCGCGGAGAACAAGATCACGCCGGCGACGAACAGCCGCTTACGGCCGAGCAGGTCGGCGGCGCGGCCGCCCAGGAGCAGAAAGCCACCGAAGATCAGCGTGTAGGCGTTGACCACCCACTGCAAATTGGCCGCCGAGAAGTGCAGACCGTGCTGCACGGAGGGCAGCGCGATGTTCACGACTGTGGCATCGAGGACGACCATGAACTGGGCCAAGCAGGCGATGACCAGCACCAGCCACGGATTGACCTTGCGGATGTGCGGCGGACTCTCGATCACGGCTGTGCTCATGCGGGCTCCTCCACGGTGCGGGCGGTAAACTGGACCAGACGGTCCGCTTACGCTAGCATAAGCGGACCGAGCGGTCCGTTTAGATCCCGTGACCCCGGTCCACGTTCACGACGGCGCCGGATCACATCCGGTGAGAGGGCGCGGGATCGCCGGTGACACCGGGCGCGACGGCAAGGCCCCGCGAACGCCTCCAGCCATCGGGCGCCGACGCGCCTCCCATACCCGCACACCCGCTAGCATCTGGCGCGTTCGGAACGAAAAGAAACGAAGCAGCTCCGCCGACCGAAGGGCGGAGGAGAAGGGAATTACATATATGTCTGACGCCGTCAAGCGCGTCTCCGTCGAGATCGAAGG
>JAXDGI010000174.1:0-2779 GCA_034665145.1 Solirubrobacteraceae bacterium
GGCTGAGGAGATCATCGATCTCTGCCGTATGCGGCTCGGGTCGTACAAGAAGCCGTCCGGTGTGACCTTCACCACCCAGCCGCTGCTCAAGAGCGTCGTCGGCAAGCTTCAGCGCAAGGCGCTGCGCGAGCCGTACTGGGCCGGGAAGGAGCGCCGGGTCGCCGGGGCCTGAGGATGAGCGACGTGTACGTGGCTGGCGCAGCGATGACCAGCTTCGGGAGGTTTCCGCAGAGCTCGATCCGGTCGCTTGCGGAGGAGGCGGTGAGCGAGGCGCTGGCGGACGCCGGAATCGGGCCGCAGAACGTGCAGATGGCCGTCTTCGCCAATGCCGCCGCCGGCGTCCTGAGCGGCCAGGAGATGATCCGCGGGCAGACGGCGCTGCGTCACACCGGGCTACTCGGCATTCCCATCGTCAATGTCGAGAATGCCTGCGCCTCCGGCTCGAGCGCGGTGCACCTCGCCTGGCTGGCGATCCGCGCAGGGGCCTGCGATGTCGCCCTGGCCGTCGGTGCCGAGAAGCTCACCCACGAGGACCGATCGCGACCGTTCGCCGCCCTGGCGACCGCGCTCGACCAGTCGCAGGCCGACGAGCTCACGCGCGAGCTGCGACCCTGTCTACGCCGCCGCAAGGGAGCGTCCGCCTCGTCGGAGCCGGAGCAGGCGGCGGCCGGCGACGGTCAGCGGTCGATCTTCATGGACGTCTACGCCGCCGAAGCCCGCACCTACATGGAGTCGAGCGGAGCCACCATCGAGGATCTGGCACGGGTGGTGGTCAAGAGCCGTCACAATGCCGCCGACAACCCAAAGGCGCAGTACCGCCGGGAGGTGACGGTGGAGGAGGTGCTGGCCAGCCGGGAGATCGCGAATCCCCTCACGCTGCTCATGTGCTCACCGATCGGCGACGGCGCCGCCGCGCTCGTCCTGTGCTCCGAGGGGTTCGCGCAGCGGCGTGGCAGGACCACGGTTCGGCTGCGGACCTCGGCTCTCGTCTCCGGTCGCGACCGACGGCCGCACGAGGCGACGGCGGTGGAGCGAGCCGCCGCACTCGCGTACGAGCAGGCGGGCATCGGTCCCGACGATGTGGACGTCGTCGAGCTCCACGACGGTGCGGCGCCCGCCGAGCTGATCACCTACGAGGAGCTCGGCCTCTGTCCCGCCGACGGAGGACCCGCACTGCTCGCCTCGGGGGCGACCGCGGTCGGCGGCCGCATGCCGGTGAATCCCAGTGGCGGCCTGCTCTCGATGGGCGATCCGATGGGGGCGAGTGGCTGCGCACAGATCGTCGAGCTGGTCGACCAGTTGCGGGACCGCTGCGGTCCGCGGCAGATCGCGGGTGGCCGCATCGCCCTCGCCGAGAACGCGGGCGGCTATCTCGGGAACGACCCTGCCACCGCCGTTGTCACCATCCTGTCGAGGTAGCCGCCTCGTGTCGAGCATGTCTCGAGTGCCGACGGAGGCCGGCCGCTCCGGAAGGAGCGCTCAGCGCGGTCAACCGGACCTCGCCACATCCCCGTCGCGTTGGAGCAGACGCAATGCCTCCCGAGTGCGACCTGCGGGCGGCGCTGTCATCACCATGATGATCTCCTGCCCGTCGTGTGCTGGTCGCAGCAGCTGCCAGTCGAGGGTCATCTCCCCCGCAAGGGGATGCACCAGGGTCTTCGTGCCGAAGGTCTGGTAGTCGACGTCGCGAGAGGCCCACCAGGTCCTGAAGTCTGCGTCGTGGACGGACAGGTCGCCGACCAGTTCCGTCAGCCTCGGGTCATCGGCAGCATCGAGTACCGCCATGCGGAAGAACGCGACGCAGGTGCGGGCGATGTCCTCCCAGTCGACGTATCGACCCCGCACCGCGGGCTCGAGGAAGAGGAGCCGGACGAAGTTCCGCTCGCGGTCCGGTATCCGAGCGAAGTCGGTGAACAGAGCAGCCGCCAGCGAGTTCCAGGCCAGAACATCCAGGCATGGACCGAGGGCCAACGCGGGTGAGTCGATCAGGTTGTCGAGCAGGACCTGTATCTGGGGCCGGACCCGCCCGGCGGGACGGCGACGCGGACGGCTGATGTTCTTGTTGGCCAGCTGGAACAGGTAGCTCGTCTCGTCTGCTCGCAGGCGGAGCGCCCTGGCGATGGCGTCCAGCACGCTGGTGGAGGCGCCGATCAGTCGTCCCTGCTCGAGCCGCGTGTAGTAGTCGGTGCTGATCATGGCCAGTTGGGCGACCTCTTCGCGGCGCAGGCCCGCCACCCGTCGACGCTGTCCGTTGGAGGGCAACCCGACCTGGTCGGGCCTGGTGTGCGCGCGCCGGGTCTGCAGGAATGCCCCGAGCTCGCTCGGCCGTTGCCTGTTGGTGCTCACCAGCAGATCATCGCAGGTCGGCCTGGTTGAACCAACCTGGGAAGTCCTCTTCCCAGGAACGCTTCTGCCTCTGGTCGCCAGGGGCGGGTGCGCGGTGAAATGGAGCCCGAGCTGCACGCCCGGACAGCAATCTCGACGGAGGTCTCTCCCATGCCCCACAACGTCACGTTTCTCAGCGACGGACGCAAGCTCGTCGGCCACCTGTACCTGCCGGAAGGTCGCACCACCGGTGCGCGGGCCGCGGCCGTCGTGGTCGTCGGGGCGTCCTCGGGGACGAAGGAGCAGACCCCGGCGGTCTACTCCCAGCGCCTGGCGAAGCTGGGCTACGCGGCGCTGGCCTTCGACCACTCCACGTACGGCGCGAGCGAAGGCACGCCTCGCTGCGACGAGAACCCGTTCGCCAAGTCCGAGGACATCAAGAACGCGGTCACCT
>JAXDGI010000175.1:0-20145 GCA_034665145.1 Solirubrobacteraceae bacterium
CCGGGATCCTCAGGCGAACGAAGCAGCCGCGAGCGAGGGTGCGCGTCCGCGAGGCTCGGAGCTTTGACGGTCGGTCATCTTCGCCCCGCAGTAGGCGGCCTGCAGCGGGATCGCCCGGTAGGACAACGCCGAGCCGACCTGGACGATGCTGCCACGGTTGCGCGCCCGCATCCGGCGCAGGGCGGCCATTGTGCCGTAGACGGTCCCCAGGTAGGTGACCTGGGTCGCACGAGTGAACTCCTCCGCCGTGGTGTCCTGCACGGTGGCGAACACGGTGGCCATCGCGTCGTTGACCCACACGTCAATCGGCCCGAAATGGTTCTCCACCGTCGCGGCAGCCGCCTCGACTTGATCCGCCTCGGCTACGTCGGTGGGGACAACAAGGGCCTGCCCACCGAGCTCCTGGACCTCGCGACAGGCCTCGGCCAGGCCCTCTTGGCCGCGGGCCACGAGCCCTATGCGGGCGCCGCGTTTGGCGAACGCATGCGCGACCGCGCGGCCGACGCCGCCCGAGGCGCCGGTCACGACCACAACTTCGGGTTGGCTGCTCTTTCTCATGCCCTGCTCCTGTCGGGGACCCGGTATGTCCTACCCGAGCCGCGGCAGATCACGCGAGAACCTCCTAGGACGGTCTGTCAGCGAACCGACTCTCCCCTTGCGTGTCCCTGGTTTCAGTGGCTGTCGTACTCGTCGTGCCGGCGCCACCAGAAGCCGGTTTCGTTGCGGCCGAGCGGTGCGCGGTCGAGCCACTGGTACATGCCCCAGAGCCCGTCGATCCCCCGCTCGTACGCGGAGTAGGTGTGGTAGACGACGCCCTCCTCGAGCGCGAACGCGCTCAGGCCAGGCCCTTCTCGCCTGTACGTCGCGAAGTCCGTTCCGGTCATTGACGCGAACTCGGCCAACACGGGACTCTGCTCGGCGGGCCGAAAGTCCACTGTGCGGAAGTTGTATTCGACGGCTCCCGCCCCCCATTCCTCCTCGGTGTGCGACACGTGGAAGTCGTAGTTGAAGTCGCTCTCGAACGAGGACGCCCAGGGGAAGCTCCAGCCCATCCGCCGCTGGTACGCCTGCAGCTTCGCGAGCGGAGCCCGCGACACCGCATAGAAAGCCACGTCGTGGTTTGCCAGGTGGACTACGGAGCTGTCGAAGCCGTCCGCGATCGCCGAGCAGGACGGACACCCTGCTGTGTACTCGGGCCCGAACATGAAGTGATAGATGAGGAGCTGCGAGCGTCCTCTGAACAGGTCGGCGAGAGACGCTGTGCCCTCGTCGGTCTCGAAGCGGTACTCCCTGTCGATTCGCACCCAGGGCAGTTCCTGCCGTTGCCGCGTGAGCTCGTCGCTGCGCCGCGTCAGCGCCTTTTCGGCCTCGAGCAGCTGCAGGCGTGCCGCGAGCGACTCTTGACGTGTTGCAGTCTTGTGTTCGGTCATCGTTTTCTCTCCTTCTTGTCGTTAGAACTGCTTGACCTGGCCCCGCGGCAGCCTCACATCGGTCGCGTCAGTCCGGGAACCGACGAGGGCGCGATCACGACCAGGACTCCGAGTCCGACGATCGCCAGCGCCAGCGGCATAGCGATGCCGATGTGCTGGCAATCGTGGTCATGTCCGTATAGGCGAATGCGGGAGTGGAAACTGAGCGACGAATTTCGCGTTCGTTGAACGTCTGTACTGGTGATGGCGACAAACGCCGATGCCGGTGCGAGGATCGCTACGTGACCGACCCTGTCCTGGCACTCGCTCGCGCGGGGGACGAGGACGCATTTCGCGAGCTGACCGACCCCTACCGGCAGGAGCTGCAACTGCACTGCTACCGGATCGTCGGCTCGACGCAGGACGCCGAAGACCTCATCCAGGAGACGCTCCTCGCGGCCTGGCGCGGACTCGATCGGTTCAACGAACAGGCGTCGATCCGTACCTGGCTGTACCGGATCGCGACCAACCGCTGCATCGACCTGCTGCGAGCCAGCACACGCCAGCCCCAACCAATGACCGATATCCCAGAACCGAGCCGAGTCAGCGAACCGATCTGGCTCGAGCCCTACCCCGACGTGTTGCTCGACCGGATCGAGGACGATGCGCCCGGTCCGGCCCTGCGCTATGAGGCCAAGGAGGCGACGGCGCTCGCCTTCGTCGCAGGACTGCAGCACCTATCGGCACAGCAGCGGGCTGTGCTTGTCCTGCGCGACGTGCTGGGCTTCCACGCGGCGGAGGTGGCGGACATCCTCGCCACGACCGAGGTGGCGGTGAACAGCCTGCTGCGCCGCGCCCGCACCGCCCTCGACAGCCGGCTACCGGCCACCGGGCGTGAGCGGGCGCCGCTGCCCAACTCCCGCCGCGAGCGTGAGGTGGTCGGACGGTTCGCCGACGCCGTGGAGGCGGGCAACATCGAAGCGGTTGTGGCGCTCCTGACCGATGACGCGTGGCTGAAGATGCCGCCCCAGCCCTTCGAGTACCAGGGAGGCGCGTCGATCGGGCACTTCCTCGAGGACCGCGCCGTCCGCCGCGGTGCGCCGCTCCGGCTCGTTCCGACCCGCGCGAACGGCCAGCCCGCGTTCGGCTGCTACTTCCCCTCTCCCCACACCGCCATCGGGCGTCCCTACGGGCTGCTCGTGCTCACGCTCGCCGCCAGCGCCATCAGTG
Organism: Solirubrobacteraceae bacterium; assembly: GCA_034665145.1. Lineage (GTDB taxonomy): Bacteria > Actinomycetota > Thermoleophilia > Solirubrobacterales > Solirubrobacteraceae > Palsa-465. The sequence goes on from JAXDGI010000175.1 coordinate 2,640, forward strand.
AGATCACCTGGTTTGCCGACAGCAGTGTGTTCTCCCATTTTGGGCTGCCCCGCACGCTGCCGGCAAAGCGAGCATGAGCGGCCTGCTGCCCTGATTTGTGACGACGGTGGCGGGCCGCGGAGCGACCCGCCACCGAACGTTTAGCGCCTGCTCCGGTGTGAGTGTCCGACGTGTGTTGTGAGCCCGTAGCCGAACGCATACAGGGGGTCGTAGTGCGGATCCCCGACGTTGATCGGCTCCTGCGCGAGCGTCCGCGGCCAGGACACGGGCAGCTTGCCGGTGAACGGGCGTGCGCCGAACAGCGTGTCCGCCACGCCGGCGCCCTCACTACCCGGCAGCCACGACGCCACGATCGCGTTGGTCTCGTTGCGCTGAGCGGGGTCGAGGATCAACGGGCGCCCGGACACAATCACCATGACGCACCGCTTCGCCGCAGCGCAGACCTTGTCGACCGCCGCCTTGTCAGCGGGCGAGATCTGCATGTCCTTGACCGGCCGCGGCACGCCGCGGTCACCCGGGTCATACGCCCACTGCGGGCCGAAGACATCACCGAAGCCCTCCGCGTACGGGGTCTCGCCGACCACCACGATGCCCGTCGCATTGTGCGGAATCGGCGCCGAGGCGTCCTGGCTGTAGGTGACGTTGCCGCGAGCCAGCTGGCGGATGCCGTCGAGGATCGTCGTGCCGGGGATCACGTTGGTGGAGCCGCCCTGCCACGTCAGCGTCCACCCGCCGGCCTGGTTGCCGATGTTGTCGGCGTTCGAGCCGGCGACATAGACGTTACGGCGGCCTCGGATCGGCAGCGTGTGGCCGCTGTTCTTGAGCAGCACCTGGGACTTGGCGGCCGCCCGTCGGGCCAGCGCGTGGTGGGCCGGCGAGCCGACCTGATTGATGTAACGGCGGTCCGTGAACGGATGTTCGAACAGCCCCAGCTCGAACTTCTTGGTCAGGATGCGGCTCACGGCGTCGTTGATCCGCGCCATCGATACCTGGCCCGACGTTACGAGGTCCGTCAACGTCGCCTCGAACTGCTCGAAGTTCTGCGGCTGCATGAACATGTCGATGCCGGCGTTCACACCCGCCGCCACCTTCTGGGCGAACGTGTACGTCTCCGGATGGATGTGATCGATGCCGTTGTAGTCCGAGATCACAAAGCCGTTAAAGTCCATCGCGTCCTTCAGCCAGCCGGTGATCAGATCCCGGTTGGCGTGCATGTTGATCCGGTTGCCGAGCCCATCCTCGGTCCAATCGACGTCCGAGTAGGACGGCATCACGCTGCCCACGTGGTGCGTGCGTACCGCAGACACGTAGGGCGAGAGCGCGAGCCGGTTGAACGTGGCGTGATTGACCTGGTCGACGCCTTGGTCTATTGGGTAATTCCCGGTCGTTTGCATGTTCGACCCGGTCCCGTAGGTGGTCAGGCCATCGCCGGCGAAGTGTTTGGCCGTGGCCAGCACCCGGTCGGGATTCGATAGATGGCCGGGCGCCCCCTGGAAGCCGTCGATCGCGGTCTCCATCTCGCGCACCAGGCTCGGAGTCTCGCCGAACGATTCGTATGTGCGCCCCCAGCGGTCGTCGCGCGCGACGCAGATGCACGGGGCGAAGGCCCACTGAGGCCCGGTCGTCCGGGTCTCCTGGGCGGCGACATGTTCCACGTCGCGCACCAGCGCCGGATCACGCGTGGCACCGAGCCCGATGTTGTGGGGGAACACTGTGGCGCCGTACATATTCCCGTCGCCATGGACCACGTCGATCCCGTAGATCAACGGGATATGCAACCGCGTGGCCAGCGCCGCCCGCTGATAGCGGTCGACCATGTCCGCCCATGCGGTCGGGGTGTTGGGCGTCGGCACCGAGCCGCCGCCCGAAAGCAGACTCCCGAGCTTGTCCGTCGTGATCTTCGATGTGTCGGTGTCCACGCTGGCCCGCTCGGCCTGAGTCATCTGGCCGATCTTTTCGGCGAGCGTCATCCGCGACAGCAGGTCATGGACCCGCTGCTTGACCGGTAGCGTGGGGTTCTCATACGGCAACGTCCCCGCCGGCTGCGCCGTGCCGTGCCAGCGCGCTGGCTTGATGCTCTGGTGCCCCGTCGCGCTGACGTTGGGCGCGGCGACCGCCGCTGCAGCGAGCGCCACCGCCCCTACAGCGAGCAACCGGCTCCCGCGCGACCCGGATGCATGCATAGCTTGCTCCTCCCTCTCCTGATGGCCTGACGAGGCGCGAGCCCCTCGGCCAGCCCCGACGGCTACGCGCCAGCGCACGTGGCGTCGGGCCGGATCAGCTCTCGGGCCCTGTCTCGCGACCCTGCGGTACCCCTCGCCCGCCGGTCCCAAACACCTCAGGCGGCTTCTGTGATCTCAACACCCGGCGATCACGCCGGCGATCGGGGTGAGTCGAATTCGCTTGAACATTTTCTTCACTTGTCTCTGGAGGGATAAATTGACAAGGTCGATATTTCTCCTGAGGCGCCCGCCACGAAAGGTCACAAGGGACGGTGTGATCGAGTTCAGACAGCCTGGCAGCAGGGCAGGATGCGGACGCCGCCGCCCCGCCACGTCTCGGCGCGCAGTGGCTGGAGGGCGACTGGCGCTCGCTCGAATCGGCCGAAGCCGGGCTCGCCCGTCCACTCTGGGGCGCGCCGGGCACGTGAACGGATGAGACGCTTCCAGGGCAAGGGTGTGGTCATCTCCGGCGCGGCGCAGGGGATCGGGCTCGGGATGGCCGAGCGCTTCCTCGCCGAGGGTGCTGGCGTCCTCGCGTTTGACCGCAACGGGCCAAAGCTCGAGGACCAGGCCGCGCGGCTGGGGGAGCGCTACGTGCCGTTCGCCGGCGACGTCTCCGTGCACGCCGACTGCCACGCCGCCGTGGCCGCCTGCGTCCAGCGCTTCGGCGCGATCAACGTGATGTGCGCGCACACCGGCATCGCCGACCCGCTCCCACTCCTGGACATGACCGACGAGCATTGGCACCGGCACATGGGGATCAACGTCGACGGAGTGATGTTCTGCACCGTCGAGGCGGCGCGGGCGATGGTGGCCGCTGGGCGGCCAGGCGCGATCGTCTGCACCACATCGATCAACGCCTGGTTCGTCGAGGAGACGCACGCCGCCTACAACGTCACCAAGGCGGCGGTGTGGACGCTGATCCGCTCGGCGGCGATCGATCTTGGCCGCCACGGCATTCGCATCAACGGTGTCGCGCCGGGCGTCGTCGACACGCCGCTTGCAGAGCTCGTGGTCCACAATGCGCACCGCGCGGCGGGTTACCTCAAGACGATTCCGCTCGGGCGCTTCGCGCAACCGGTGGACGTGGCAAACTGCGCCCTGTTCCTGGCCTCGGACGAGGCCGCCTACGTGACCGGCCAGACGATCGTGATCGACGGCGGCCAGACGCTGGGGATCCGCGGCGACCTCGGCCAGGCCGCCGAGGACACCGAACACGGAGAGGGGCGGACGTGAGAACCGAGACCGCGGCGCTGCAGGCGCGTTACGGCGACCAGATCGGCCGCGCGCGGAGCGACGTGGCCACGCCCGCGCTGCTGCTCGACCTCGACAAGGCGAAGCGCAACATCGCCACGATGGCCGCGAAGTTCCGCGAGCTACCGGCGGATCTGCGCCCGCACTTCAAGGCGCACAAGTCACCGCAGCTCGCGCGCCTGCAGATCGAGGCGGGGGCGATCGGCGTCGCCTGCGCGACCGTCTGGGAGGCGATCGTGACGGCCGAGGCGGGGATCACCGACCTGCTGATCACCGGCCAGGTCGTGCAGCCCGACAAGGTCCACGCGGCGGCCGAGCTCGCGCGCTCGCACCGGCTCACCCTCACCGTCGACGACGTCCGCAACGTCGAGCAGCTCTCGCGCGCGGCGGTCGAGGCCGGCGCGGAACTCGAGCTGCTTATCGAGCTCGACGTCGGCATGGGGCGCTGCGGGGTACGGTCGCGGGATCAGACGCTGCCGCTGGCCAGGCGGATCGCCGAGCTGCCCGGACTCAAGCTGCGCGGCCTGCAGGCCTACGAGGGCCACTGCATGCTCGAGCCCGACCCCGACAAGCGCATCGCCGACGCGCAGACGGCTAACCGGCAGGCGATCGAAGCGTTCGATTTCCTGGCCGAGCGTGGGTACCCGGTCGAGGTGATCTCCGCTGGCGGAACCGGGACCTACTACATCACCGGGGCCAATCCGCGGATCCACGAGGTCCAAGCCGGCTCCTACGTGCTCATGGACACAATGCACCGCGCGCTGGTGCCCGGCGGGTTCGAGGTGGCGATGACCGTCGCCAGCACGGTCATCTCGCGCCAGGGCCACACCGTGGTGCTCGACTGCGGCCGCAAGACGGTCGGCATCGACTTCGTCACGCCGCCGCTGGTCACCCACCCCGACGGCCGGGTGCGCTATTACGCGGAGGAGCACTGCCTCATTGACTTCGCCGGCCCGCCCTCGCTCGATCTAGGCGACGTGGCCGAGGTGATGGGCGGCTACGGCCCGACCACGGTCAATCTCCACGATGTCTTCCACGTGATCGAGGACGGCGTCGTGACCGATATCTGGCCGGTCACGCCACGGGGGCCCGGCCCGCCGTGACGGCAGTCAATCCAGCCGACAGCCACGTCGCGGGGGGGCCGCCCACCGGCGGGTTCAGGACCGATCTCCAGGCGGGTGCGGTCGGACTCCCGGGTATCGTGATGCAGGGCGTGGCGACGATCGCCCCGTCGTTCGCCATCCTGGCGTCGTTCGTGTTCACGGTGTCGCTGGCCGGCATCGTCACGCCGTGGGCGTACCTGCTGGCCGGCCTGGTGTTGCTTCTGATGGCAATCACGGCATCGCAGTTAGCCAAGGAGCTGCCGTCCGCGGCCGGCTGGTACACGTGGATCGCCCGGGCGCTGAGCCCGCAGGCCGGCTTTTTCGCCGGCTGGGTCTTCTCCATCTGGCTGCCGCCGGTGGCCGCGCTGGCATCGGGCTTTTTGGCCAAGACCGTGCTCGAGCCGGAGATCAAGGCCCAGTACAGCGTGACGATTCCGTGGTGGCTCTGGGTGCTGGCGATCGTCGGGTTCGTGACCTTCCTGAGCTACCGCGGCATCGCGATCTCAGAGCGGATGCTGCTGATCACGGGTGCGCTGGAGATCGTGATCATGGTCGTCCTCGCGCTCTGGGGATTCGCCGATCCCGGGCCGGGCGGCTTCAGCGCAGAGCCGCTCAACCCCGCCCACTTCAGCGATGCGCCGAACCTGTTCCTGGCGGTCGTGTTCACCATCTTCGCCTTCAGCGGTTGGGAGGCGACCGCCCCGTTGGCCGAGGAGAGCAAGAACCCGCGGCGCTACATCGTGCTGGGGATGATCGGCTCAGTGCTCATTCTCGCCGTGTACTTCGTGTTCGTGACCTGGGGCTACCTGGTCGGCATCGGCGTCGACCACGTGGGCGCGATCCCTAAGGCGAGCGCGTTCCCTGTGTTCACGCTGGCGAGGCGGGTGTGGGGCGACGCGTGGGTGATCCTGCTGTTCGCGCTGCTGAACTCGGTCATCGCCGTCTCCATCGCCTGCTTCAACGGCGGCACGCGGACGTGGTACGGGATGGGCCGCACCGGCGTGCTCCCGAAGGCGCTGGCCGAGGTCTCGCTCGCGCGCAGGACGCCGGACAAGGCGATCGCCGTCGAGGCGGGCGTGTGCGCGCTGGCCTTCCTGCTGATGATCATCTTCACCGTCCAGGACGTCTTCTTTACCTGGGCGCTGACCATCACCCTTGGCCTGATCCTCATGTACATCCTGGCCAACCTCGGGGTGATCCGGTACTACCTGACCGTCGGGCGCGCGCAGTTCAACCCGCTGCTGCACGTCGTGCTGCCGGTGGTCGCGAGCGTCGCGGTGGGCTACGTGGGCTACAAGTCCGTGGTCCCGTTGCCCGCAGCGCCGGTCAAGTACGCGCCGCTCATCCTCGCCGGATGGCTCGTCGCCGGCGCCGTCCTGCTCGTATGGCAGAACGCCCGCGGCAACCGCGAGTGGCTGGCCCAGGCGCAGCTGGCCATGGAAGAGACAGAGGTGCACCGCCCGGCCGAGAGCGCTCCTTGACGTCGCAAGGTCACGAGCCTAACGTCACTCGGCACGACAGTAAGAGGTGCGGATTGGCGCGGTTGGGCATCGCTGAGTTCGAGGCGATCTTCGAGTCCGTGAAGAACTGGGGGCGCTGGGGGGCCGACGACGAACTCGGCACGATGAACTTCATCACGCCGGAGAAGGTGCGCGCAGCCGCGGGGCTGGTCCGCTCGGGCCGGCGCGTCTCGCTGGCGATCCCGATCAATAAGGTCGCCGGCCCGGACAACCCTCAGCAGGCGATCCACTTCGTCGTCCAGTCGCACGACGCCCCGGTCGACACGAGCAAGGTCGGCTTCGCCATGGACTTCCTCGGCATGTCGTGCCACGGCGACTGCCACACGCACGTCGACGCGCTGTGCCATATCTCGTACGACGGGTTGACCTACAACGGCCGGTCGGCGACCGAGGTCGTCCCGTCGACGGGCGCGACTGAGCAGGATATCACCGCGTACAGCACCGGCGTGGTGGGCCGCGCGGTGCTGCTCGACGTCCCGCGGCTGCGCGGCGTCGAGTGGCTCGAGCCGGGGGAGGCGATCACGCGGGCGGAGCTGGAAGAGTGCGTGCGGGCAGAGGGCGTGGCGCTCGGTGAAGGTGACATCCTGGTCCTGCGCACCGGCCATCACGCGCGCCGGACCGCGCTCGGGCCGTGGGACAACGGTCCGCCCCCGGCGGGCGAGGGCAAGGCGGGCATCCACGTCGACGCCGTCCCCTGGATGCACGAGCTCTCGCTCGCGGCGTTCCTGCCGGACGGCGACGGCGAGACGGTGCCAAGCGTGGTCGACGGCATCACCTATCCGATCCATCCCCTACAGGTGGTGGCGATGGGGATGCTGGTCTCCGACAGCCTGCAGTTCGAAGACCTCGCCGCCGCCTGCCAGGCCGAGGGACGCTACGAGTTCATGGTCGTCGGCCTCCCGCTGCGGTTGCCGGGCGGAACCGGCTCGCCCTGGAACCCGATCGCGATCTTCTAGACCCGACGGGATGCCTTGGCCCCGCGTGGGGCGACTGCCGGGGCTAGGCCGGCGCCGGAGACCCGGCGGGAATCCGCGCAGTCAGCTCCGTGCCGCTGCCGCGTTCACTATGCACCTCAAGCGCGCCGCCGAGCGCCTGGACGCGGTCATGGAGACCGGTCAGGCCCGACCCCCGGGAGGCATCGGCCCCGCCGACACCGTTATCGCGCATGGTGATCATGATCACCCGGTTATTTCCGCCCACGGTGATGTGCACCTCGGAGGCGTGTGCATGCTTGGCCGTGTTCGTCAGCGCTTCGGACGCGACGTAGTACGCGGTCACCTCGACGTTCTCGGGCCAGCGGGCGTCGGTCTGCATGTCGATGCTCACCGGGATCGGGGAGCGGCGAGCGAGCGTCTTGAGCGCGGGACCGAGACCACCGGATGAGAGGATTCTCGGATGGATCCCGCGAGCGAGCTCGCGCACCTCGTCGAACCCATGCTCGGCGTTGGCCAGCGCCTCGTCCACCAGCTCGGCCACCAGCCCGTCGGCGTCGCTGAGCTCCTCTCGCACCCGCTTGAGCAGCAGCATCGTGCTCACCAAGCGCTGCTGCGCGCCATCGTGCAGGTCACGTTCGATCTGCCGGCGTGTCTCATCGGCCGTGGCCACGATCCGCCGGCGCGATGCGGCCAGCTCGGCGCCGTTCTCGGCATTCGCGACGGCGGTCGCCACCAGCTCCGTGAACCGGCCGATGCGGATCTCGGTGTCGCCGCCGGCCATCTCCGGCTGCCTCCACGCGGCGACGATGGCGCCCCACGGGCGCCCGGAGACGACGATCGGCGCGGCGGCCGCGGCCGCGGCTCCGACCCCCCGCTCCGCGATCCGCCGCCAGAGGCCGCCGGGATTGTAGGAGTCGGCGCCGAGCTCGGCGTCGGCCGCGCCGTAGCTCCCAACCACGACGGTGGTTCCGTCCTCTCGGTAGCGCAGCAGCCGCGTGGCATCGGCGCTGAGGAGCCGACCAACTTCGCCCGCGACGGCCTCGAACAGATCAAAGGCATCGTGGCCCTGGGCCACCAGGGTGGCGACCCGACGCAGCGCGGCCTGTTCCTGGGAGAGCATCCGGTTCTCGGTGACGTCGCGTGCCGCGGCGTACATCAGGCCCGGCTCGGGCATTGGCCGTGCGTTCCACTGCAACCAGCGCACAGCACCGTCGGCCCGAACGCAGCGGATCTCGAAGTCCGACAGGTGCCGCGTCTCGGGCAGCCCGGCCATCACCTCTGCCGTCCGCGCGCGGTCGTCGCGGTGGACGAGTTCCAGGAGCGGGCGTGACAGCAGCGCGGCGGAGTCGTAGCCCAGCGTGCGCTCGAACGCGGGGTTGACCCGCTGGAAGTGCCCGTCGAGACTGGCAATGCACAGCAGGTCGGGGGACAGGTCGAAGATGTCGTCCACGTGACGCTCGGCGCGGCGCCGCCGTAGCATTCCTCGGCCCAGAAGGTAGACCAGCAACACGGCGGCCGGCGGCCACGCGACCCACGGCCACGCCAGGCTCGCCTTCAGGGCCGTCCCGGCGAAATGTGACGTCGGGTCCCGTGCGTTCGCAAAGAGCAGCCCACGCACTTCCGGCGTCCGGACGCCGGCATGTGGGGGCACCGCGTCTGTGCGCTCCCGGCCGACGGATGGGGCCATGACGAAGCCCGCGACGCTGGACAGGACGACGACCAGCGCCAGCGCCACGCGAGCGGAGCTCGGGGAGCGAAGCCAGCGATGTCGTACCGCAGCCAACGTCGACAATTATCCGCGGCTGGCTACCTGGCGAGGAAAAAGTTGTGCCGGCGCTACCGCGACCCCGCCTCAGCGCAATTTGCGAACGACGACAGCCGTCCCGTACGCGCAAATCTCCGTCCAGGTCCCACCAATCTCGGAGGTGTCAAAACGGAAGGCGAGCACCGCGTTCGCGCCCTTGGACTCCGCACTCTCGATCAACCGCTGAGTGACTTCATCACGACTGCTGGCCAGCACCTTGGTCATGCCCTTCAGCTCACCGCCGACGAGAGATTTCAGGCTCGCGCCGATCTGCGAGCCAATGTTGCGGGAGCGCACGGTCAGGCCGTAGACCTCACCCATGACCTCCCGGACCTCATAGCCCGGCAGGTCGTTCATTGTCGAGATCAGCATTGCGTGAGGCTACCGGGCCCGGGGTCTTAAACGGTCACCGCACCGAGGCGAGCGCGAGCACTCGACGACTCAGACACCGGAAGGAGCCGTCCCGCCTTGCCCAACCCGTGTGGAGGCATGTTCCCGTAGACCGCCTCGTACTGCCCGGCCTTGACGAGGTACGTTTCGTGCCAGATACCGGTGCGGCCGGTCCGTCCCGCCCGGCGCCAGTATTCGCGCCAGACGTCCACGTGAGGATCATTCGTGCCCTTGGCGAACGCCTCCAGGTGCGCAAACGATCTCCAGTACTGCACGATCGTGGGGATGCCCATCTCGTAAGCCAGAAGTCCCTTCTCCGGGTGAGTAACCAGATGGTCGAGCATGTGCTTCATCCCGCGGCGACCACCCAGGTCGACCAGACTGCGCGCGAACTGCAATTTGCTGTTGAGGCGGGCACCGATGAGAAAGACCACGAAGTCTCCCTCGATCTCGACCGTCATTCGCCTGCCCGCTAGTTGAGCCACCGCTATCACCCCTCGGACGCCGGCTTGTCAGGAACTCGTCAACTTAGCTTCTCATGATCCTGAGCTGACGTGTTCCTTATCCCGGGCAGCCATGCTCGTTGCATGTCCGCCATCACGCCGTCGAGTCTTCCGGTCTGGATGCGCACGACCGGCCGGGTTGCCGCCGACATCGCGGCGCACCGATTTCGGCTGCGGCCGTGCGAGGATGGCTGGTCGGTGGTCGGCCCGCGTGGAGAGCTGGTCGTCCGCGAACAGGGGGCCGCCTCGCGGCAGAGATGTCTGGAGGCCGCTCAGGCCCGCGGCATCGTGGCACTGATCAGCTAAGGGTCCCGTGACCATTCACGGTCGCTGACACCCTCCCGGCCGGCCAGACAGGGTCAGCGGTTCAGGCCGCCGCCTCGTAGGCCGCCGGCGCGACGGCCCGCACCACGTCGGATGACCCGAGCGCGGCGGACGCGGCCTGCAGGCTGGCCAGCATCCCGATGACCAGTGGATCGGCCAGCCGGCCGCGCCGCGACACGGCATAGATTCGCCGGGCCAGCCCCGGATTGACGAGCGGACGGACACTGACGCCGTCCTGGACGGCGGGGGCCAGGCCCAGGAGCGGCACGGCTGCGGCGCCGATGCCGGCGGCGACCAGACTCTGCACGGTCGGATAGTCATCGACCTCGATGGCGAATCGAGGCCGGAATCCGGCCGCGCTGCAGATCTCCGCGAACGCCTCTCCGCACGGGCAAGTCCGGTTGCGGTCTCCGGAGACCAGGCGCTCATCGGCCAGATCGACGAGGTCGACCTGATCACGCTCGGTCAGCGGATGGCCGGCGGGCAGGGCGACGAAATAGGGATCGACGAGCAGCGGATGCCACTCAAGCCAGCTCTCGGCTGGGATGGGCTGCGGCTCGGCGTCCGAGGCAGCGAGGTCGAGGATGACGACTGCGATGTCGGCCCGGTCGGCCTTGAGTGCGGCCAGGGCGTCGGGGAGCTCGGCCAGCATCAGCTGCATGTCGACCTCGGGATGATCGGCACGGAAGCGAGCGACGGCCGGGGGGACGAGGCCGGTGCTGGCACTGGCGAAGCTGGCCAGCCGCAGCCGCCCCGTGCGGCCGTCGCTCATCGCCGCCAGCTCAGCCTCGGCATCGGCGACACGGTCGAGGATCTCCCCCGCGTGGCGGGCCAGCATCGCTCCCGCCGGCGTGGGCCGGACGCTCCGCCCAAACCGCTCGAGAAGCCGCACCCCTGTCTCGCGTTCGAGGGCCGCGATGTGCTGGCTGATCGCCGAGGGGGTGTAGCTGAGCACGGACGCTGCCCGCGTGACCGAGCCCTCGTTGACGACGGCGTGCAGAACGGTGAGGCGGTGGACGTTGAGCATCCGGAAACCGTACAGCCTGGCTAAACAACTGTCGAGCAGGATTTGCTTGTGCTTCATCGTCGCGGAGCCGACACTGACCCGTATGACCGTGTCGATCCTGCTTGGCGCCTGCGCTCTGGCCGTTGGTCTGGTGGCCGAGCTCATCCGTCGCGGCTTTGACAACGGTGACCGTGTCTCCGACCCAACCGTGAAGGCTCAGTCGCGTCCGCTGTCCCCCGGTGCCCGTGGCGCGTGGGTCGAGGTGGTCATCGCCAATCCCTCGCCGGCCATCGCCCTCGTCGGGCTGAGGCTGCGGGGCCTGCAGCGGCCGAACTGGTTGCCCAGCCCGGCCCACGATCGTCGCCGGGGACCTCGGCGACCCCAGATGCGAATCTCTGATCAGACGGTGGGCGCGATCGCGGCCGGAGACACCGAGCGGTTCTGGTTGTGGGCCGACGGGAATCGGCGCCTGCGGCTCGAGGCCGCGGTTGGCACCCGGGACCGCCTGCGGATCCATCACCTGCCTGTCGCGGTGGCCGTGAGCAGCGCCCTCCCATCCGTCGCCACCCCGAGTCGGATCGGTGATGGTGTCGGCGGTGGCGCCCTTGAGCTGGGCATCAGCAAGCCGGCGGCGACTCGCGGCGAGCGCGAGGGGCGGCGATGAGGTCCGAACCGCCCGAGCTGCTCATCCGAACCGCGGTGCCGAGCGACGCGCCCGCCCTGGGCCGGCTGGCGGCCCTGGACGAGGCGCCGCTGCCGGGCGGTCGGCTCCTCGTGGCCGAGGTCGCCGGTGAGCTGTGGGCCGCGGTGTCGCTCGACACCCTGGAGGCCATCGCCGATCCGTTTCATCCCACGGCCGGCGTCATCGCACTGGTCCGGATGCGGGCCGGTCAGGTCCGGATATCCGCGGCGAGCCCGCGCCGGGGCTGGTGGCGACGGGGCGCAACCGGGCTGCTCGGGGACGATCCGGGCCACGGGGCGACGGCGTCCTTCCCCGGGTAAAGGCCGGCGGCTGGTCGGGCTGGCTTCTCTCGGCGGAAAGGCCCCCCATCGCGACACGAGGGGTGGGGTGCTGGGGCGGTGGTGGGTGGTCGCGTAGCGTGGCGGCTTGTGCGTGACTATTACGAGGAGCTGTGGGCGCGCCTCCCCGACCGACTCACCCCCCCGGACTTCCAACGGCGGCGGGCGTGGCTGCGGGCGGCGGTCAGGCCCGCTGACCGGGCGCTTGACCTGGGCTGCGGCGATGGGGTCTTTACCGGGGAGCTGACCGCGGCCGGGGCAGCCACCGTAGTCGGGGTAGACGCGGCCCAGGCGGCCCTGACCCGCGCGCGAGCCCGCCACCCCGACCTTGCCTTTCATCGGGTGGCGTTTGACGGACCGCTGCCGTTTGCTGACGCAAGCTTTGACCTGGTCTGGGCCAGCGAGGTCATCGAGCACACCGCCGACACCGCACGCTTTCTCTCCGAGCTACGGCGGGTCCTGACCCCCGGCGGACGCGTGGCACTGACCACCCCCGATCACGGACGGCTGCGCCTGCTCATCGACGGTATCGAGCCCCACTCCCCACCACTGGGAGATCACCTGCACCTCTACACCCGCCGATCGCTGCGCACCATCCTGTCCGAATTCGGGTTTACCGACATCACCGTGACAGCCCCCGGCCCACCCTGGCGGTACAGACCGCTCCTGGCCCACGCCACCCGCTAAGGACGGCGCGCGACGACCTACGAATCCCCGGCGCCGCCGTCGGTCGGGCCGGCGGCGGCCCGGTGCCGGGACCGTCGGTCAGCGAGCGCCGCGATCAGCACGCTGGCTTCGAACAGCAGGTAGAGGGGGATGGTCTCCAGCAGCATCGTGATGACATCGCCGGGGAGGATCGCGGCGATCACCACACAGGCGAGGACGGCGTAGCGACGATTGTCACGCAGCTGCGTCGGCGTGATGAGCCCAGCGCGTGTGGCGGCCAGGATCCCCACCGGGATCTGGAAGAGCAGGCCCATGGCCAGCAGGACCGTGGCCGCGAACTTGTAGTACTGGTTGGCCTGGACGAGGACGTTGAACTGGTCGCTGTTGAAGTTCTGAAAGAAATGCAACGACGCGGGCAGGACGACCTCGTAGCCAAAGGCGACCCCGGCGACGAACAACAGGGGGATCGCGGCGGTGATGGGCAGCATGTGCCGGCGCTGCGCGGGCGAGAAGGCCGGCATGAGAAACCCGTAGGCCTGCAGCAGGAGCACCGGCAGCGACAGGATCAGCGCGAACATCAGCGTCACGGTCAGCGTGGTCGTGAATGGCTCGCCGATCCCGAGCGTCACCGGGCGATCGCCGTGGGGTGCCGTCGACAGGGCCTTGACGTCCTTGGCCAGCCTGCGCTGGACGCCGTTGAGGGTGGCAGCGGCGGCGGGATCACGCGTTTGGGCCCGCAGGACCCCGGCCACCGTCCCGACCTGCGCGGCCACGTCCCGCGCGCTGCGCTGGACGGAATAGGTGGCGCCGAGCGGACCGTGGCCGGAGCGGACCTGCTGCTGGGTGTTATGCGCGAGCGGCGCGTTGACGAGCCCGAGGAGGGCATGGTTCTGCCAGAAGCAGAAGCCGAAGGCGACGGCCACCGCGAGAACCGAGACGATCAGCCGGGCCCGGAGCTCCTCCAGGTGATCCACGGCACTCATGCGGGCGTCATGGCTCGCCGGGCGAAGGGCGGCGGAGGCGATTGCGCCGGTCGTCATGTGGGGGTCATTCCGATCAGAGGGTTCTGGGACGTTTGGTGGTTCTACGCCTCCCGCCGGTGAACGGATCACAGCGGCAGGTCCCGCGAGCGCGGCGCGGGTCCCGCAGGAGCGCGGCCGGTCCCGCGGGAGTGCGGCGGCTCAGCCGGCCCCGGTCGCGCTGCCATCACTGCCAGACTCCAGCCCGACGTACGATCTAAAGCGAGGTGAGGCGTGGATTTCGAGCTCAGCCCGAGGGCCGAGGAACTCCGTCAGGAGCTGCTGTCGTTCATGGAAGAGCGGGTCTATCCGGCCGAGTCCGTCTACGAGCAGCAGATCGCCCACGCGGGAGATCCGCACCACCACCCCGAGGTGATGGAGGAGCTCAAGGCGCAGGCCCGGCAGCGCGGCCTGTGGAATCTCTTCCTGCCCCACGAGACGGTGTGGGGTGGCGGCCTCAGCAATCTCGACTACGCACCACTGGCCGAGGTCACCGGCCGCAGCATGATCGCGCCGGAGGCGCTCAACTGCTCAGCCCCGGACACCGGAAACATGGAGATCCTGACCATGTTCGGAACGCCGGAGCAGAAGGAGGAGTGGCTGCATCCCCTGCTCGAGGGTGAGATCCGGTCCTGCTTTGCCATGACCGAGCCGGCGGTGGCCAGCTCGGACGCGACCAACGTGGAGACGCGCATCGAAACCGATGGCGATGACTACATCATCAACGGACGCAAGTGGTGGATCTCCGGTGCGGGCAGCGAGCGTTGCCGGGTGTCGATCGTCATGGGCAAGACCAATCTGGACGGTCCGCCCCACCGCCAGCAGAGCATGGTGCTCGTGCCGATGGACGCCCCGGCGTGGAGGTCGTTCGGGACCTGCTCGTGTTCGGCTTCAACGATCAGGAGGGTCACTGCGAGGTTCACTTCAACGATGTCCGCGTCCCACGCGCGAATGTCCTCGGCGAGGAGGGCGGCGGGTTCGCGATCGCACAGGCCCGGCTCGGTCCGGGACGCATGCACCACTGCATGCGATCAATCGGCGCGGCCGAGCGCGCGCTGGAGCTCATGTGCCGCCGGGCCCACGAACGTACCGCGTTCGGCCGCACCCTGGCCGAGCAGGGCGTCATCCGGGAGTGGGTCGCGGACTCACGTATCGAGATTGACCAGGCACGCCTCCTCACCCTGCGTGCCGCGTGGCTGCTTGACCGCTTTGACAACAAGGTCGCGCGGGGCGCGATCGCGGCGATCAAGATCGCCGTCCCCAGCATGGCCGCCCGCGTCGTCGACCGCGCCATCCAGGTCCACGGTGGCGGGGGGGTCGGGCCGGACTTTCCGCTGGCGCGGATGTACGCCTGGCAGCGCACCCTGCGGCTCGCCGATGGACCCGACGAGGTGCACCGCCGGACGCTGGGGCGGCTGGAGCTGGCTCGATTCGCCCCTTGACGCACCGGCCCGTGAGAAACCCGGGGGCAACCGGGCGTGGTGAGGCGCCCGACGGCAACCGGGCGTGGTTAGACGCCCGACGGCAACCGCGCGTGGCGCCCCCGGCGCCACGCCCGGCTCCGGCTAGAGGTGCGTTGAGGCCAGGTGGATGACTCCGACGAGGACCGCGAACAGGATCAGGTACACGCCGTACTTGCCCCAGGCGGGCCAGGCAGCGTCCGGATCTCGCGACATCAAATAGCGATCCTGTTCGGCGATGGTCTCGTTGCAGTGAGGACAGATCATGAGGGGGTCGGCTCCAAGTTGTTTTCGCGGTTGCTGATATCTACCCCTCCCTCACCGGCCAGTGAACGGCCGGCGCGGGACTTTAACCGGTCATTCATCGCCGGCCCCCGGCCCATCTGATCGGGATAAAGCTGACCGCATGACCTGGCACCGCCCGGGTGGGCGGTCGGTACCATCCGCGGCTCTGGTCAGCGGGAACATCGGCGCATCGACTCCGGTCGGCGCGTGTTCTGACTCCCAGCATTGTCTCCTCCGGGGCCGAGCGGAGGCTCCAGGCCCCATCTCGCATGAACCACTTCTGCCGGCTCACGCTCTTCTTCGCCCTGACCTCAGTCCTCCTGGGCCTGCCAGGCAGCGCTCTCGCGGCTGCCAACCGCGCCCCGGTCTCGGCCCAGGCGGCAGCCAAAGCGGTCAAGTCGAAGCGCACGACCCCGCCGGCCCCGCCCCCACCGGCGGGCGCCGCGATCGCGGTCAACCCCCGCAACGGCTACCAATACGCGTTCTGGCGGACGACCGGAGGCCGGATCGAGGAGGCCTGGAACAACGGAAGCTGGCACGGGCCCGTCAGCCGAGGCTGGAGCGCGACCTCGGCGCCGAGCGCCGCTGTCAACGCCGCCGGGCAGCAGTTCGTGGCCTTCGCCGGCCCCCAGGGGCACATCCTTGAGGCGACGTTCACCCGGCGCTGGGGCCGGCCCGTTGACGTGACCGCCGCGGGACGTTGGGGGGCGCGGGGCACCACCAGCTCGGTCCCGGCGCTGGCCGTCAATGCCAGCCGCGATCGCCGCTACCTGTTCTGGCGGGGACCCGACGGCCGCATTCACGAGGCGTGGAACAACGGCCGCTGGCATGGACCGGCCAACCGGGGCTGGGCCTCCAGCTCCGCACCGACGGCGGCCGCGACCACCAGCGGTCACCAGTACGTGTTCTGGACCGGACCAGGCGGCGATCTGTTCGAGTCTCGGCACACGAGCTCATGGAGCCGGCCGGTCGATCTCACGAAGTCCAACCACTGGGGGGCGGCAGGCCGGGCGCAGTCGGCCCCCGCCGTGGCCGTGAATTCCGCCAACGAGCATCAGTACGTGTTCTGGCGGGCCAGCAAGCACCTATTCGAGGCCTACTTCGACGGGCGCTGGCACGCCCCGGCCGACCGGGGCTGGAGTGCCGCGTCGGCACCGAGCGCGGCCGTAGCGGCCACCGGCGAGCAGTTCGTGCTCTGGCTCGGCCCGGGCGGGCGGCTCTACGAGGCCTGGCATCAGAACGCGTGGGTGGGCCCGGTCGGACGCTGGCGCCTGAGCGTCGGAGGCGGGACCTACACGGAGGTGGTCGAGACCACGGCTGGCCTGTCGGAACGCATGACGCCGCAGAGCGACGCCCAGTTCAGCGCCGCGCGACCGCGACACATACCCGTGATCACCGTCAACGACGCCGTCCGCTACCAGCGCGTCAAGGGGATCGGCGCGGCCATGACCGACACCTCGGCCTGGCTGATCCAGAACCAGCTCAGTCCCGGGACGCGGGCTTCGTTGATGGACAACCTGTTCACCAAGGACGGGATTCATCTCGGCTTCGCGCTGATCCCGATGGGCGGCTCGGACTTCTCGGTCGCCGGGTCGCCCTACACCTACGACGACCTGCGCGCCGGGGAGACCGATCCGACCCTCAGCCACTTCTCGACCGGCCATGACGAGAGCTACATCTTCCCGCTGCTGCGCGAGATGCTTGCCCTGGCTCCGCATACTGAGACGTTCGCGGTGCCCTGGAGTCCTCCGGCGTGGATGAAGGCCAATGACCGGCTGGACGATCTCGGTCACCGGGGCACGCTGCTGGCCTCCAGCTACGCACCCTTGGCCACATACTTCGTCAAGGTCCTGCAGTCCTACGCAGCCCACGGTGTGCCCATCAACGCGATCGCCCCGGAGAACGAGCCGCGGGCGGCCTCCGCGTTCCCGGCCATGTACTTCCCGGAACCGAACGAGGAGCAGTGGCTGGTCCAGAACCTGGCTCCCGCCCTGG
>JAXDGI010000176.1:0-2983 GCA_034665145.1 Solirubrobacteraceae bacterium
CGAGCGCAACGCGCATCCGCACGCTGACACCGATGGCCGCATTCGCGTCGTCCTCAACGGCATCATCGAGAACTATCTCGAGCTGCGCGAAGTTCTCGCCGCGCAGGGCATCGAGTGCGACTCTGAAACCGACGCCGAGGTCGTCGCCCATCTCATCGCGGTGCATGACGACGGTGATCTGACCGCCGCGGTCCAGCGCGCTCTGCGCCATCTCGTCGGCCACTATGCGCTGGTGGCGATCTCGGAGGATGAGCCCGGCACGCTGGTCGGGGCCCGCCGGGAATGCCCGCTCGTCGTTGGGTTGGGCGACGGTGAGCAGTTCATCGCCTCCTCCATCGCGGCTTTTTTGCCCCACACTCGCGAGGCGGTGGTGCTCCACGATGGGGAGATCGTCGTCCTGCGTCCCGACGAGGTCACAGTCTTTGATGCCTCGGGGAACCCAAGGCGTCCCCAGGCAACCACCGTCGATTGGGACGAGGACCGGTGTGAGAAGGACGGCTTTGAGACCTTCATGCTCAAGGAGATCCACGAACAGCGCACCGCCGTCGCTGAGACCCTGTCGCGCTGGAACGCGCAACCGGCCGCTTCGTTGACCGACGAACGTCTGCGTGATGTCAGCCGGATCATCGTTGTGGGCTGCGGCACCTCCTACCACGCGGGGCTGGCCGGCAAGCTGGCCATCGAGCGCTGGGCGAGGGTGCCCGTCGAAGTGGAGGTCGCGTCGGAATTCCGCTACCGAGATCCGATCGTTGATGAGCGCACCCTCGTGCTGGGCATCACGCAGTCAGGTGAGACGGCGGATACGCTCGCCGCGATGCGCCTCGCGCGCTCCCGGGGAGCCCACGTTGTGGCGGTGACCAATGCGGCGGGCAGTCAGGCGACGCGCGACGCGGACGCGGTCCTGTTCACGCGGGCGGGACTGGAGATGGGGGTGGCGGCGACGAAGACGTTCGTGGCCCAGGTGGTTCTCCTCTACGCCTTCGCCCTGCGCCTGGCCAGCGTGCAGAGCGGGTCGGACGCGGAGGCTATTGCCGCACTGCGCGCCGGGTTGGCGCAGCTTCCGGAGCAGATCGACGAGGCGATAGCGATGGTCGAGCCGTATGTGCGTGATCTCGCCGAGCGGCTGTCCGCCAGCCCGTTCTTTTTGTATATGGGCCGCCTGGCTGGAGTGCCCGCCGCCCTGGAGGGCGCTCTCAAGCTCAAGGAGATCTCCTATATACCGACCGATGCCTATGCGGCGGGCGAGATGAAGCACGGGCCCATCGCCTTGCTGTGCCGCGAGACCCCGGTCGTGTGCGTGGCCATTGAGGACCGTGTTCTGCCCAAGCTCCTGTCCAATCTGTCCGAGGTGCGAGCCCGGGGGGCCAGGGTGTTCGCCGTGGCCAGCGAGGGCTGCAAGGAACTCGCCGAGCACGCCGAGGACATCGTCTACGTCCCGCGGGCCGACCCGCTGTTGCAGATCGTGCTGGCGGTCATCCCGTTGCAGCTGTTCGCCTATTACGTCGCCCGCGCCCGCGGGTTGAACGTCGATCAGCCGCGCAACCTCGCCAAGACCGTCACCGTCGAGTAGCGGCTCGGCACAGGCGGTTGGTGTGCGAAGGCCGGCGGGCAAGCCCGCCGGCCTTGCGCTTCCGCCCTCTAGGCGCCCCCGGCTAGGGCAGCGCCCGCGCCTGGCGCGGGCACACAGCCCCGGCCCGGCCCCCCTTGGGCGGAACTCGGCCTGAGCCTCGGTCCCGGGTTCGGGCTCGAGGTCAGGCGCGAGGGTCAGGGCTCGTTCCGGGCCCGCGAGCGTCAGGAGCCAACCAGCGAGGCGAGCTCGGTATGCGCCTCAGGCTCGAGTTGAGGCGACGCGGCACCGGGCGCAGCGCCACCGGCGACAGCGCCATCGGGCGCAGCGCCAGCGGCCGTCGGTGGGGCCACGTTACGCGTGACCCCTCGCAGGTCTACGAACACCGATGTCTGGTCGGCCACCCAGCCATAGTCGATGCCGGGGTGGGCGGTCACGAGCACCACCGCATCGGCCTCGCTCACCGCTGGCTCGAGATCGGCGCTGCGCAAGGCCAGGCCCTGCAGGCTGGGCACGTAGGGATCGTGATAGCTGATCATCGCGCCCCGCTCGCGCAGCACCTCCATGATGCGGAGCGCCGGCGACTCGCGGATGTCCCCCACGCCGCCCTTGTAGCTGGCCCCGAGCACCAGGATGCGAGAGTTCCTGACCGGCTTGGCCACGTCGTTGAGCGCCCGCTCGACGCGATCGACGCAGTGGTAGGGCATCTGCTGGTTGATCTTGCCGGCCAGCTCGATGAACTCGGTGGCCATGTGAAACTCTCGCGCGCGCCAGGTGAGGTAGAACGGGTCGACGGGCAGGCAATGGCCGCCCATTCCGGGCCCGGGATCGAAGCGCATGAATCCGTACGGTTTGGTGGCCGCGGCGTCCACGACCTCCCAGATATCGATGCCCATGCGATCGGACAGGATGGACATCTCGTTGACGAGCGCGATGTTGACCGAGCGGAAGATGTTCTCGAGGAGCTTGGCCATCTCCGCGGCCTCCGGACTTGACACCCGGATGATGCGGTCGCACACCCGCGAATACAGCTCGGCGGCGCGCTCGGTGCACTCCGGAGTGATACCGCCCACGATTTTCGGCGTGGTCTGCAGCGTGTAATCGGTCCGGCCGGGATCAACCCGCTCCGGCGAGAAGGCCACGTTCAAACCCTCACCCACGCGCAGGCCCCGGTGCTCCAGCAGCGGCACCAGTTGCTCCCGGGTCGTGCCGGGATACGTCGTGGATTCAAGGACGACGAGCTGACCACGCTGCACGACCTGGCCGAGCGCCCGGCCGGCGGCGAGCAGCGGCCGGAGGTCGGGTTCGCGGTTGGGGGTCAGGGGCGTGGGGACGCAGATGAGCACCGCATCGGCCCGCGCCAGGGGGGCGAAGTGAGCCCACGGCTCAATCGCGTGACGTGCGGCCTGCAGGCGC
>JAXDGI010000177.1:0-16318 GCA_034665145.1 Solirubrobacteraceae bacterium
GCGCGCGATGAGCCTACGCGCGCGATGAGCCTACGCGCGCGATGAGCCTACGCGCGCGATAAGCCTACGCGCGCGCGTAGAACCGACAGGGCATCCGCTTGACGCCGTGAATGAAGGCGCTGCGCAGCAGTTCGGGCTCGCCGGCCTCGATGTCAGGCATCACCCGCAGCATCTCGGCAAAGATGGCCCGCAGCTGGGCGCGGGCCAGCGACGCACCCAGGCAGTAGTGCGGGCCGCCGCCGCCGAAGCCGAGGTGGTGGTTGGGCTCGCGCGCGAGATCGAATTCCCATGGCCGCAGGAAGGCCTGCTCGTCGCGGTTGCCGGAGTGATAGAAGAGGACCACCTTCTCGCCGACGGGCAGGGTATGGCCGTGGAGTTGGACCTCGGTCGTGGTCGTGCGGCGGAAGGTCATTACCGGGCTGGCCCAGCGGACGAACTCCTCCACGGCAGCCGGCAGACGCGCGCCGAGGTCGGCGAGCAGGTACTCGCGCTGGGCGGGATTGAGGCTCAGTGCGCGCATCGCGTGCGAGGTGGTGTGGCGCGAGGTGTCGTTTCCGGCCACAGACAGGAGCACGAGGAAGGCCGCGATCTCAGCGTGAGTGAGGCGATCACCGTCCACCTCGGCCTCGACCAGGGCGGTCATCAGATCATCGCCCGGGTGCTGCTCGCGGTGCTTGGCCAGCTCGGTGGCGAACTCGGTCAGCGTCCACAGTGCGCTGCCCAGGACCTCGATCGGTTGGCGGTCGCCGAACACCTCGGGATCAGCGGCGGCGACGAGCGCGTCAGCGGCCTCCATCACCCGTTCCCGATCGGCCGCGGGCACGCCGAGCATGTCGGAGATGGTGTGCAGGGGCAGGCGCTTGGCGATCAGATCGACGAAGTCGCCCCCCCCGGTCGGGGCGGCGTCAGCAATGATGCGCTTCGCGTTGGCCTGGATCCCGTCCTCGATGCGCTTGACCTGACGGGGGGTGAAAGCGGAGGAAACGAGTCCGCGCAGCTTGCTGTGACGAGGCGCGTCCATGGCCAAAAACGACTGCGAGGCCTCGAGCATCTCCGGCGGCGCGTCAGCGAACTGAACGCCGTCGCCGGAGCAGAAGCGGGCCGGATCACGCGAGATCGTGCGGACGTCCTCATAGCGGACGACGGCCCAGTAATGCATCCGCCCCTGGTCGGGCAGACCGAGGATGTCCTCCGGCGGCTGATGGCGCGAGAGGGGCTTATGCCGCCGGAGCCATTGGAAATAGACGTCGCGCTCCTGCGCCGGCTGACCCCAGAATTCCAGCGAGCCTAGATCGGCCTCAGGCCGCGACAGCGCCTCCTTGGCGGACATGGTGTGACTCTACCCAGGGGGCGGCTCGGATGTGCGGGGCCAGATCGGCGTCTCGAACTTCCAGCAGCCCCCATCTTGAGCGGATCATCGCCGAGACCGGGGTGACGCCCGCCGCCAACCAGATCGAGCTTCACCCGCGCCTTCAGCAGGTCGGGCTGCGTCGCGAGCACGTCCGGCCGTAGCCGGTCCGGGGGGACCCCGGGGCCGACCTCTTCCCCGGCGGGCCTTAGCCTGACCCTTGCTGACGGGCCGGGACTCCGCGGGCGCCCCGGGCTGGCCCCTTCCCCGCGGGGCGGCACCCCCCCCGACGGGCCGGGACTCCGCGGGCGCCCCGGCCTGGCCCCTTCCCCGCGGGGCGGCACCCCCCGACGGTGCAAAACGGAGAAAAGCCAAATGGCCGGGCCGGATTTTCCACGTATGTCGCGCCCAGGCCACGGTCTGGAGAAAAGCCAAGCCGCGGATTCGGCTTTTCTCCGAAATGCACCGTCCCGACCGGCCAGCGGCCCCAGCCGCGCCCAGCCGCGCCCAGCCGCGCCCAGCCGCACCAGGCGCGCCACCAGCCGCGCCACCTCGCGCGGGTCAAGCAGCGCGGTCCCCGGCGAGCGCGGCTCTGACCCATTCCCCGGGGCGGCCGGTACGCTGCGCTACATCATCCACCGGAGGAGCGCTGATGGCTGAGAAACCAACCCTTTATGTGTGTCACGGTGACACCGGCGGCCCCAGAGTGCACCCCTGTCGCCGGGTACAGGAGGCTCTGCACGGAGCCGGTATCGAATACGACAAGGTCATCGCCGCGCACGGCAATCCGATCCCGTTTCTGCG
Source organism: Solirubrobacteraceae bacterium (assembly GCA_034665145.1). Classification (GTDB taxonomy): domain Bacteria; phylum Actinomycetota; class Thermoleophilia; order Solirubrobacterales; family Solirubrobacteraceae; genus Palsa-465. Next base: position 2,153 of record JAXDGI010000177.1, read on the forward strand.
CAAGGGCTCCCGCGATGAGCTCGAGGCTGCGACCGGGAGCAGGAAGCTGCCCGCGCTCAAACTTTCCGACGGGCGGGTCATCACCCACTCCCGGGCCATCATGTCCTGGATCGAGGAGCAGCGCGAGGACCGCGCCCCCGCCGCGATCCCGTGAGCCCGTTAGCCCGATCCGACGACCGGGTTGTTAACGTGGCTCTTAATGATTGACAGCACTGCCCCGGCGCTCGGGACGCCACCGCGTTCATCGGCGCCTCGAAGCTCGGGCAGCCGCTCTCGGGCGCGTCGCACGGGCTCGGTGTGGGCGGCCGTGGCCGCCGCGGTTGTCGCGGTGGGCCTGTTGTTTGTCGTCATCACCGGCATGCGGCCCGCCTACGACGCCTACGGCTGGCTGGTCTGGGGCCATCAGGCCCTGCACCTGAGCCTCAATACCAACGCCGCTCCGTCCTGGAAGCCCCTGTCGTTCCTGTTCACGTTTCCCTATGCCGTGTTCGGTCGCGCCGCCCTCTGGCTCTGGATGGTGACCGCCGTCTCGGCGGCCGTGGCCAGCGCCGTGTTCGGCGGGCGCATCGCCTACCGCTTGACCGCGGACGGCTCGCCCCGGTGGACGGCCTTCGCGGCCGCCGCGTTCGCCGGTCTGGGCGTGCTCGGGATCGAGGGCTACGGCCATTTCATCCTCATCGCCGACTCCGACCCGATGATCGTCGCTCTGTGCCTGGCCGCGATCGACTTTCATCTGCGCGGGCGCCACCGGAGTGCGTGGGTGATGCTGGCCCTGGCCGCGCTCGGGCGGCCTGAGGCATGGATTGCGCTGGTCCTGTACGCCGCCTGGAGCTGGCGGGCGGTGCCCACCATGCGCCGCGAGATCGTGATCGGGTTTCTTGCCGTGCTCTTGTTGTGGTTCGGGCTCCCCATCCTCACCTCGCACAATTGGTTTGCCGCCGGCGATGTCGCCTCGAGCTCCTCGACCCCGGTGCCGGGCAACAAGTTCACGGGGGTCATCAACCGCTTCCTGGGCCTCTATGAGTTCCCCATGCAGCTGGCTGTGTTGGTCGCCGTTGCTCTGGCGGCCATCCGCCGCGACTTCAGCTCGCTCATCCTGGCCGGCTTCGCCGTGCTCTGGGTGGCGGTCGAGATCGGCTTTGCCCTGCACGGTTGGGGGGCGAGCCCCCGCTACATGTTCGAGCCTGCCGCGGTTCTGGTCGTGCTCGCCGGCGCCGGCCTCGGCCGTCTTCTCGGGCTCGCGCCCCGCCTGGCGCTCGTCCGCTGGGTCGGCGTGGCGGCCGTCATCGGGCTGATCGTCGCCATGGCCCCGCACGCGCAGATCCGCGCCCGGTTCATGCACAACGGGATCGTGCTCGGGCGCCAGTGGGCCCTCCAGATACACCGTCTGCAGGCGGTCATCGCCAAGGCAGGCGGGACGGGGAAGATCACGGCGTGCGGCCAGGCCGTGACCAGCGTCTCCTTCCAGAGCATTCTCGCCTGGGAGCTGGGCCAGAACGTCTCCCAGGTGGGCTGGAGCCCGCCCTACTGGACGTCGCTGAAGCGGCCGATTGTCATCTTCACACCGATCGGCGCGGGCTGGGTCGTGACCCCGGTCCACACCGCGCCGGGAATGGTCAAGCGCTGCGCCCACCTGAACCTGAAGACGTCGTTCAACGCCAAGACGCCCGGCGCGCGAGTTTTGAAGCACAAAGCGGGTCAATGAGCGCTCGCGCCACCGCAGCCGGGGACGCGGCGCTGATCGGCGCTGACCGGCGCCCCTGACTTCCGCGGTTCCGGCCTTCTGGTCCCCGGCCGCGCGCATCCGCGCACGGCCCAGCCGGGTGAAGTGACTCAAATTCTGTCCACGTTGTCCGGCGGGCTTGACCAACCTGCTCAGCCATAGCAGTGTTTGCTACCGACAACTGGGGGACCGGGTGAGCAGCGACAACCGTCGAGGGGTGGCGCTCGCGACCGGGAGCGTCGCGGGTCTGGCCCTGGCCACGATCGTGCTGCCTCAGATCGCCGGCAGCCTGCGGCCCACGGCCCTCGGCATCGGCCTGCTGACGCTGGCTCTCGGGCTCTCCAACCTGGCCGCGCAGCGCCTCGGGCAGTGCTACCGGCGCCGCAGCGAGCTCGAGACCGCGGTGCGCGATTACCCACCCCCGTTGCTGGGGACCCAGAATCTGGACGCCCTGGGCGTCTATCCGCTCCCGCCAACCGACGCCGCGTCCTACCAAGCCCGTCCGCGCAGCGAGGACGAGCGGTTGGCTAAGGCGATGACGACGTCCTGCTGCGTGGTCGTCCACGGCGGCCCGCGCGTGGGCAAATCACACGCCGCGGCCCGTGCCGCCGGCGAGAGCCTCGGCGACATCCCCGTCATCGTCCCCTTTGACGCCGACGGTCTGCGCGCGCTGCAGGACAACTGCTTCGACGCTCGCCTGCGCTCGCGCGCCACCGGCGAGTGTGTGTCTGGCTCGACGGGCTGGATCGCTTTATCGGAGCGCTCGATCCTCGCGTCCTCCGTCGCCGGACGGGTGGCTCGGTCCGGCAGCTCGGATGGGCCATCACCGGCCGCAACCGCGATATCAAGCTCGTGGCCACGATCCGTACCGAGGAGTGGAACCGGCTCCTGGCCGGGGTGGGCCAGGAGGGCGAGACCGCCCGCATGCTGTCGGGACTGGCCGCGGTGGTGAGGCTTGACCGGATGCCGATCGCCGGCGGCGCCCCCGTCGCGACCGAGGACGAGGTGGCGACCGCCGCCCCCGCGGCGCAGGGTGAGGCCGACCTGGCGGTGGGGTCCGCGCCGCCACCGGGGGCGCGGATGCCGGCGCGGTGGCCGTGGATGGACGGGCTGTTTTTGGGCCTGCTCGCAGGGGCCCTGGTCGTCGTCGGACTGAGCTTCCTCGTCTTCGGTCACCGCACGCTGTTCCAAGCGCCGCCGATCAGCGATCAGATCGCCACGCTGACCGGCAATCTCGAGCAGCAGGTCGGCCATGGCCACGTCGTGCTCTCTGACCGGGTGTGGATGCACTCCACCGAGCAGCCGTCGTGGATGATCGGGGTGCAGGCCGGATCGACCCACAGCACAGCCCGCAACGTCAAGCAGGCTCACTCGGACATCCTCCAGATCTACGATGTGAAGGACGGCTGGCTGCAACGCGAGCTGAGCTTTGAGCCCCGTGCCCGCGGCGCCAACGCGATCGAACTCCAGCAAGTCGCGGCCAACTCGACCCCGGCCGGCTACTTCAACAATGGCGGCACGCCCGAATTCATCGCCGGCTATTCGCTGAGCAAATACACGCCGACGATCGTGCCTTTCGGGATCGAGTGGGGCAGCCCAGATGGCCAGCCCGGTTACCGCATCACGGCCTTGACCAAGGCCGTGCCGGCGCTTGGCGTTGCCGCGCATGCCACCGCTACGGCTGCCCTGCAGGCAACCTACCGCGGTCGCGTGACCCTGCTCAACGCCGCATCTGACCCGGGCGGCAACCGCTGGCTCGTCGGCTACCCCGTGGGGGCGTTCGCCCTCGCCGAGCAGCCCAGCGACCGCCTCCTCATCGGATACTTCCGGCGGCCGTACGACTCCGCTCTCACCAACGACGTCGAGCTCAGGGTCGTCCAGATCAGGCGCCTGGGGATCGCGACCCAGTTCTGCGCGCCCACCAACCCGTACTGTCCCGGTCCGACTGACCCTGAGCGGTTCCTGGTCCCGCCCGACAAGAGCGACAGCAACGCCCTGCTCGAGGAGTGGCCGAACGTCAAGGCGCGGTGGTCGCGTCCGATCCAGGTGACACGGGGCTAGGGGCGTCGCGCAGCCGCCGCAGCGCGCGGCGGCGCAGCAGGCGGACCGTGAAGAAGAGCCAGGCCAGACCCGCACACACCAGGAGAACCTGCACCCAGGTGTCGGCGCCGGCCAGCGCCTGACCGAACCAGTAGTACTCCAGCGAGTTGATCACCGCCCAGGCCAGTGCCGCGGCCGCACTGACGGGCACAAAGCGCCGCACCGGCATGGCGCTGGCACCGGCCAGCAGCCCGGTCACATTGCGAACGCCGCTGATGAACCGTCCGAACAGCAGCCAGCTGGCGCCGTGGGCAGCGAACTCACGCCGGAGGCGCTGGATGCGCTCGGGGCTCTGGCGCAGCCGTCGGCCGAGCCAGACGAGGATCCGCTCGCCCTGCCACCGCCCGACCGCGAAGCCGACGCTCGTGCCCGCGAGCGCGCCCAGTGCCCCGGCAGCGATCACGCCCACGATCGGCAACCCAGTATTCGTGCTGGCGTACACGGCGGCGGCGATGAGCACCGTCGTTCCCGGCAACGGCGCCCCGAGAGCCTGCAGCGTGACGACGGCGAACACCACGCCCAGGCCGTAGTCATGCAGCAAGTGCTGGATCTCGTGACCGCTCACCGCTGCAGTTTCACCTACTGTCGCGTCTGTTCGCCAGTCAAACCGCCCCGGGTCGCGACGCACCGGGCAAAAGGAGCGATGAGATGTCCACAGTCCTAGTTACCGGCGCCGGGCGGGGAATCGGCCGCGCGATCGCGCTTCACCTGGCCAGTCAGGGCTGGGACGTTCACGCCGGCGTGCGCCAGCTCGCCGATGGCGAGGAGCTGCGCCAGGCCCACCCACGGCTCACCCCGGTGTCCCTGGACATCACCGACAGCGAGCAGATCGCCAGGCTTCCCGAGACCCTCGGGGGCCGTCTGGACGCGATCGTCAACAATGCCGGGATCGTCGTGAGCGGCCCGGTCGAGGCGCTGAACATCGAGGATCTGCGCCGCCAGTTTGACGTCAACCTCATCGGGCAGGTCGCGGTCACCCAGGCGGCGCTCTCGCTGCTGCGCGCGGCGCGCGGGCGGGTGGTCTTCATCTCGTCCATCAGCGGGCGCGTCTCGTCGCCGTTCATGGGCGCCTACGCGAGCTCGAAATTCGCCCTGGAAGGCCTGGCCGACGCCCTGCGCATCGAGCTGCGTCCGTGGGGCATCCGCGTGTCCCTCATCGAGCCGGGCTCCATCGACACCGACCTCTGGCGCAACGTCGATCAGACCGTTGACGCAGTCGAGGCCGGTCTCAGGCCAGATCACCGGCAGCTTTACGGCAAGCAGATCAGCACGATGCGCAAGGTAACGGCGCGGATCGCCAAGCAGGCGGCCCCGCCGGACAAGGTGATCGCCGCGGTCGAGCACGCCCTGACCGCCTCACGTCCCAAAGCCCGCTACCCCGTCGGGACCGACGCCCGGATCCAGATCGCCGCCAACGCCGTGCTGCCCGACCGGATGTTCGACGCGCTCGTGGCCCGAGCCACCGGAGCACGCTGACCGCGGTCGTCGCCGGTCGCTGCCGAGCTGCGCTGACGCTCGCTGAGCTCTGGCTGCGGCCCAGTCCTGCCCGGCCGTGCCGTCAGCCGTAGATGATCGTCTCGTACGCCGTCCAGGCGAAGAAGAGGGCGACCAGGCTCCACGTGACGGGCCAACTCAGCGTACGCACGAACTCGGTCTGCCAGCGACCGAAGCGCAGGACGAACCCGAAGATGCCCAGCAGCATCACGGCGTAGATGATGATGGCCACCAGCGGCGATGGGGCGAGCCCGACGATCGGGGCGACGACGAGGCCCAGGAGGACCCAAGCGCTGATCGCCAAAAGATCGACGGAGAGACTGGTGCGCTCACGGCCGACGATCGTCATGAACCCGGCCCCGCCGACCAGGGAGGCGACCATGAAGACGCCGAGGGGCCAGTGCGAGCCGAAGCCGAAGATCGCGCTCATCAGAGCACCGCCGGCCCAGAGCAGCAGGGGCCCGAGCACGGCTACGGCGAGGTAGCAGGCGAACATGTCTGTCGGCGAGTCCCAGGGATTGCCGAACACCGGCCTCCGCGGCACCAGCGCCTCGCGCAGCGCCGCCGGCTCAAGTGCCGACCGCAGCGACCTGGGGCTCTCGGGTTCTGTGGTCAACTTCTCATTCGCCTCCTAGCGCCAATGGTACCTTCCGGGGACGGTGTTGATGCTCATTGACGCCCGGCGTGAGCCACCGCCCCCTCCGGAGCCCAACCGGCCCCGGCGCTGGCACTTTGACGGTTGGCGATGGCTGACGCCGCTGTGTGTCGGAGTGGTGCTGATCCTGCTCTCGAGCCTCTTCCCGCCGTTTCCGGCCTACATTCTGATCGTCGGTGCGCTGGTGATGATCGTCCGCGGCTTGAGCCGGATCGTGGGGAACTCACAGGGACTGCGCGACTACCACCAGTAGGGTCGCGGCGCGTCACGCCGTGACCGTGGTCCGGTCGGCCGAGCGGGCGCCGGTGCGCTTGATCCACACGGCCGAGAGCGATGCGCGCAAGCGGGTGGTCAGACTCGAGCCCGTGGACAGGCCGGCGGCGCTGCCCGACATCTCGGCGGCACGGCGAAGATCCTGCTGGCGGCTGTGGGCCATGGCGATGGTGAGCTGGGGGTTCATCAGATCCTCCTGGGACGGTGCGGTGAGCTCGTTTGCGCTCTCGCTGTGGAAGGCAAGGTACGGTCCGCCCGGCGCCGTCACCACGTCATTTGACACGGAGGGGACACAGGCTGGCGCGGAGGCGGGATAGCCTGGCCAGCATGGCGATAGTGGCGAGCAGTCAGCCGTCATTTCTGCAGTCCCTGCGCGCCGGCGATCGGGATGACCTGCTCGCCCTCGGGCGCGCGGGCCGATGGGAACGGGGCGAGTTTCTCGTCCGGGCCGGTGATCCGGCCGACAGCGCAATCGTGTTGCAGAGCGGACTGGTCAAGATCCACAAGGCGTCGGGGGAGGGGGAGGAGGTGGTTCTCGGCATCTCTGGACCCGGTGATCTCATGGGGGAGGTGGTTGCCGTTCGCGACGCGGCTCGCTCGGCCAGCGCGACAGCGCTCGAGTCAGTGCAGGGCGCGCAGATCCCCGTCGCCGCGCTGCGGAGCTTTCTCGCCGCGCACGGCGAGGCGTCGCTGGCCCTGCTCGATCTCACCCTGTCGCGGCTCTACGTGTCTGACCAGCGGCGGCTCGAGTTCGCCACCTCGGGCGCGCTGGCCCGCGTGGCCAGCCGTCTCGTCGAGTTGACCGAGCGCTTCGGCGCTCCGCGCGGCGACGGCGCCGTCGTCGAGGTCGGCCTGCCCATCAACCAGGAGGAACTCGCCTCCTGGAGCGCGTCGTCACGCGAATCAACGGCCCGCGCGCTGCGCACCCTGCGTGAGCTCGGTCTCATCCAGACCAGTCGGCTGCGCCTCGTTGTCCTGGACCTGCCCCGGCTTCGCGACCACGCACCGCGGCTATAGCGATGTGCCCGGCTGTCAGCGCTGCGGTGGGGCGGGGGGCGCCCGGGGGGTCCGGGGGGGGTCGTTGACGGGCCGGCGACTCGGTGGCCGCCGGCGCGCGGGCCCGGCGTGGTCGCGCAGGCGCCACCAGCCGAGCATGGCGTCGGGGAGGGGAACGTCTCCGCGGGGTTGATCGCGGGGCGGCGGTGGCCGGCTCAGTCCCCCGTCTTCATCGTCGTCATCGTCCTCGCCACCTGACGAGGGGCCGGCGTTCTCGAACAGGATGGCCGGGACGAGCATCAGGGCCGGGATGCAGAACAGCGCCAGCAGGATGGCCAGGGACACGATGATCTGCTCGGACAGGACCCCCGCCGTACCGATCGCGGTCAAGGCCAGCGCGAATATGGGCATCGTCACCACGGAGAGCAAAAAGCGCGTCCAGAAGTGACGGCGCGGCCGCGATTCCGAAGTCTCGGTGGCGAGCACCACCACTCCCTCGACCAGGAACATCGCCAACAGACAGCCGGCGATGATCACGCCCTTTTGCTGTGCTGTGCTTGACACCGTAGGGCGAACCGTAGTCCAGCCTCCGCGGGCGCGTAAACCCGCCGTGTGGCCAGTTATCCGCCCCCGCGGCGGGTTACCCGCGGCGTGGCCGGGTACCCGCGGCGTGGCCAGTTATCCGCGGCGTGTGTGGGTCCCGGCGCTCATCGCTCCTCGTACTCGCGCAGGAAACCCTCGAACAGACGGCGGTGGCCCTCCTCGTCATGGAGGATGGCCGTGACCATGTCGGCGGTCACCGGATCGATGTCGTCGGTCTGCTCGATGATGTCCGCGTAGTGCGAGATCGCGCCCGACTCGGCCTCGATCACGCCCTTGATCACCGAGGTGATGTCGGTCGCGTCCGCCGGTGGCTGCAGGTAGGTCTGTTCGGCGGCGAAGCGCTCCGAACCTGGCACGACGCCGTAGAGCTCCTTGATTCGGCGCGCGAACTGCATAGCGTGGCCGAGTTCCTCCTGGATGTCGGACTCCAGGGAGCGGATCACCTCCTGAGCCCGCACACCGTCGGGGTTGATCGAGTTGGCGATGTAGCTCATCACCGTCTCGATCTCCATCCAGTAGGCCTTGGTCAGCAGCCCGACGATCTGTTGGCGCTCCTGGGAGCGGTCGGGGTCAAGGATGCTGTGGGCTTCTGCTCGGGTGCTCATCGTCGTTCCTTTCGTTGTGCGCGAGCGTCTGTACCCCTGCTACCCGCCCCGCGCCCATGCACGCCGCGCTCTCGGCCCGATTAGGCGGCGAGCGACATGACCGACCCGGCCCACCGCCCAGCCCATGCCGTCAGTCGCCTCCGGGTCGTAGGATTCGCCGCGGACCCTGTCTCCGATGCCCCCCCGACCGCGAACATGATCATCGAGCCCGTCGAGTTGACCTACGAGCTGGAGCTGCTTGCGCCGGGGCGGGTCCCCTTCCGCCGCTGGCGCTGGGAGCTCTGGAATGGAGCTCAGCTCCTCGCGGCCGGCTGGCGGGTCAGTGCGCTTCACGCCCAGCGCGCGATGCGCGTGCACGCGCTGCGCTATGCGCACCGCCTCCACGGGCTTCATCCCCTGCGCGTTGAGCGGGCGGCCACGCCTGAGTCAGCCTGGGGCCGACGTCCGATCTTCCTCGAGTGGGGCGATCTGCGCGTGCTGCTCACGCCCCGGGATCTGGCCACGGCCCGCTAGCTGGCGGGGGCGGGGCCGGCCGCGACCGTCTCGCCGCTTGCCCACCCCCGGCGCAGCATCTGCAGAATCAGCTCGGGCGGTTGGGCTCCGGTCACGCCGACCCGCCGGTCGACGATGAACGTTGGCACTCCGGACACTCCGAGACGGGCCGCCGCCTGTTCATCGGCGCGGACCTCGTCGGCGAAGCGGTCGCCGGCCAGTAGCGCCTCGATCTCGGCGGTCGGTAGCCCGACCTCGGTGCCCAGCGCCATCAGCGTCTCGGGATCGCTGATCAGACGGCCCTCGGTGAAGTAGGCCCGCATGAGCCGCTCCTTCATCGCCTCCTGACTCCCGTGCTCGGCCGCCAGGTGGACGAGCCGATGCCCATCGAAGGTGTTGCCGCTGCGCGCGAGATCAAAGCGGAACTCCAGGCCCTCAGTTGCGGCCATCGCCGTCAGACCCCGCTGGGACTCGCGGGCCTGTTCAATCGGCATCCCGTATTTGCGGGCCAGATGTCCGGCCAGCTCGCCCTCCCGCTCGGCCGGCGCGTTGGGATCAAGCTCAAAGCTTCGCCAGGCGACCGTCACCTCATCGGCGTGCTCGAACTGCGCCAACGCGCTTTCCAGCCGGCGCTTGCCCACGTAGCACCACGGGCAGGCGATATCTGACCAGATCTCAAGTTCCATTGCGAGGCTCCTCAGTTGAGTGCACAAGCAATCCTAGCGGTGGTCGGCCGGGCCCTGGGTTCGCAGCCGCCCAGATGGACCCAGCCAGTGGTGGCAGTCAGCTCCACCGCCCGGAGAAACCGCTCGCGTGCTGAGATATCCGCCGTGCGCCGGGCCAGAGAAGATGCCGCGAGCCGAGCCGTGAGACAGGTGGCGGCAGTGCAAGACAGCCCCACGGCGCGCCTGCGTCTCGCCGCGGAGACCTACAACGGCCCGACCGGGAGCGCCCCCCGACACCTCCCCTTCCGCCGCGCAGCGATGTCGTTCATGCGCTGGGAGGCGCAGCGCGGCGTGCTCAACCCGATCGATGGCGATCCACCCGGAAGTCCGTGGTGGCGGGCGATGAACCAGCGCCTGTTGCGCGACGGATGTGAAGCCGTGGCGCGCGCGGGAGGCCTGCCCGGCGAGATGTCCTCGCCCACCATCGGGCTCTGGATGGAGTTCGTTGTCCGGCCGACGGCACGCAGCTGGTACCGCGCTCACAACGCCAGCATTGTCGCCGCATACCTCGAGCACCTCGACCTCGCCCAGCAGGAGTCCCGGGCCGAGCGCTTCTTTCTCAACGTCGTCCTGCTGCGGGTCCTGTATGCCCATGCCCTCGTCGCCGCTCCGCACCTGGCCCTCGGCCGCCTCGCGGCGCTCGGTCGCTTCCTGGGCGATCCACGCCTGGGCATGGCGGGCGCGTTCCTCTCGCTCGGGCGCGTCCTGCCCAGCCGCTATCCGCTTTCCGCCGATCTCGAGCGCTACCTGCGTGACGAGCACGGGCTGGGGCGACTGCTCGACTACGCGGTCATCGGCCCGCGCCTGCCCCATCTCTACGACTGGTCGGCGGGCGAGCTCGGCCATCCGGGGCTGAGCGAGCTGATCTGCGATGGTCGCCCGGCCTACGCCTGGCCGCGGGGCGACGGCGACGTCTGGGCAGAGCCCGCCCTACCGCCGATCGCGGTGGCCTTGCGGCGGGCGACCTCGGGCGCGGTCGCGCGCTGATAGCGTCCGCGCATCGTCGGATACCGCTCCCAGCACGAGAAGTCGCCGATCGCCCGGGCCCTCCAGGTGGTGGCCCGCTCTCGGATCGGCGGATGGCTGTTCATCAACGTGTTCCCGGCCATCGACCGGTTCCTGATCCCCGTGTCCCGCGGCCGATTCAAGGTGGCCATGGGCCAACCGATCCTGCTGCTGCATACCCGGGGGGCGCGGACAGGTCGGCCCCGCAGCACCCCGTTGCTCTACACCCCCCACCACGACGGTTTTCTCGTTGTCGCTTCCAAGGCCGGAGCCGAGCACCATCCGGCCTGGTACCACAATCTCCGCGCCCACCCCGACGCCGTGACTGCGGAAGTCGGCGGCCAGCGCGTCCCGGTCCACCCACGTGTTCTCGAGGGCGCCGAGCGCGACGAGCTGTGGCGGATCGTCAACGACAATTACAACGGCTACGAGGCGTATCAGGGCCGGGCCGGCGGCCGCGTCATCCCGGTGGTCTTGCTCGAGCGATAGCCGGCAGAGGCCGCCGGGCGTTCGCTACGTTGAGCGGATGCACCCCACGGCGGCTCGTCTGGCCCAGCGTCTCGAGCAGCGCGGGCTGGAGATCGAGGTGAGGACGCTCAGCGATTCGGCGCGCACGGCACCGCTGGCTGCGGCCGCGCTCGGCGTCGAGGTCGGCCAGATCGTCAAGTCGCTGGTTTTTCTGCGCGACGGTGAGCCGATCCTGGTTCTCTGCGCCGGGGATCGACGCGTTGACGCTGAGCGCCTTGCTCTGAGCCCCGCGTCTGCGGATCGGGTGCGCGGAGTGACTGGTTTCTCCATCGGCGGCATCCCACCGCTCGGGCACGATGTCGAGCTCAACACGACGATCGATGAGTCCCTGCACCGCTTTGACGTCGTCTGGGCTGCGGCCGGGACGCCACACCACGTGTTCGCCATCGACACCCGCGCGCTCATCGAGGCGATCCCGGCGGCCCGGGTGATGGCGGTGAGCTGAGCGCTGATCCCCTACCGGGTCAACCCGTGGAGATAGCCCTATCCCTGGTGTCGGCGATGCTGTTCGCCCTCGCCACGGTCCTGCAGCAGAGAGCCGGGGTCGGCGCGCCCTCGGCGGGCACCACCGCGGGTCTCGTGCTGCGCATGGCAACCCGGCGGGTGTGGCTGGCCGGAATCGTCTTCGACGGTCTGGGCTTTGTCGCTCAAGCCGCGGCGCTGGGGTCGGGGCGGCTGGCGGTCGTGCAGCCCCTGCTCGTGTTCAGCGTGGTCTTCGCGCTGCCGCTCGGGGTGCGGTTCAGTGGCCAGCGCGTGCGGCGCGGCGAGGTGCTGGCCGCCGCCGCCGTCGTGCTGGGACTCGTGGCCTTTCTCAGCCTGGCCAGACCCTCAGGCGGCCGGGGGGATGCACCGCTCGGCGACTGGCTGATCGCCACCGGCGTCCTCGCTGTGGTCTGCTCACCGCTTGTGCTGCTGGGCCGTCGCGGCCCGGGGCCGCTGCGGGCGGCGTGGCTCGGTACTGCGGCCGGGATCCTCTTCGCGCTGTCTGCCGCGCTGACCAAGGCGGTCGTTGATGATCTGCACGGAGGAGTCCTGCCGCTGCTCAGTAGCTGGGAGCCTTATGCGCTGGTCGCCGTCGGCTACGCCTCGATGACGCTCAACCAGATGGCCTTGAACACCGGTGCGCTGGCGGCGACGATCGCCACCAGCACCGCGTCTGACCCGATCATCAGCGTCGTGCTCGGACTCGTCCTCTTCCGCGAGTCGCTGCACGTCGCCGGTCTTGGTGCGCTCGGCGCCGTGGCGGCCTTGGCCGTCGCCCTGCTGGGGATGGCGGTTCTCGCCCGAGCCGAGGAGCAGACCGCAGCCCCCGCCGACGAGCAGACCCCAGAGGAGAAGCCCACCGCAGCCCCCGCCGGCTAGCTACCCTGCCGCGCCCGCGGGAGCCTCGTAGGCGCCGCGCGCGTACCACCGGGGGCCGCGCCGGGTCTGGCTTCTCTTTACCTCCGGTTCGGCTCGGCCAGGTCGGCCGAGTACTGGTCCGGACGGCGGTCGGCCAGAGCGTCGTTGTGGCGTCCCGTGCGCTTGTCGCGCGCCCGCGCAAGGTCACATACGGCGGACACGGTCTCCGGGCCCCGGTTCGCCACCGGGCCGGCCGCCAGCCACCCGTCCGGGTCCGTGATCACGCTGCCGCCCTCAAAGGCGACGCCGCGCTCGCTTCCACACCGGTCACACACGGCCACGAACACGCGGTTGAAATAGGCGGTTACGGCGGCCAGCGAGTGCAGGATCGATCGTCCGTTGGGGGGCATCGTGTCGTGAGGCCAATTCGCCGGCAACGCGATCAGCTCAGCGCCGCCGAGCGCCAAGCCCCGGGTGAGTTCGGGAAATTCGATGTCGTAACACACCGCCAGGCCGATCCGCCCGTACCGGGTTGCCACGACCGGAGCCGGCTCGCGTCCGGGCGAGAACCAGCGGGCCTCTTCGTCCCAGAGGTGGAGCTTGCGGTAGACGGCGCTCACTCCTGTGCCGTCGACCAGCGCGCAGCTGTTGTAGAGGGCCCCGTCGGGCGCCCGCTCGCAGAAGCCGCCGATGACGACCGCATCCCCCCGGCTGGCCTCCTCACTCCAGCCACGCAGCAGATCGTCGCTGCGAGCGACGGCCGCCGCCTCAACCTCCTCGCGGCCGGCGAACACGTAGCCGCTGTTGCCGAGCTCGGGGAGCACGACGATCTGCGCGCCGCCCGCTATCGCTGAGGCGATCGCCTCGCGGGCCAGCCGCCGATTGAGCTCGGGGTGCTCGACGTCGGGCGAGAGCTGGCAACAGGCGATCCGCACGTTTGAGTCCATTGTGTGCAGTGAACCATTTGGGCGTACCGATGACTGCGGAGTTGACCACCGATGCCATACCGCCGCGCGGGGAGCGACCGGTAGGGTGGATTTCGAGATGATTGGAGAGGAAACCCGACTGTGGCATCCGTTCGCCGACATGGGCGCTGTGCGCCGGGGCGAGCTGGTCATCGATCGCGGCGAGGACGTCTGGGTCTGGGATACGGAGGGCCGCCGGTATCTCGATGCCACCGCCAGTCTCTGGTATGCCAATGTCGGTCACGGACGACCCGAGATCACCGCTGCGGTGGCCGACCAGATGGGACGGCTGGAGGCGTATTCAGCCTTCGGTGACTTCGCCAGCGAGCCCGCTCGGGAACTGGCCGGAATGCTTGCCGACCTGGCGCCAATGGACGCGCGCGTCTTCCTCGGGTCCGGCGGTGGCGATGCCATCGAGACCGCGGGCAAGCTGGCCCGGCGCTACTGGTTCGAGCTCGGGCAGCCCGAGCGTACGCTGCTCGTCAGCCGCACCGCCGGTTATCACGGCACCCACGGTTACGGCACCGCGCTCGCCGGTATCCCCGGCAACCGTGAGGGCTTCGGCCCCCAGATGGAAACGATCCAGGTCCGACACGACTCGCTCGAGGCGGCGGAGGCGGCGATTGACAGCGCTGGTCCTGAGCGGATCGCGGCGGTGTTC
>JAXDGI010000178.1:0-22562 GCA_034665145.1 Solirubrobacteraceae bacterium
CGAGACGGCGGCCGAGCGCTTCCCCGAGGACGCAGAGCCCGATCCGAGCGCGCCCCTGGATGGCGCGCTCACCTCCGGGGCGGCCCCGTTTGACGAGGAGGCCGACAGCGGCCCCGGGTCCGATGAAGGCGAGGCCTTCTACGCGGACGAGGAGGACGAGGAGATCGAGCACGAGGCGGCCAACGAGGAAGAGGACGACGTGCTCACCGATGAGGTGCCGCCCGATGACGTTGAGGCCACCCGTCCGTTCTCGCCCGAGGACCTCCGGGACCAGGAGACGACCCGGCAGAGCACCGTGCCACCCCCCGGGGAAGCCCGCCGGTCGGCCATTCCCCCCGCCTCGCAAGCCGCCAACCGGCGGACCTCCGAGTAGCGCCGCCACGCATCGCCTGCCGTGCGCGTGATTGATCTCATGCACCTCGGCCGTGAGCGTGTGATCGGCTGCTGGCAGGTTGACGACGTGCTCATCGACCCGGGACCCACCTCCTGCGTCCCCACCCTGATCGAAGCCCTGGGCGAGGATTTCGAGCCGCGTGCGCTCCTGCTTACCCACATCCACCTCGATCACGCCGGCGCCACCGGCACCCTGGTGGAGCGCTGGCCGGCGGCCGAGGTCTACGTGCACGAGCGGGGGGCCGGGCACATGACCGACCCGGCACGGTTGGTCGAGAGTGCCACCCGCCTCTACGGTGAGGACATGGACCGCCTCTGGGGGGAGATGCGACCCGTACCCGAGGCCAATCTGCGCATTCTCAGCGGCGGCGAGACGATCCTGGATGGCGCCTACGACGTCGCCTACACCCCGGGCCACGCCTCCCATCACGTGTCCTATCGCCACGGCACAACCGCGTTCGTCGGCGACGTTGGTGGCGTGCGGATCAGCGAGGGCGGGATGACGATCCCACCGACCCCACCGCCCGATATCGACGTCGAGGCCTGGCACCAGTCGATTGCCCTGGTCCGGGGCTGGGCCCCGGAGCGGCTGGCCATGACGCATTTCGGCGCCGGCGAGGACCCGCCCGCCCAACTGATCGAGCTCGAGGCCCGGCTGGATGAGTGGGCGGAACTGGCCCGCGAACTCGACCGGGACGGGTTCATCGCCGAGGTCCAGGCCCAGATCCGCCGGCAGGCGAGCGCTGAGCAGGCGGCCACCTACCAGCAGGCGGCCCCCGTGGAGCAGCTCTACGCGGGCTACGAGCGCTACTGGAGCAAGCGGGGCTGACGGGCCGGGTCAGCCTCAGGGAGATGGCGGCCTCGCCGGGATTGGCCCGGGGCCTGGACGATGGCAGCAACGCCGGTATGCTGGCCAGGATGTCGATAGTGGAGCTGCCGCGCGTGCGCGAGCCGGGCGGCGGACTGGGCGGTCACTGGCGAGTGGTCGTTCTCAACGACGACTTCAACACCTTCGATCATGTGGCCGAATCCCTGGCCCGGATCGTTCCCGGCCTGACGCTGGCCGACGGTTACCGGATCGCCGATCAGATCCACAACCGCGGCCTGGCCATCGTCTTTGCTGGTCCGCGCGAGGAGGCCGAGCTCTACTGGGAGCAACTCGACGACGCCGGGCTGACGATGGGTCCGCTCGAGGAGGGCTAGACGCGGGGGCCGGGCGAGACCGGGGGAGAGGTGCGGACCCGGGGGCTGGGCGAGACCGGGGGAGCGGCGCAGACCCGGGGGCCGGGCAAGAGCGGGGGAGGGGTGCAGAAGCGGGAGAGGGGCCTGCGCCGGCCGCCGCTCAGACGCGCTCGAGCGCGCCGGATGCCCTGGTCGGGGCGGCGGTGAGGGTCTTGGCCGCCTGGCGCTCGGCGCTGACGCGCACGACGTTCCAGACGATGCCCAGGCGCTCGAGCAGGGCGATGACCAGACCGGTCGGGTCGGCCATCCGCTCCCAGAAGCGCAGGCCGTGGAAGGCCGAGGTGGGGAAGGCGTGGTGATTGTGATGCCAGGCCTCGCCCATCGAGAGGGGGGCCAGCCAGAAGACGTTGCGCGACTCGTCCTCGACGTCAAACCGCTTGCGGCCGAAGAAGTGACAGACCGAGTTGATCGACCAGGTCACGTGGTGCAGCAGGAAGATGCGGACAAATCCGCCCCACAGCAACGCGGTGACCGCGGTGCCGAAGCCCCCGCCAATGATCCAGCCGATCGCGAACGGGATGGCCATGCTGAGGACGACCCAGAGCCAGAACAGCTTGTCGACGGCGCGGATGACCCGGTCCTTGACGAGGTCGGGGGCGAAGCGCTCACGCTCGGCTGTGCCCACCGACTCGAACAACCAGCCGACGTGGGCATGCCACAGCCCCTTGACGGAGTTGATGAAGCCTTCCCCGTGGAGGTGCGGGGAGTGCGGATCGCCCTCCTGATCGGTGAAGGCGTGATGCTTGCGATGATCGGCGACCCAGGTGATCACCGATCCCTCGACGGCCATCGAACCGAGCACGGCGATGATCGCGCGGAAGGCGCGGGAGGACTCGAACGCCCGGTGGGTGAACATGCGGTGATAGCCCAGCGTGACGCCGAGGCAGGTGACCACGTAGAAGGACACCAGGAGGATCAGTTCCAGGGGTCCGACGGCCCGGTTCCAGAGCAGAACGACGGCGACGATCAGGCCCACGAACGGCATGGGGACCCCGATCAGATTGGCGATCTTGTGCGTACGGGTCATCATCGCGACGACTTTACGTGAAACATTCGCAAATTTCTCCTACCAGGTCGACGAGAAGTCGGGCAGAATCTAGAAGATGAGTATGAAAAATGGCTGATCAGCCCTGGTACGAGCTGCCCCCTGAGATCGTCGACGTCCTGCGGCCGGCGCTGGATGAGGCCGGCGACGAGATGATCGAGGCGGTGGCCACGATTCCCGCCTACGCCCGGCCGCTGGAAGGGCAGCTGGGCGAGGGGATTCGCGAGGGAGTTCAGGCCGCCCTGCGCCACTTCCTGGCCGAGATCGAGGCCGGAGCGCCGGTCGTACGGCCCGACGTGTACTCGGCGCTGGGCCGGGGTGAGATGCGCGCCGGGCGAAGCCTTGAATCGCTGCTCAGTGCTTACCGGCTCGGGGCGCGGGTCGCCTGGCGGCGGTTCGCGGCGGCGGGCGTTGCCGCCGGGCTGGAGCCGGACGTGCTCTACCTGCTGGCCGAGTCCATCTTCGCCTACATCGACGTCCTGTCGTCCGAATCCGCCGAGGGCCACGCGCTCGAGCAGTCGGCGGCCGCCGGCGAGGCGGATCTGCAGCGCCGCCGCCTGGTGCGCATGCTCGTCCGCGAGCCGCCTGTCGATCCGGCCGCCGTGCAGGCTGCGGCGACCGAGGCGGCCTGGGCGCTGCCGCGGAGCCTGGCGGTTCTGGCCATTGCCGGTGAGAATCGCATCGCGGCAGCGGCCAGGCTGCCCGCGGGAACGATCAGCGAGGCCATCGGCGAACTGACGTGCGCGGTAATCGGTGATCCCGACGGGCCCGGGCGCCGGGCTCAGATCGAGCACGCTCTGGACGGTGCCCGGGCGCGGGGCGGGCTGGGGACAACGGTCGAGTGGGGCCAGGCTCGGGTCAGCTTTGCCCGGGCGCGCGCTGCGCTGGAGCTCGCTCCGGTCGCCCGCGAGACCGTGATCGTCGCCGGTGAGCGAACTGGAGAGCTGCTGTTGCGCAGTGACCGCGCCCTGGCCGCCGAGCTGGCCGCGGAGCGCCTGGCGCCGCTGTCCGGGCTCTCCGCCGGATCACGTCGCCGGCTGGAGAAGACCCTGCGGGTCTGGCTGGCCGAGCAGGGTCGGCTCGGGCCCGTGGCGGCCGCGCTGGGGATTCATCCCCAGACGGCGCGCTACCGGCTGGGTCGCCTGCGGGAACTGTTCGGTCGCGACCTGGACGACCCCGACGGGCGTTTCTGGCTCGAATTGGCTCTGCGGGCGGAGCCGGCGGATGCCGAGGGCCGGCCTGTGGAGGGGAAAGAGCCTGGGGAGGGGAAAGAGCCTGGGGAGGGGAGAGAGCGAGCCGAGGCGGGCAGCGCCCGGCGAACCCGGACTCAGGCGGCGGCCTGAGGCGCGGGCTCGGTCGGTCCGGGCTCCAGCTCGGGCGCGGGCACCTCGGGGCCGAGCGCGCCGGCGGCGATCTCCTGGGCCCAGGAGTAGTTGATCGGCACCTGGTAGTGACCCATGTTCCGGGCCCGGAACTCGATCATCTCCGGTCCATCCCAGTACCGGTACCAGTCGGACTTGCGCTCGAACCAGGTCATCTGAGTGATCTTGTAGCGATCGTCGGCGTTGACGTGGACCTGGTACTGCGTGGCGCCGTAGCGCAGGGCGAGTGGCGCGACGCGGGCGACGTCGGCGGCAAAGGTCGTCTGGCGCAGGATGGTCGCGTACCACTGGACCCATACGAGATCGGCCACGTTAGGCTCCGACCTCGGCCCGGATGGCCCCGGGCCCCTGCGCGGTCTTGCCCTGGCCCTCGGCGGTGGCGCCGACCAGGATGGCGATCTTGCCGAGGTGCTTGTTGTCGCGCAGCAGCTGGTGGGCTTCGGCGACACCCTCGAAGCCCATCGTCTGCCACAGCACGGGGCGAATTTTGGACTCCTCAATCAGCTCGTTGGCCTTCGTCGCCTCCCAGGCGTTGGCGAAGTGCGAGCCGATGATCTCCTTCTGGCGCATCCACAGATAGCGTACGTCAAAGTCCAGCTGGTACCCGGACGTGGCGCCGCAGATCACCACCTTGCCGAACGGCTTGACGACCAGCACCGAGGTCGGGAAGGTGGCCTTGCCGACGTGCTCGAAGACGATGTCAGGCGCCCCGCCGAGGATCTCCTCCACGGCGTGGCCGAACCGCCGGGATTCCTTGAACCGAGCCTTCTCTTCCGCAGCACTCTCGCCGCCCCGGCGCATCATCCCGCTGAAGTTCGAGCGGTCGATGTGACCGACGGCGCCGAGCTTCTCGATCAGGCGGCCCTTGGCCGGACTGGAAACGACCCCGACAGCGTCGGCACCGGTCATCGCACAGAGCTGGGTGGCGAACACGCCCAAGCCGCCGGCCGCACCCCAGATGAGCACGCGATGTCCGGCCTGCAGCTGACAGCGATCCATGAGCATCCGGTAGGCGGTGAAGTAGGTCAATCCATAGGCGGCCGCCTCCTCCCAGGCCAGATGCTGAGGCTTGTGCAGCAGCTGTTGAGCCTGAACCTTGCAGAACTGGGCGAACGAGCCCCAGCTCGTCTCGTAGCCCCAGATTCTCTGGCTCGGCGCGGCCAGCGGGTCGAGACCGTGAACCTCGGGATCCTCATAGGAGGCCTGATTGCAGTGGATGACCACCTCGTCGCCGGCCTTCCACCGCGTCACCCCCTCGCCGACCTTCCAGACGATGCCTGAGGCGTCGGAGCCGCCGATGTGGTGATCCTCGTTGGGGTGGTAGCGGAACACCGGGACCGGCTCGCCCAGCGCCGCCCATACGTTGTTAAAGTTCACGCCGGCGGCCATCACGCGCACGATGACCTCAAACGCGCCCGGCTCAGGGACCGCGATCTCCTCGAGCTGGAAGGCGTCGATCGGCTCACCGTGGCGCTCGGCGCGGATCACCCAGGCGGCCATCGTCGCCGGCAGCTCGCCGGGCTCGGTCTCGACGTTTGCTACTTGGCTCAGATCGACCGCCACGACTACCTTTCCGCTCGTTTGACTCCAACCATCACGGCCCGGATCGTAGGGGTTTTCCGATCACCCCGTTGGGCGGTCGCCCTCGTCGGGCAGCGCGGACCGGGGTGCACGCCCGGAACGGCCGGCCAGTGTCGTGAGTCGGAAATTCGTGAGCAGGCTCGGGAGTGGCTGGGCGTGGCGGGCGGACGGCGATGACCCAAGTCGTACTGGTGGTCCGGCGGGTCATCCCCGACAGTCAGGCGCGTCCAGACGCCGCGAGACTGCCACCGAATTTGTGACTCGGAACGCTAGGGCTGAAGCAGCTGGTTGCTCGAGTTCGGCCGCTGGCCGCTGATGTGGATCGAGGCCGAGCGGATCGGTGGCGCCACCGACAGTGAGGCGTCGGTCCCGCCGTGGCTGGCCGCGCCGATCGTGTAGTCGCCTGCGCGGAAGTTGACCGCGACCTGGGTGGTGCCCTGCGGATTGATGGGCGCGGTGCTGGCCAGCACCTGGCCGCCGGGCCGTGAGATGGACAGCGCTTCGGAGTTCGAGGCTTGGTTGGTGACGATGAACACCACGGGGCCAGCACCCACCGACGCGGGCGAGACCGACACCCGCGAGTCGTTGACGTAGACGGTGAGGTTCACCGGTGTGGGGGTGCGCGCCTCGACCGCCGCCCTACCGCCGATGCTGCCGCAGCCGGCCACGGCCAGCATGCTGACACCGACCACGCCGATCATCCTCACACGCATTCGCGACCCGGCTCTCCTCTCCAGACCACTGAGAAGACCATCGGACTGGTCTTCAATGGCGATCGGCGGGAACCCTACCCGACCTAGTCGTTTGCTACTAGTGCGTATCAGGGATCGTGTGGGTCAGGGACTCCCGCTCACCTTCGAGGCGACGCAGCTCGGTCTGCAGCTCGTCCCACGACTTCGGCTCAACCCGCTCGTACTCGTCTCCGGTCAGCTCGCGAACGCGCTCGATGTACGCGCTCCAGGCCAGGCGAGTCTCGGCGTCCAGCTCCTGCAGCAGTTCGGCTTCCGGCACGACTGGCGTCATCTCGAGTCTCCTTCCCTAGAACACCGATTGGCATGCTACCCCCCGCGACGGTCATGAACACGCTTTCCGTGTTGGATTCTTAGTACCTGCACGGTGCCGATGGCAAGCGTGCGTGCACGCCGTCCGGACCCGGGCGTATCACCCGAGAGATGGAGCTGCTCAACGCACCCATCGCCAGTAGCGAGTTCATCGTCGTCGATACCGAGACCAACGGCGTCAGTGGGGACGCCTGCGAGATGACCGAGGTCGGCGCTGTGCTCGTCGGCGGCGGTGAGCTGCACGACCGCTGGAGCAGCCTGGTGCGCCCGAGCGCGCCGCTGCGGCGCGGCATTCAGCGCTTCACCGGCATCAGCCAGGCGATGGTCGACGCGGCGCCATGGCCGGAGGAGGTGCTTCCGCGTCTGGCCGAGCTGCTCGACGGACGGGTCATGGTCGCCCACAACGCTGCCTTTGACCGCCGCGTGCTGCGCCAGGCGTTCACGCGCATCGGACTCGACTGGCCCGCGCCACCGACGATCTGCACCGCGGCCCTGGCCCGGGCGATGTTGCCGTTGCAGCGCGAGCGCCGATTGGGCAAGCTCGCCGACGCGCTGGGCGTCGAGGTCCACCAGGCTCACCGGGCCCTCGCCGACGCCGAGACGTGCGCACGCGTCCTCTGCGCGCTGTTTCCACGCCTGTGCGCGAACGCGATCACCGTCGCCGACGCCCTCAAGGTTCTTGCTCCCAAGCGACGCGCTCGTCCCCGGAAAGCGCCGCGGGCCTCGCTCGGTCACTTCCCCGGCCGACCGGCGAGCGCCCAGCCGGAGTTCGGCGAGCTGCCCCGCGACCCCGGCGTCTATCTGTTTCGCGATGACCAGGGGCGGGTGCTCTACGTCGGCAAGTCGGTGTCGATCCGCAGCCGAGCGCGGGCACACTTCGCGCCGTCGGCGGCGCCCGCGGCGTGGACCGCGCATGCGACGGTCGTCGATTACCAGATCACGCGTTCGGAGCTGGGGGCACTGGTGCTCGAAAACCGGCTCATCAAGGAGCTGGCGCCCCCGGGCAATAAGTCCCTCAACCGGCATGACGACCGGCTCGTCTACATCCGCTGCCGGCTCGACATCCCGTTCCCGATCCTCGAGGTGAGCCGCGATCCCGCCGCCGGCCACGCCGTGACGATCGGTCCGCTGCGGGGACGGCGCCTGGCGCTGGAATTGATCGAGCAGCTCGACAGCCTGTTCGGGCTGCGCCACTGTGGGCGGCGGCTGCCCCGCCGCGATCACCCGTCCGCCTACGGGCAGATGGGGCGCTGCCTGTCACCGTGTCTCGGGGACCTCGACCCGAACCTGTATCGCCGGAGACTTGACGAGGTGCTGCGCCTGTTCGTCGGAGTGAGCGGCGGCGAGCCGGGCGCTCCGTTACTCGAGCACGTCGAGGCCCAGATGCGCGCGGCCGCCGCCCAACAGCGCTATGAGCGCGCGGCGGCGCTGCGTCGGCGGCGCCGGCGTCTCGGCCTGGTCCTCACGCGGCTCGGTGGCCTGCTCGAGGCCACGCACGCGCGCCCGCGCGTGCTGCTCGGAGCCCATCCGACCCGCCCCGAGTTCGATGCCTTCTGGCTGGCCGGCGGGCGGTTGGTCGACTGGGGACCGGTGGCGCCCGATGGCGTGAAGGCCCTTGACGAGCAGGTCGACGCTGCCCTGGGCAAGGGCGGCCGGATCGGCGAGCTGGGAGCGCATGTGCCTCCCGCCGAAATCGATGAGGTCCGGATCCTCGGGACGTGGCTGGCCTCCCATCCCGACACGCCGGAGCTGGCCCTGCATCCCCGGCCCAGCCCGGCCCAGTTGGCGGCGTTTCTCGACGGGGCCGCGGCCGAGTCCATGCGCCGCAGCGGAGCCGCCCCCCGCGGACGGAAGGCCGCCGGGTCCGATCAGCCGCCCACGCGAAGCGGCGAGCGGTGGTCAGTCGTGGAGGAAGGGGAGCTCGACCACGACACCCTGGACCTGATCGGAGCTCACGCTGACCTGTGATCCCGGGGGAGCCTCGCGCCGGACGAGGGCCAGGGCCAGATGGCCCAGGGCGGGTGACTCAGCCACGCTGGCCAGGCGTCCCACGACCCGATCGCCAAAGGTGATCTCGGCCCCGCTGGCCGCCGGAGCGGCAAGCCGGATGCCGCGCAGTTGCCGGTTGGGCTTGCCACGGTAAAACAGCCGGGCGACCGTCTCCTGGCCTACGTAGCAGCCCTTGGTGAAGGAGACGGCGCGATGATTGAGGTCCGCCTCCTGCGGGATCACGGTCTCATCGAGATCGATCCCGTAGCGTGGGCGGCCGATCTCCACCCGCCGACACTCGGCCACGGCCTCGGAGATGGCAAGCGCCCCGGCGGCCTCAAGCGCCTGGGCGACCTCGGTCGTGGCCTCCGCCGCGCAGAGCACGTCGAGGCCGGCATCGGTGCGGATCAGGCGGACAGGCACCCCGGCCAGCTCGCCCAGTACGTGGTCGTGCTCGGGTTCGGGTAGCTCGTCGGCGGGCGCGCCGACGGCCCCGGCGACGGCCACCGAGGCGGGGCCGATGAGCGAGAGCAGCCCGCGCTGCAGGGTGCGCTTGTGCAGCTGCGCTGCGTACCCGATGCTGAAGCGGCGGATCATGTTGAACAGCTCCTGGAGCGAGACCCGCTCGGTATCGAGCAGCAGCTCGTCGCCCGTATCAAGGATCCGCAAGTCGCCGAGCATCTTGCCCTTCGGCGTGAGGAAGGCTGCGTAGCAGCCGCGCCCGCTCGTCAGCGCCTCCACATCGTTGGAGACCTGGCCCTGGAGAAACGACTTGGCCTCGGCGCCGGTCAGGGCCAGCTTGCCGCGCTCTGAGCGGTCCAGCAGGCCACAGCCTGTGGTGACCGCCTCGTACTCGCTGGTGGAGGGCGCGACAGGACTCACCCCGCCAAGGATACGACCCTCACGGCCGGGGTAAAGGAACGGCCTCAACCTGCCGAACTTAACTTTTAGGGCTACCATAATCCTCGTGTCATGCCATTCAGACTCCGAAGTCCTGCGCAGCTCAGCGGTGCAGGACTACGCCAAGGCGATCTACACCCTGGAGCGGCGCGCGTCCCGACCGGTGACCACCAACGCGCTGGCCGCGCGTCTGGGCGTGACGGCCGCCTCGGCCTCGGGCATGGTCAAACGGCTCAGCGACCTTGGACTCGCCGCACACGAGCCCTACCGTGGGGTCTGGTTGACCGAGGCCGGACGCCGGGTCGCGCTCGAGGTCATCCGCCATCACCGGCTGCTCGAGCTGTACCTCGTCGAGGATCTGGGCCTGCCGTGGGACCGCGTTCACGCCGAGGCGGAGGTGCTCGAGCATGTGCTCTCCGAGGAGCTCGAGGAGTTGATCGCGGCCAAGCTCGGCGACCCCACCCACGACCCCCACGGCGACCCGATCCCCACCCGGGACCTGATCATCGAGGAGGAGGCCACCGAGAGCCTTGAGTCACTTCCCGCGGGCGCCTGCGGAGTCTTTGCCCGCGTCTCGGACTCCGATCCCGAGATGCTGCGCTACCTCGCGGCGCGGGGGATCGCCCCGGGAGAATCGCTCGAGGTCGTCGAGCGCCAGCCGTTCGGCGGCCCCCTGTTCGTCCGCTTCGGTGATCAGCTGCACCCGCTGGGGGGCGAGCTGGCCAAAGCCATGCGCGTCGCGGTGACCTCGTGAGACCGCTGCGCCAGGCGGCGCTCGAGGCCGCGGCCGAGGGCCGCGCCGAGACGCTGGCAGAACTCGGTCCCTCGCCCCTGGATCGCCTCCTAGCCCGAGGGCGGCTGCGGGCCACGCTGAGCATGCTCGGCCCGGCCTTTGTGGCCTCGATCGCCTACGTGGACCCCGGCAACTTCGCCACCAATCTCCAGGGCGGGGCCCGTTTCGGCTACCTGTTGCTGTGGGTGGTGCTCCTGGCCAACCTGATGGCCATGCTCGTCCAGTATCTGGCGGCCAAGCTCGGAGTGGCTACCGACCACGATCTTCCCGAGCTCGTCCGGTTGCATTTTCCGCGCTGGATGACCTGGGGAATGTGGATTCAGGCCGAGGTCATGGCCATGTCGACCGATATCGCCGAGTTCCTGGGCGCGGCCCTGGGCCTCAACCTGCTCTTCGGCGTCCCGCTCTTTCCCGCCGGGCTGCTGACCGGGGTGATCGCCTTTGCCATCCTCGAATTGCAGTCCCACGGCTTCCGTCGCTTCGAGCTCGCCATCACCGCGCTGCTGGGGATCATCTTCCTCGGCTTTCTCTACGAGACGTTGCGCATCGGCCCCTCCGCCCACGAGTCCTTGCAGGGTCTCGTGCCCGGCCTATCGGGCTCGAGCTCGGTGTATCTCGCCGTGGGCATCATCGGCGCGACGGTGATGCCTCACGCCATCTACCTGCACTCCGCGCTGACCAACGGACGGATGCCGGTTCGTGACGACGGCGAGCGGCGCCGCGTGCTGCGCTTTGAGCGCGTTGACGTGCTGGTGGCCCTCGCCCTGGCCGGCCTGGTCAATCTGGCCATGCTGGCCGTGGCCGCCAAGCTGTTTCACACGCCGGGACTGTCGGGGTTGACCGGCATCCCCCAGGCCCATGCCGAGCTCGGAAGACTGGTCGGGGGCGGCGCGGCGCTGGCCTTCGCCGTCGCCCTGCTGGCCTCCGGCGCGTCCTCCTCCAGCGTTGGGACATATGCCGGCCAGGTGGTCATGGCCGGATTCATCAATCTCCGCATCCCCGTCATGCTGCGGCGGGCGATCACGATGATTCCCGCCCTCATCGTGCTCGGCGTGGGGGTGAACCCGACCGACGCGCTCGTGCTCAGCCAGGTGGTGCTGTCCTTCGGAATTCCGGTTGCGCTGGTGCCACTGGTGGTGATGACGAGCCGCCGCAAGATCATGGGCGTCCACGTCAACGGTCCGGTGGTCACGGTCCTGGCCTACGGGGTGGCCGCGGCGATCACGGCCATGAACGCGTTCCTCATCTACCAGCAGGTGATCGGCTGAGTACGCTTGTCGGCGATGGCCGCGCTCACCCCTCTGTTCGACGAGATCATTGCCGATCTCACCGACGATTGGACCGACCTCGAGTTTGATCTGCGCATCTTTGACGAGCGCCGCTACGTCGACGCCGCGGTGATGCTGGTCAGCGCCAACCCCCAGCCCTACTCCAAGCACGACTGGCACTGGCGACTGGTCGTCGCCCATCGCTTTGGGCACGGAACCCCCGTCCCGAACATCCGGCTCGGACTCAAGCTCCTGGACGAAGCCGGCATCGCGGGCGAGCTGGCGCTGCGGGAGGTTCGTACCGGTCGCGTCGAGACGACCCAGATGTGGGGTCGCACCGAATCGGTCCGCCAGGAGTTCAGGCGGCGCCGGGCCCAGTAGACGATGGCGCGCACCGTCGCCCTCGTTCCCGATCTGCTGTTCGGCTCAAAGCTGATCGGCGCCCTGCAGGCCGGGGGTCATGACGTGGTTCTCGTCGCACAGACCGAGGACCTGGCCGGCGCGCTGGCCGGATCCGATGTGCTGATCGTGGACCTGACCGCTGAGCCTGACGCGCGAATCGAGGCGGCTCGGCCCTTCCTGGGACCGGATGCGCCGCGGAGTCTGGCCTTCTTTGCCCACGTCGAGCGTGACGTGCGGGCCGACGCCGAGGCGGCCGGTTTCGATCTCGTCGTGCCGCGGTCACGGATGGCGCGGGCCGCCTCCGAACTCGTCGCCGAGCTCGCCGCCCGGAGCCGATGAGCGCGTCGGCCGGGCGAGTCATCTACAACACCGCGACCTCGCTGGACGGCTACCTCGCCGACGCCGAGAACTCGCTGAGCTGGCTATTCGTCGTCGTCCCCGACGAGCCAACGTCCAGCCGGCACGCGAGGTTCATGGCCGGCGTCGGCGTCATGGTCGAGGGGTCGACCACGTATGAATGGGTGCTGAGCGAGGCCGACCTGCTTGCCCAGCCGCACCGCTGGCAGGAGTTCTACGGCCAGCGCCCGACGTTCGTGTTCACCACGCGCGAGCTCCCACGCGTACCGGGCGCCGACATCAGGTTCGTGCGCGGGCCGGTGCGCGAGGCGCTTCCGGCCATCCGGGCCGCGGCCGCCGGCCAGAACGTCTGGGTGGTCGGGGGCGGAGACCTGGCCGGCCAGTTCCTGGACGTCGGCGCGCTGGATGAGATCGGCGTCTCACTGGCCCCGGTCACGCTCGGGAGCGGGGCGCCGCTGCTGCCTCGCCGCCTCGAGTCTGACCGGCTCCGGCTTGTCTCGGCCACCGTCGATGGCCAGTTCCTGCACGCCGTGTACGCGGTCAGCGCAGGCTGAGGTCGAACATCGCGCCGACGTCGGGACGGCGCGACACGATCCCGAACTTGCGCTCCCAGTCCGCCCAGGCGCTCAGCCGGTCGGCGCTGAGCGTGCCGACCCGGCCACCCGGCTCCCGGAAGGCCGGAAGCAGCGCCCGCAGCTCGGCCGCCTGGAGACCGGCGTCCAGCCCCGGGACCTGGGAGGTCAGCGCGCGCAGCCCGGCGGCCGGATCGGCCAGCACCTGCTCGTAGCCCGCGGTTAGGGCGCGCACGACCGCCCGAGCCACGCCGGCGTGGCTGCGCAGGCTGGCGCCGGTCGCGCAGAGGATCAATTCGGGATAGGCCGGGGCCCCGAACTGATCGACCCGGAAGACGTGAAAACCGGGGGCCCGCCGGCGGACGGTCACGCCCTCGTCGTTCCAGAACGCGGTGGCCGCCGCCACCCGGCGGGCGACCAGGTCGGCCACGGCGTTGAAGCCAATGGTGATCGTGTGCACCGCGCCCGGGGCGCCCCCGGCTCCGGCCACGACGGAACGGAGGACCGCGGTGTCGCTGGGCAACCCGGTCACGCCGGCCGTGCGCCCCTCCAGCTGGCGAGGGTCGGTCACGCTGGGAACGGCGATCACCGCCGCCAGCGGGCGCTGGACGAGGGCCATGATCCCCCGGATGTCCTGACCGCGTTCGCGGGCGATGGCCAGGTCGTGAATATCGAGCAGGGCGAAGTTCGCCCGCCCGGTATCGAGCAGGCGGATCGAGTCGGTCGACGCGGAGGGGACGACGATGTGAAGCCGCACCCCGGCCCGCACGTCATCGTGACGGGCCATGGCCTCGTAGATGCCGGTGTGGACCGCGTTGGGCGTGAAGTCGAGCACCAGAGTCGCCCCCGCGACCCCGGACCGGGCCGGCCTCGACCCTCCTGGCTGCGCGCCGCCGCCTGAGCCGCCGCAGCCGGCCAGGGCCAGCCCGATGAGCGCGGCGCACAGGACGGGGAGGGGGCGCATGAAGCGGCCAGGATAGGCGCCCGGCGCGCCCACCGTAGAATCGGCTGCGACGCATGCGCCGCCGGGTCACGTTCAGCCGCAACTTCGCCCTTTCGCTCTCGCGGACGTGCCGCTGCTACTGCAAGTACTGCGCGTTTGCGACGCATCAGCCCCACCTCTACGCACCGGACGAGGTGCACGAGATGCTCGACCGGGCGGCCAAGCGCCACCGCGCCAAGGAGCTGCTGGTGCTGACCGGTGAGGCGCCCGACCACAACCCGACCGTGGCTCGCCGGCTGCATGAGTACGGGCATGAGGACTTCACCGCTTACGTGGTCTGGGTCTGCGAGCAGGCGCTTGAGCGCGGCCTGCTTCCGCACACGAATCTGGGGGTGCTGTCTCGCGGCGAGCTTGACCGCCTGAGGGCGGTGACCGCCTCCCAGGGGCTGATGCTCGAGTCGATCTCCGAGCGGCTCATGGACACCGTGCACGCGGGCTCGCCGACCAAGCATCCCGCCCGCCGGCTGGAGACGATCAACGCCGCCGGCGAGCTCCGCATTCCCTTCACGAGCGGCATCCTGGTCGGCATCGGCGAGACCGAGGACGAGCGTATGGGCGCGCTGGCCGCGCTGGCCGAGGTTCATGACCGCCACGGTCACCTGCAGGAGATCATCCTGCAGAACTTCGTCCCGCATCAGAGCTATTACGGGCGCGAACCGGCCCAGATTGCCGGGGCCGCCGCCGCGGAGTACTGGCGGACCGGCGTGGGTGAGGGCCCCCAGCTGGCCGCGCCCGCCTGGGCTAACCCCGTGAGCCTTCAGGACATGACGCGGCTGGTCAGCGAGGCGCGGCGGGTGATGCCGGGCGTCGGCATCCAGGTGCCGCCCAACCTCTCTGACTGGTGGCCGGATCTGGTCCGGGCCGGGGCCAGCGACCTCGGCGGACTGAGCGCCAACGGCGACCACATTTCTCCCGAGCATCCGTTTCCCTCACCGGCCCAGGTCCGCACACGCCTGGCTCCCGATGGCGTGGCGGTGTCAGAGCGGCTGTGCGTGTACCCCGAGTACATCGACTCCGAATGGATCGCCCCACCCGTGCTCGACGTGATCCGCAGCCGCTACTGGTCGTTCATCCCCCGGCGCGGCAGCGGCCGGCGGGCGGAGCTGCGGCTGAGCGATGACATCGCCCCGCGCGCAATCGAGCAGGCCCGCGATGGGCAGGCCCTCACCCCCGAGCAGCTGACGGCGCTGTTCGCCGAGCAGCGCCCGGCGGTCATCGAGGACCTGCGCGCGGCGGCTGACGACCTGCGCCGGCGGCTGGCCGGCGACACGGTGACGTTCGTGGTCAACCGCAACATCAACGTCTCCAATGTATGCGTGGTCGGCTGTGCGTTCTGCGGCTTTGGTCAGTCGCAGCGCTCCCCCGACGCCTACGAGCATTCCGAGGCCGAATTCGCACGCCGCATCGAGGAGGCCGTTGAGGTCGGCGCCACCGAGATCTGCATCCAGTCGGGCATCCACCCCGACTGGGGGCTTGACGATTACCTGGGCTGGTTGCGCCTGGCCAAGCGGCTGGCCCCGCAGCTTCATCTGCACGCGTACTCGCCGATGGAGGTCGCCCACATGTGCGATGTCAGCGGGCACTCTCCCCGGGCCGTGTTCGCGGCCCTGCGCGCGGCGGGACTCGGCTCCACCCCCGGCACCGCGGCCGAGGTGCTCCACGACGGTGTCCGTGAGCGCATCTCACCGAACAAGCTGCCGGTGGCCCGCTGGGTGGAGATCATCGAGGCCTCCCACGCGGAGGGCATCCACTCGACCTCGACGGTGATGTTCGGTCACATCGAGGAACCCTGGGAGCTCGCCGAGCACATGCGAGTCGTGCGCGAGGTGCAGGAGCGCACCGGCGGCATCACCGAGTTCGTGCCCCTGTCGTTCATTCCCTTCCACACGCTCCTGGGCCGTAGGCACGGCGTGGAGGAGATCACGCGGGAGGAGAACCTCAAACACACCGCGGTGTTCCGGCTGGCCCTGGGGGACACGATCCGCAACGTCCAGGCCAGCTGGGTCAAGATGGGCCTCGATACCGCCACCGAGGCCCTGCGCTGGGGGGTCAATGACCTGGGCGGCACGCTCATGGAGGAGTCCATCTCGCGCATGGCCGGCAGCTATCACGGCATCCGGCTCGAGCCCGAGGACCTGATCGAGGCGGCCCACCGCGCCGGGCGCCCGGCGGCGGAGCGCACCACCCTGTATGACATCCGGCGTCGCTATGAGCTAACGGCCGCCGCGTGACTCAGCGGTAGAGCGCATGACCATCGACCGCGCCCCCTCGCTGTTCGCGGGCGTCGAGCCGCTCGAGGTGTTCGTCGAGCTGCTGGCCGACGTCGACACCGACACGACCTCGACGGAGTTCTATGACCGCATCTGCGAGGCCATCTGCCGTCTCACGACGATGCGCCGCGCCGCGATCTTCATGGCCGAGGCGGGGCGCCGGCGGGTCCGCGCCGTGGGCAGTCACGGCACCTCATTCGCGCAGCTGTCCACGCTCGAGCCCAGTCCGACGCTCGTCGCCACGCCGATCGCCCAGCGCGCCCTGGCCCAGGACGAGGTGATCGTCGTCTCCGAGCGCATCGAGGAGCAGGTCCCGCCCGAGTATGCGGAGTTGCTCGGCATCACCACCCTGGTCTGCACGCCCCTCAGCGCCGCCGGCCGCGCCTACGGGGTGATTTGCGCCGACCGCGGCGGGGGCCGCTTTGAGCTCTCCGACGGAGAGCGCCACCTGCTCTGGACCCTGGGCAAGACGGCGGCTCTGGTCGCCACCGCCCGCAACGCCACTCGCCAGGAGGAACGCAACCAGCGGCTCGGCGAGCGCATCGAACTGGCGCGGGAAATCCACGAGCGGGTCATGCAGCGGCTGTTCGGAGTCTCGCTGGCACTGAGCGCGGAGCGCTCGTTCGATGATGCCGAGCGCGAGCGCTGCCGGCTGGAGATGCAGGCGGCGCTCAACGATCTGCGCCGGGCGCTGGAGCGGCCGCTGGCCGCCGTCCCCCTGCAGACGGGCTCGACACTCGAGGCCGAACTGGCCCGGCGTATCGAGACCGGTCAGCCCATCGAGGTCGAGTGGTCCTCCGGGGTTTCGGTCCCGTCCGACGTCGAGCCCCTGGCCCAGTCGGTCCTGGCCGAGGCGCTGCGTAACGTGGCCAAGCACGCGGCAGCGTCGAGGGTTGTCGTCGCGGTGGCCGCCGATGACGACACATTCACGCTTGAGGTGCGCAACGACGGGGTGGGCCCGGGAGCCCGCGGCGCGGGCATGGGCCTGCGCCTGGCCGCGTTCGAGGCGCTGCAGCACGGTGGCATGATCGATTTCGGGGCCCCCGCGCCAGGCTTGTGGCGGGTCCGCCTGGTCGTCCCGATCGGAGACGCCGACCTATGACTCCAGCGGTCTCCGAGCGGCGCTTGCGGGTCCTGGTCGTCGACGACCATGACGTCGTGCACTGGGGCTTTCGCGTCATGCTCGGCGAGCAGCCGTGGGTGCAGCGCTGCCTGGCCGCACGCAGCGGCGCCGAGGCGCTGGAGCTGCTGGCCAGGTTTCCGGCCGACGTCGCCCTCGTCGACCTGTTTCTCGCCGGGGAGTCCGGCGCGGACGTGTGCGATTCCATCCGCCGGGCCTCGCCCTCGACGCGGGTCCTGCTGATCTCGGGCGCCGGACGAATGTCACCGGCCGCAGCTCGGGCCGCCGGTGCGTCGGGCTTTATCTCCAAGGACTGGGAGGCCCGCGACGTGGCCCGGGCGGTGCGCGCGGTGGGGCTCGGTATGACCATGTTCTCGCCCACCTCTGAGCAGCCCGCGCCGCTGCTCACCGAGCGCGAGCACGAGGTGCTGGAGCTGATTGCCGGCGGCTCGACCAACCGTGAAATCGCCGAGCGGCTCTTCCTGTCGCCGCACACCGTCAAGGAGCACACGAGCGCGCTGTACCGCAAGCTTCAGGCCCGCAACCGTGCCGATGCGGTCCAGCGGGCCCAGCGGGTCGGGCTGCTGGGCTAGGGGCCGGGGCCCGGTCAGCGCGCGCCCCGCCCCCCGCCCCCCGCCGGCACAGTCCGGTCACAGCCGTCACAGGCTCGGCACGTTTGTCACCGTTTCGCCCCGATCGGGGGGCCGGGCTGAGGACGTGGCGTGTCTGAATGCCCCGTAAGGGCTACTGAGATCCGCCACCTTGTGACGGACCGCGTTCTTAGCGGCGGCGCAGGACCCGCTCGATGGCGGGCAGCTTCACGGCGTGCGGCACGTAGCGCGCGGCCAGCATCGCGGTGCGAATCGGCAGCCCGGGCACGACCACCCGGTGCCCGTCGTGCAGGCCCTTGATCCCGGCCTTGGCCGTCTGCTCGGCCGTCACCCAGGCCGGTTTGGGCACGGCCTTCTCGAAGGCCTGACCGCCGGCCTGCCAGCCGGCGACATCCCAGAACTCCGTGGCCACCGGCCCTGGCGCCAGCGCGGTCACGGTCACGCCCCGCCCCCGCACCTCCTGGTGAAGCGCCTCGGAGAAGGTGAGCATGTAGGCCTTGGCCGCCGAGTACCCGGCCGAATAGGGCAGTGGCTGCATGCCCGCCGTGGAGGCCACATTGAGGATCGCGCCGGTGCCACGGCGCACCATGTCGGGCAGGAAGGCCGAGCACAGGGCCACCGGTGCCTCGACGAGGATCTTGACCTGGTCGAGCTCGCGCGCCGGGTCAGCCTCGTGGAACGGTCCGCCGGTGGCAAAGCCGGCGTTGTTGATGAGGATGTCGACCTCGAGACCGAGCGCCTCCACGCGGCCGGGCAGGCGATCGCGGGAGGCCTCGTTGGTCAGATCGCAGCCCAGACTCTCGGTGCGAATCCCGTGAGCGGACGTGAGCTCGGCTCCCAACTCGTCGAGCTTGTCCTTGCGGCGCGCGACCAGGATGAGGTTGTGTCCGCGGGCGGCCAACTCATGGGCGACGGCCGCCCCGATGCCGGCCGAGGCCCCGGTGACGAGGGCTGCGCTGGTTGCATTCGGCTGGGGGAGGCTCACGGACAGGCAGCCTACCGGTCTCCCCCCGATCGGGGGGAACTATGTCCACAACCTGTACCTGGCGCGCGACCACGGCGTACGTTGCAGCGAATGAGCACCATGACCGCGATCCTGTTTCCTGGCCAGGGCAGCCAGACCGCCGAGATGCGCGCGGCCGTGGAGCGCACGCGTCCCGAGCTCCTCGAGTTGGTCACCGCGGCGGTCGGCCAGGACCCATTCCCGCGCGTGGGGGAGGGAACCAACTTCGCCCAGCCGGCGATCTTCACGGCCAGCCTGGCCGGCTGGTGCGCCCTCGGCTCGCCGCAGGGCGACTACATGGCCGGCCATTCGCTGGGCGAACTGGGCGCGCTCGTGGCGGCGGGCGCGTTGAGTGAGTCAGACGGTCTGGCCCTGGTCACCCTGCGCGGGCGTCTCATGTCCGAGGCGGAGGCGAAGGCCGGCCAGGGCGGGATGGTCGTGGTCATGGGCGCCGGCGCCTCCGAGCGCGCGCCCGAGGTCGCCCTCGCCCATCACCTGGTCATCGCCAACGACAATTCCCCGCAGCAGGTCGTGCTGTCCGGGGCGCGTGCTGCGCTTCCCGGCGCCGTCCGCCATGCCAAGGACCTCGGCCTGCGGGCCATGGAGCTCGATGTCACCGGCGCCTTTCACTCTCCGATGATGGCCCCCGCCGTGCCCGCGTTCGTGGCGGCGCTGGCCGACACCGCGTTCCGCGAGCCGGCCGTGCCCGTCATCTCCGCCGTCACGGCGCAGCCCTTCACCGACCCCCGTCGCGAGCTCGCCGACGCTCTCATCCGCCCGGTGCGCTGGCGCGAGACGATGGTCGCCCTGCAGGACCTCGGCGTCAGCCGCTTTGTCGAGGTCGGCCCGGGCCGCGTGCTCACCGGGCTGGCCAAGCGAACGCTGCGCGACGTGGAGCTGGTCAATGGTTGAGTCGACGGTCAGCCTCCCCGAGCCCACGCCTCCGCCGGTGCCTTCGACGGTACGCGGTGCCGCGATCCTGTCGGTGGCCACCGCCCTGCCCGAGGGGCGGCTGACCACGACCGAGCTGGCCGAGCAGCTCGGCATCAGCCCCGACTGGATCATGTCCCGGACCGGCATCCGCGAGCGGCGGCGAGCCCGACCTGACGAGCGGCTGAGCGACTACGCGTCGATGGCCGGAGCCGCGGCCCTGGAGCGCGCGGGCCTGGCCGCCGCCGAGCTTGACCTGGTCATCGTGGCCACCATGACCCCGGACGAGATCACTCCCAACACCGCGCCCATCGTCGCCCATGCCCTCGGCGCACACCGGGCCGGGGCGTTTGACGTGGGCGCAGCCTGCAGCGCGTTCCTGGTCGCACTGGGCCAGGCGACGGCCCAGGTCGAGTGCGGCCGAGCCGAGCACGTGCTCGTCGTCGGCGCCGACTTCATCACCCGCGTCACCAACTACGCGGACCCCAAGACCGCGCCTCTGTTCGCCGATGCGGCCGGTGCCGCCGTCATCGGTCCGAGCGGACCCGGGCGCGGGCGCATCGGACCGATCGTCCTTGGCGCCGACGGCTCACATGCGGAGACGATCATCGCCACGCACGCCGAGCGGGTGATCCGCATGGACGGTCCCGAGGTCTTCCGTCACGCCGTGGCCCGCATGACCGCGGTGTCCCGCGACGCCGTGGCCCGCGCCGGCCTCCAGCTGGCCGACATCGATCTGTTCGTCTATCACCAGGCCAACGCCCGTATCACCCGGGCCCTCGGCGAGCGTCTCGGGCTGGCCCCCGAGCGCGTCGTCGACTGCATCGAGCTGCTGGGCAACTCGTCCGCCGCCACGCTCCCCGTGGCGCTGGTCGCCGCCGAGTCAGACGGCCGGCTGCGGCCGGGGGCTCGTGTCCTGCTCAGCGCCTTCGGCGCCGGGTTCACCTGGGGCGGAGCGGTCGTGGAATGGGGCGGGGGTGGCTGATCTGCGCCGGGACGGATGCGCTCTGGTCACCGGAGGCTCCCGCGGCATCGGGGCGGCCACCGCGCAGGCCCTGGCCGCCGAGGGCTGGCGTGTCGGCGTCAACTACCGCAGCGGCCGCGAGGGCGCCGAGGCCGTCGTGAAGGCGATCGAGTCCTCTGGCGGGCAGGCCATGGCAGTGCCCGGCGATGTGGCCGATCCGCGCGCCGCCGATGCGGTCTTCAGCGAGGTGGAATCGCATTTCGGCGTGCCCATCCTGGGCCTGGTCAACAACGCCGGCATCAGCGATGACGATTTGACTCCGTCGCTCAGCGACGAGGCCTGGAACTCCGTCATCGAGACCGATCTCAACGCCGTCTTTCGCTTCACCCGCAGAGGCCTGAAGGGAATGCTGCGAGCGCGGGCCGGCCGGATCGTCAACGTGTCCTCGGTCGTTGGCCTGCGGGCCAACCCCGGGCAGCCCAACTACGCCGCCGCCAAGGCGGGAGTGATCGCCCTGACCAAGAACGCCGCCGTCGAGGTCGCGCGTCGCGGCATCACCATCAACGCCGTCGCGCCCGGATGGATCGACACCGACATGACCGCAGACGTCAACCAGGACCTGCTCGGGCAGGTGCCGGCGCGCCGGGCGGGAACCCCGCAGGAGGTGGCGGCCTGCGTACGCTTTCTCCTCTCCGACGCCGCGAGCTATGTGACCGGCGCGGTGCTATGCGTAGACGGCGGATTGGCGGCATGAACACCACCCTTCGAAAGGAGCAGGAATGTCAGTAACCAGCGAGCAGGTCGAGGGCCGTGTCGTCGAGACGCTGGCCAGCTTTGGCCCCGAGCAAAGCCAGATCACCCGCAACGCCAGCTTCGAGGAGCTGGACATCGACTCGCTCGATCTGGTCGAACTGGCCCAGGTCGTCGAGGACGAGTACGGCGTCGTGCTCAAGGGTGAGGACATGAAGCAGCTCAAGACGGTCGGCGACGCCATCGACATGATCGTCGAGCGGGCCGAGTAGTGAGCTCCCGGCCCCATAGACGCAAGGTCGTCGTCACCGGGGTGGGCGCGGTCAGGTGGTAGGCATCGGCGGTCGAGCCGTAGCCGGCTATCTCGCCCAGAATCGTCGCCCCGCGCGCCTTCGCGGCCTCGGCCTCCTCCAGCACCAGCACGCCCGCGCCCTCGCCCATCACGAAGCCGTCGCGCCGGGCGTCGAATGGGCGGGAGATCCCCGTCGGCGAGAGCGCCTGCATCGACTCGAAGCACGCAAACGCAAACGGGGTCAGCGCCGCCTCGGACCCGCCGGTGACGGCGGCGTCAGCGTCGCCGTACTGGATCATCCGCAGCGCCGAGCCGATCGCATGGGCGCCGCCCGAGCAGGCCGAGACGACTCCGTATGCCTGTCCCTGCAGGTGGTACTTCATCGAAACGGCCGCTGCTGCTGCGTTGGGCATGTACTGCGGGATGCCGAGCGGCGAGACCATCTTCGGGCCCTTCTCGCGCATCACGTCGAGCTGGCTCTCGACGGTGAACTGGCCGCCGATCCCGGTGGCGATCACGCAGCCGACACGCAGCGGGTCGTAGGGCGGCTCCTCCCAGCCGGCCTGTGTCAGCGCCTCGCTCGCCGCGACCAGCGCGAACTGCGAGAAGCGATCCAGCCGGCGGGCCTCCTTGA
>JAXDGI010000179.1:0-2982 GCA_034665145.1 Solirubrobacteraceae bacterium
CGCGCTTGCTCGGCGCGGTCGAGCCATTCTATGGCTTCGTCGATAGCCGGGGGCATTGGGTCCTCCATCAGCGTTTAAGCGGTCCCCGTCGCTTCTTTGCTCGCGCGCTGAGGACCTACCGCAACCACACCGAGGCCAGTGATGAGACCGCCTGCCAAATCGCACCCCAAAGCCCCAGCGATGAAACCAAGGCCACCAATAGACCGGCTCCGGGGGCGAGTTTTGTCGGCGCTGGCGCGGGCTTCGATCGAGAGCGCCCATCATCCCTGCTTTGGAAATCGGCGAGGTAGCGGAAGTTGCGAACTGAATAGCTGGTCACTGGCGTTTCCCTTTGGGCCTCGGTTCTGGATCGACATCGAGGCGCCCACATCGTTAACGCCAGCCGTCATAGGATCGTCTTAGGAAGCGGCGCGGGGGGCACGGGTAGGGTGCAGCCAGCCAGCGGGATTGAGCCCCCACTCCGGGTTATGCGCCCAACGCGGGGTTCGCACGTGACTCCTCGCTGGAGGGAACGGACCTCCCACCAATGATCAAGCGAAAAAAGCAGGGCAATAACCCCGCGGGATTCCGTTGTGGTGCAGTGCGTCCAGGACAAGCGTAGCACCGTGCTCGCTCTGTCAAGGACGCTTTGCGCCGGCTCCGCCGGTGCCGCCGCGTTCGCGGCGGCATCCTTGACTGCCGCTGCGCGCGGCGCTCTGCCAGGAGGCAGGTCGGGACGAAGGGATGGCCGTTTTCGATCGAACAAAGGGATGGAACCGGATGCTCACGCGCCGGCGGCCTCGCGAACCTCGTAGGCGGGGTCGAACAGCGTCTGCTGTTCGAGCAGGGTGCAGGCCACCGACAGCAAGCGGTCGGCGACGGTGCGCAGGGCGCGGCCGTGGCTGTGGCCGCGCTGGCGCAGCGCGGCATAACGGCGGCGGCTGAGCGCGTCGTGCTGGGTTGCCACGCGCGCCCAATGATAGAGCGCGTTCGCGAGCCGCTTATTGCAGGCATAACGGCGCACGACGACGCAGGTTTTGCCGCTGCGGCGGGTCACTGGGGCCACTCCGGACAGGCTGCGCAAGGCGTGATAATCTCGCCGGCGCAGAGGCTGCCAGACCTCGGCGAGCAGCACGGCGAGGATGGTCCTTCCGAGCCCGGGCATGGATCGCAGGATCACCACGTCGCGCTGCTCGCATTGCTGCCCCGGCTCGTCCTCCTCGGACGGGACGAGCTGGGCGCAGAGCTCGTCCAACTTGCGGTGCGCTGCTTTCAGCTGCTGATTGACCAACCTGATGCGGACGGTCAGCGTGCGGATATGGTCGCTCGCCGCCTCGACCACCCCGGGTGCCACCGACAACGGCTTCTGTTTGAGGATGCGCAGAACCTCGGGAGCCTGCCAACGGCGCAGGCGGTGCGCTTTGACAAACCGCTCGATGGTGGTCTGACGCAGCCGGGCCGCCTTCGCTGGTGTCGGTGCCTGGTTCCACAAATCGAGAAGCCAATCCGCGGCGAGGTCGTCAGCCAGCTCGAGCATCTGCGGGTAATAGCGCCAGAGCTGCTCACGCATGCGGCTGGCCAGACGAGCGCGCTCCTGCTGCAGGTCGTCGGTCATCCGCGACCACTCGCGCAGCTTCACAATCACTGGCTCGTCATTCGACAGACGCCGAAAGGCGTGCCGATCGGTGCGCAAGCTGTCGCCCAGCACGTGAGCGTCGCGCCGATCATCCTTGGCGCCGGCCACGGTGAAGCGGTCGCGGAACCGATCGAGCTGCTTGGGATTGATCCCATAGACGCAAAAACCGCGTTCCAACAAGGCTTCGACGACGGGGCCCTGCGTCATTTCGATGGCCACCCCAATGACCTCGGGCGTGGCGCCGGTGCGGGCAATCAGCCAATCGCACAGCTCCTCGATCCCCAGGCCGCCATGCGCAACGGCTCGCTCGCCCAAGCACTCTCCGCGGGCATCGACCAGGCAAACCTGATGGCTCTGGCTCGCCCAGTCGATGCCCACAAACCATTCAATCTCTTCCGCCATGCTCAGGCCCTCCTCTCGCATCACACACCTCCGGGCCGCCGCAACGAGCGTCAATCCCTGTACTGGCGCTCGAGGCGCAACCTCCCACGGGACTTCCGTCGCGGTCGACCTGCCGGGGCGCAGGTCCGCTCCAGGTGCTCAAAACACGGGGATTCGAGGGCGACTCCCGGCAGGCCGGCCCGGTCCGGCCAGTCTACAATGCCGACCAGCCGATAACCGCCTTGAAGGGTACAGGGCTTCGAACCCTTGGTCCCCCTCGAGAACGAGTCCGTCTCTCGCATAAGAATGTGAGCCCGGAAAGGCGAACCGGGCAGTCTCGGGGAGCTTTATCGATCTTAGGGGGACCGAGGGCAGGAATCTTCCGCCTGCCGATCAGGGGAATTTTTCGTCGCCCCAGTTACGCGCAGCCGCTTGGTGCGGTATGTAAAGACGCTTTCTGAACATCGGTACGGCAGGTGGGTGCTCGCGGTTCCGGGTTTTTTCATCAGCTGCCTTGGTGACTAGGATGCACGGGTTCGCTTGCCGGTGGCGAAGAACCGGGGCCCCGACCAATGAGCCCCGGTGATCCGCTCGGCAATCACGGTCAGCGACCGATACAGCTGGCCGTCGTATTCGAACCCGTCCTCGCGCACGAGGACGGTATGGGTGTGTCCGCGCCACTGCCGCACCAAGGTCGCGCCGGTCTTCAGCACTCCGCCGGGATCGAAAGAACGAGCGCCTCTCTCGACAGAGGAGCTGCGGCGTGCGTGGCGGACATTGCATCACACCGGACCGCCGCTGGGCCTCAGTCGCGATCTGATCATCAGAGGCCTCGCCGATAAGCTGCAACAGCGCGCCCAAGGCGGTCCGACCCGCGCCTTGCAGCGCCGCTTGCGGATTTTGGCGGGAGAGTTCGAGAGAGGCGCTCGTTCTTTCGATCCCGGCGGAGTGCTGAAGACCGGCGCGACCTTGGTGCGGCAGTGGCG
>JAXDGI010000180.1:0-7636 GCA_034665145.1 Solirubrobacteraceae bacterium
TTGAGCAGCGACGTTAGCGGCGGGACGTGGGCGGCGTTCGGGACGACCACGTCGAGGCCGCCGAATCGTTCGAGCGCGGTCTCGACGATAAGAGCAGCGCTTGCGGGATCAGCGGAGTCGGCGACGAGGGCGGTCACCCCAGGACCCAGCGCCTCGGCCGCCGACTGCAGCGGGCCCAGGCGACGGCCCGTGATTAGTACACGATCTCCCAGCTCGGCGCGATGTTGCGCAATCGCCAGGCCGATCCCGCTGGACGCGCCGGTGACGGCGACGACCCGATCGCTTCGTCTCATGAAAGCCCCTCACGCAGATTCGCTCGGGACTATTATGAAGATGAATTCAGAATTAGTAAACAGCTAGTGATGAGCCAGTCTGGTTTCGCGGCGGGTGTCACTTGGAGCGGGCCAGGGACTTGTCTGCCGTCTTGCCCGGTGTGCCAGCGACGGGGAAGTACAGCGATCGGTACCACACCTGGGACAAGGTCTCGATTGCGACGTCGTCGTCCATCGGCCCGGATCCCGGTTCGCCGCCGTTCGCCAGCCAGGTCCAGCAGAAGAAGTCCAGCATCGACATGATGGCCGACGCGAACGCGTGCTCGTCGATGCCTCGGGCAAAGCCATCTCGGTACGCCTTCCGGATCCCGGCAATGACGTTCTCGACCCCCTGCAGGCGTAGCTTCTGCCATTTCTCCGCGAACCTGGCATCTCTCATCGACAGCTGGAAGAGGCCGATTAGGGTCGGCACGTATTCCTTGTACGTGTTCCAGTAGACGGTGACGATCTCCTTGATGTTGACGTAGGGGTCGCCCCGATGGACGTGCTTCGCGCGGCCGAGCACCTCGTCGATGAAATCCGCGGCCAGATCCTCGAGCAGACTTTCCTTGTTGTCGTAGTAATTGTAGAACGACCCCGGGGACCGGCCGGCCGCGGCACTGATGTCCGTGATCTTCGCGTTGAAGTAGCCTTTCTCGGCGAAAACCTGCTTGGCGGCGTCGAGAAATGCTTCCCTGGTCCGCTCGCCGCGAGGAGTTGTCGGCATATCCAGTCCTGCCTGTCAGAGAGGGTTGAATCAGACGAGCGGAGATCGCGCCCGCAACGAGGCACGCTCAGTCGTTTTTGGCCGGATCGTGACCGAGCGTCTCGAGGGCACGCCGAACCACCTCCGGTACTGGTGCGGGCTTGTGGTCGTTCCGGTCCACGTACACGTGTACGAAGCGCGCGACGGCGACTGGACCCAGATCGTCGCCGAACAGGGCCAGGCGATAGGCGACGCTCGTGCGCCCGAGCCGTTCGAGCGCGATGCCGACGTCGACGACGGTGGGGAACTGGAGCGGTGCAAGATACCGGCAGGACGTTTCGACGACCCAGCCGACGGCGGCGAGCCCGCGGATGTCGGTGCCGGTCGCCTCGACCAACCAGCCGTTGACCGCGGTGTCCATCAGCTCGTAATGGACAGCATTGTTGACATGCGAATAGGTGTCCATGTCCGCCCAGCGCGTCTGGAGCGGGCGGAGCACTGCAAAGTCATCGCGGCGCAGCGTCTCCTCTGCGCGCGTCATGAGCTGCTGACTAGTGGGCGGCACCTGCACAGGATACCGGATTCAGATTCAGGAACCCGGCGCGACGCGATCGAACGGCTACCGGCGGTCCGCGAACATTCCATGATCGATCCATCCAGGATTGGCGTCGCCGAACTTGGCTGATCGCACGTCCCCCGAGCGTGCGTGTCCCTCGAACTGTTCCACTCGGCTCGCGCGACCGCACAGTTCGCCCAGCGCCGCGCTCGCCGCCGGATCTACGACCTCCTGGTAAGTGACGGTCTTCAGGTACTTGCCCACCCACAGGCCGCCGGTGTATCGCGCAGCGCGCCGTGTCGGCAACGTGTGGTTCGTGCCGATGACCTTGTCGCCGTACGAGACGCAGGTGCCTTCGCCCAGGAACAGGGCGCCGTAGTTCCTCATCGCCTCGAGGGCCTCGCGGGGGTGTTCGGTCAACACTTCGACATGCTCGAACGCGAAGTCGTCGGCGAGTTCGTAAGCCTCGGTCATCGTGTCGACCACGATGATCTGGCCGTGATCACGCCAGGCCGGCTCAGCGAAGCCGCGGGTCGGCAGGCCAGGAAGCAGCGCCTCGACGTGTTCCTGCGCTCGCCGCGCAACCCCGCCTGACGTGGTGATCAGGACAGCCGGGGAGTCGGGCCCGTGTTCGGCCTGACTGATCAGGTCGACGGCGACGACGAACGGGTCGGCGTGTTCGTCGGCGATGATGAGGATCTCGGTCGGACCGGCCAGCAGGTCGATACCGATTTCACCGAACAACTGGCGCTTGGCCTCGGCAACGTACGCGTTGCCCGGGCCGGCGATGAGATCGACCTTCGCGATGGTCTCGGTCCCGACCGCGAGCGCGGCGATGGCCTGCACGCCGCCGAGCAGCAGGATGTCGGTCGCCCCGGCGAGGTGCATGGCCGCGACCGTCGTCGCCGGTATCTCCCCCCGGATGGGCGGCGTGCAGGCGATGATGTTCTCGACGCCGGCGACGGTGGCGGTCGCGACCGTCATGTGGGCCGAGGCCACCAGCGGGTAGCGGCCTCCGGGTACGTAGGCCCCGACCGAGCCGACCGGGATGCTGCGCTGGCCGAGGAAGACACC
The DNA here is from genome assembly GCA_034665145.1 of Solirubrobacteraceae bacterium. Lineage (GTDB taxonomy): Bacteria > Actinomycetota > Thermoleophilia > Solirubrobacterales > Solirubrobacteraceae > Palsa-465. The sequence continues at coordinate 2,648 of JAXDGI010000180.1, forward strand.
CGGCTGGGCTTCGACCTCGAAGTCGGTCAAGGAGTCCCGCTGGTGCCCGGCGAAGTCGCGAACATTGCGCTGCACAGTGCGGATGTCGTCGAGCACGCGGGGGTCGACCTGGTCGACGATCCGCTCGATCTCGTCCGGTGAGAGGCGAAAGTCCGGCGGAGACCACCGGTCGAACTTCTCCGAATACTGTCGAACAGCGACGTCACCGCGTTCGCGGACGTCGGCAATGACCTCGCTGACGACCTTGGCCACGTCTGGGTCTCCAGCCGCCGTCGACAACGGTGCTGCGGCCCGCTTCAAGTATTCAGGCACAGATCCCTCCATTCACGCTCGGCGGCTGATCAGGCCTGGGAATCGTCCTCTGCCTTCGTTGAACGCGGCGGGGCGGCGACGGCGCCCTTCACCGCACCGCGGAACGTGCTCATGTGCTCGGCCTTGTGGTGCGACTCGACAGCAGCCTGATCACGCCAGCGCTCCACCACGAGAACCTCGTTGCCGCCGTCCAGGGGCGTCCAGAGCGAGTACTCGATGTTGCCCTCCTCGTGAACGGACGCGTCGCGCAGCGCTCGGACCGCGGCGACGAATCGCTCGTGCTCGGAAGGCTTGGTGATGACGTGGACCGTGTGAGTGATCAACGGCGGGCTCCTGACAGCGGCGGGGTTGCTACTCGACTGAATCTGAATATAGAGTCAGTTACACCACGCGGGCAAGGAGATCAACGGTCGAGGGGAACTGCAATGGAGTCGTTCGTCCAGTTGCGGCGGGGCACAACGCCGGAACGAATCCACGCCGATGTCGGCGAGTTGAAGGACGACGAGATGGGCCGCAACGGCTTCATCGGACGGCAGGCGCAGTTCTATCGTCGCAGCGACCCGACCGCCTTCCGTGCTCGCGGCCCTATCCGGGACGTCCACGTGCCAACCTACGACCTCAAGCCGTCCGATCTGAGCGACGGCGCGGGGGAGCCGTTGCTCCTGTTCAGCAACGCCGACGCCCGGATCTCGGTGTCACGCCGATCGCAGCCGATGCCGTTCTACGCGCGGAACATCGACTGCGACGAGGTGTACTTCGCCCATCTCGGCACCGGCCGGTTCTACACCGAATTCGGCACGATCCCGTACCGGCCGGGCGACTACATCTACCTGCCGAAGTCGACGACGTACCGGCACGTCCCCGAGGGCGGGAAAAATCACCTGCTGCTGGTCGAGTCCTACACAGAACTGCAGGTGCCCTCGTCCAGAGCGCTGGGCCGGCACTGGCCGTTCGACTCGACGATGGTCTTCGTGCCCGAGGCCGAGGTGCTGTCCGGAGACGGCCGTGAACGCTACGAGGTTCGCCTGGCGCACAGCGGTGAGCACTCGTGGATCGAGTACGACCACGATCCGTGCGACGCGGAGGGGTGGAGGGGTGACAACTTCCCGTTCCGGGTGAACATCGACGAGTACAACGTGATGACCTCCGACACCGTTCACCTGCCACCGTCGGCGTCGGTCGTCATGAACACCACGGACCTGTTCCTGATCAACTTCCTGCCGCGCCCGACCGAGGGCAGGCCCGGCACCGAGCGAACGCCCTGGTATCACCGCAATGTCGACTTCGACGAAGTGGCTTTTTACCACGGTGGGCACACGTTCGGCGTACAGATGCCGCTCGGTCTGCTGTCCCACGCGCCGCAGGGGATCCATCACGGCGCGCCCGAGCGCGCCCGGCAGCGCGCGCGCCGGCTGCACGAGGAACACACCCGGGTTGAGTGGCAGGTCATCAACATCGACTCGCGTAGGCGACTCGTTCCCACCGATGCGGCCAAGGCGTACTTCCGCTTCGACATCGACCCGGAGACGATTCCGTGACGCCGCCCGGGCCGCGCTATCAGCGCATTCCGTACCTCGTCATGTTCGAGGACAAGTCCGCTTTCCGCGATACCTACGGTGGGGTAGGGGAGCAGGTGGCGCTGGAGAGCTACCTCCTGCGTCCCGCCGACCGCCCGTCGAAGACCGCGATCCTGTTCATGCACCCGATCGGCGGTGGTGCCTACCTGCCCATGACCAATGCGCTGGCCCGTGCCGGGCACCACGTCATCTACGCGAACAGCAGGTATCGCGGCGCCGACTACGCCTTGATCATGGAGAAGGTTGCTCAGGATCTCGGCGCGGCGATCCACGACGCGCGCGAGCGGCTTGGATACGAGCGCATCGTCCTCGCCGGCTGGAGCGGCGGTGGCTCGCTGTCCGTGTTCTACCAGCAGCAGGCGCAACATCCGACTGTCACCTCGTCGCCGGCCGGCGATCCGCCGGACCTAACCCGCGAGCGGATGCCACCCGCCGATGCCTTGCTGCTGCTGGCGGCGCACGTCAGCCGGCACGGCACGCTCACCGAGTGGATGGATCCGTCCATCCTCGACGAGAGCGATCCCACCAGGCGCGATCCGGAGCTCGACATTTACGACCCGGAGAACCCGAACCAGCCGCCGTACACACAGGAGTTCTTGGCGCGCTACCGTGCGGCCCAGATCGAACGGAACCGCCGGATCACTCGATGGGTGCGGGACGAGCTGGACGCGCTGAAAGCATCTGGCCGGCCGCTGGACGAGCGCGGCTTCGTCGTGCACGGAACCATGGCCGATCCCCGTTGGCTCGATCCGACCATCGACCCGAACGATCGCGAACCCGGCACGTGCTACCTGGGCGATCCGCAGGTCGTGAACATGGGCCCGGTCGGCCTGGCCCGGTTCAGCACGCTGCGCAGCTGGCTCTCGCAGTGGAGTTACGACGACGCTCGCGCCGATGGCGAGACGTGCGGCCGCGACATCGCCGTGCCCACCCTGGTGATCGGCAACACCGCGGATAACGCCTGCACGCCGAGCCACACGAGGCGCCTCTACGAGGCCATCGGCAACACCGCGGACAAGGAATGCTACGAGGTGCGCGGCGCGACGCACTACTACAACGGACCCGAGCAACGCCTGATGCTCAACGATGCCGTAGATAAGATCACGACCTGGCTAAGCGACCGCGGCCTCACCGACTGACGGCCGCCCACTCTGCCGAGCAGGTCGTCGGCCCAGCCGAATAGATCAGAGAAAGGTGTCGCGGATCTCCGATCGCTGCGCCTTGCCGGTCGCGTTGCGCGGGAACTCGTCCAGCACGGTGAGGCGCGACGGGAGCTTGTAGTGCGCCAGGCGTCGGCCAGCGAACGCGAGCAGCTCGGACTGCCCGACCTGAGCCCCCCGCACCGGGAGCACTGCGGCCGCGACGATTTGCCCCCAGAACTCGTCCGGGAGTCCCACCACGACCGCCTCGGAGACCGCCGGGTGCTCGCACAACGCGTTCTCAACTTCGACCGGGTAGATGTTCTCGCCGCCGCGCAGGATCATGTCGTCCTTGCGGCCAGCGAGATAGAGGTAGCCCTCGGTATCGCGCCGGGCCATGTCGCCCCCGCGGATCCAGCCGTCGCAGACGCGCTCGGCCGTGAGATCGGGGTGGCCGACGTAGCCGTCCATGACGCTGTCGCTCCGCGTGCAGATCTCGCCGATCTCACCAGCCGCCACGGGGCGACCGTCCACGTCCCGCAACTCGAGGTCGACGCCGTACATCGGCCGCCCGATCGACGCGAGCAGGTGATCGGCACCGGCCAGCGCCCGGCGGTGATCCTCTGGGCGCAACACGGTCTGGCCACCGCATTCGGTGCCAGCGCCAAAGGTGTTGTACAGATCGCAGCCAAAGATCTCGTGCAGCCTGCGGACTACCGACGGTGGCGTCGCGGCGCCTCCGTACGCTATTCCGCGCAACGCAGGGTACTCGCCGCCGGCATCCGGATGCTCGACCAGAGCGATCGCCATGCTGGAGATGAGCATGCACCGCGTAAGCAGCCCGGACTTAAGGTTCGCCAGCACGGCGTCGACGTCGAACTGCGGGATGAGCAGGTAGCACGCGCTGCGCGCTATCGCATACAAGAGCCAGCCCATCCCGGCGACGTGGAAGAGCGGGCTGCCGGAATACAGGCACTCGTCCGGACGGAATCCGTGTTCGACCGCGCCCTTGACGATGTCCGCCTTGATCATTCGCTGCGACTGGGCCACGATGCGGGGAGTCCCCGTCGTCCCGCTGGTCAGCAACCAGCTGAGGACATCGCTGTCGGCGGTGGCGGCGGCCATCGTCGACATGTCGGACTCGGCGATCAGATCCCCGAGCGATACCCCGCCGGACAACCAGCCATCGAGACAGACGGTGAGCCGGCACGATGGAGCCGACTCGCGCAGAGCGTCCAGCATCGGTTCGTACCGCGCTCCCAGGGCGATCACGGCCGGGTCAATCACCCTGACCAGGGCCGCCAGTTCCGACGGCGCCAGCCTGAAGTTCAACGGCGCCACGATGACACCGAGCTTCATCGCCGCGAGGACCAGCACCACGTACTCGACGCTGTCGGTGTTCAGGATCGCGACGCGATCGCCCTTCTCGAACCCCCGCTTGCGCAGGCTGTCGGCCAGGCGCGATGTCCGCGACTCGAGGTCGGCATAGGTGACGATCTCCGCCGCGGGCGTTCTCAGCGCAGCAGCGTCGGGCGAGGAGCGCGCGCCGATCGTCGGCCAGTCGCCGGGGCCGATGCTGGAGAGGAGCACGGTTCATTGTACGGTCATCACATAATGGTCTGACTAGAACTGAGCCGCAGGTCGCCGGAACCGAGTCGGACGGATCGCGAGGTGATGGGGAGTGGCCGAGCCTCTCGGGGCACGCGTTGCCCGGTGGGCCCGCCGGCACCCCCACGCCCGGGCTGCGATATCGGGCGGCACGGTTATCACGTACGCCGAGCTGGACCGCCTCGCGGACGCGATCGCTGCTGGGTTCGGCGCTCACGGCGTGCGCCGGGGCGATGTCGTGGCCTACCTCGGACGCAACAGCGTCATCCACCCGGTCCTCATGACCGCGGCCTCGCGTCACGGTGCGGTCTTCGTCAGCCTCAACTGGCGCTTGACGTGCTGCGAGCTGGATG
>JAXDGI010000181.1:0-26044 GCA_034665145.1 Solirubrobacteraceae bacterium
CCCCCCCCCCCCCCCCCCCCCCCCCCCCCCCGCCGGGTGGCAACAACGGTAAGCTAGCCGCGGCGCTTGTGCGACGAGCGCTTCTTGCTCGACGTGTGCTTCTTGGTGGTGTGCTTCTTGCTCGAGCGCTTCTTGCTCGACGTGTGCTTCTTGCTCGAGCGCTTCTTGCTCGACGAGTGCTTCTTGGTCGAGCGCTTCTTGCCTGTCGAGTGCTTCTTGGTCGAGGAGGACTTGGCCGAGGTCGCCGGGCTCTGGGGGGCCGGCGCTGCTGCTGCCGGCGCGGGGGCCGGCGCGGGAGCCGCGGGCGGAGTGGAGCCCAGTGAGCCGCCTGGGCCGAGGGGTCCGGTCGGGCCGAAGTTAAACGCGGCAACGCCGCAGGGAAGGTTGCTTCCCGAACCACCGCCGGGGCCCGAGGACCCGAGCGGACCAAGTGGGCCGGTGGGGCCGAGGTTGGGAATTCCCGGAAGCAGTCCTTGATTGACGCTGCAGGAGAGCCCGGGAAGCGGGGTTCCGGTCGTTGTCGCGGCGGTGGCCACGGCGACGGGAGCGGCCCCGGCAATCGCACAGGTGATTCCAGCAACGGCAGTCAGATGTTTGACGGATAGTCTCATGCTTTGCTCCTTGCATATGTGAGAGGACGTCGCCGTGATTCACGAACGACGGATGGCAACCATGGCGCGGGAGGCGCGTCCCATAGCCTGATCCTCCGCCGGGTTCTCACTGTCCAGGGTGGCGGGGGGTAGTCGCCCAAGCGCCCGTCGATCGTTGCTGTCTCGGATACTCCCCGTGTGGTAGAGGCAGAGTCCACTCTCAGCCGACGACAAGCGCGTGCCAAAGGCGGAATATGGAGCCCGTGCTCATCCACGCACGATCCGTCCCGACCAATCGAGGCCCAGCATGAGTCAGCCCGATAACGCTGCACCAGCGCCGGCTCCGGCTCACGCCGAGTCCCCGCTCAGTAAGCGCCGGTCCGCATGGCTGACCGAGCATTTCTTCGACAGTTATGTGCGGTGGCGCGAGGCATGCGTGGAGGTGCAGCTGACCTACCAGCGCTGGGACCGGGCGGAACGTCAGGACCGCGGCCTGGCCTTCGCGGCCTACTGCGCGGCGCTTGACCGCGAGGGTCAAGCAGCGAGCGTCCACGCGGACAGCGCGGACGCAGTGCGCGAATTCGCCGGCGACTGAGGCGAACCGCCGGTCGAGGTGGGGGCCCGCGCGCCGGCTGCATCGCCGGGGTGGTGCCCACCCCCCGAGGCCCCTGAGGCCGCGGTGGATCCGGGCGCTTGTCGCGCCGCCGCCAGTCGTCACCTCCGCCCTGGTCACCGTCGTCCCCTTCACCGCCGGACCGCTGTCTGCCGCCCAGCCAGAGGGCGATCAGAATCACGCCAACCACCAGCCCGTACGCGGCCGCAGCCAGGGCAAGGTCCACGATCAGGCTGCCGCTGAGCACCCGCACCCTCCCTGGGACGTGGCCCCGCGCCACGCCAGCCGGTCAGTCAAGCTCGCCGCCCGGCTGGCCGCGGTGGGACGCAGCATGGGTCGCAGGGCGGAGAGCTTGGCGATGATGTCGGTGCCGCCGGCCGCGTGTCAGCTAAGACGCAGGTGATGGGTGCTCATCGGCCCAAGACGGGAGCTGCTGCTGCCAGCCTGAACCGCGACGGTGTAATTGCCGGTGCGCAGGCGCTTGGCATGCACCACTACCCTCTGTCGCGTCCGGGCCTTGTGCGCGCGGACGGTCGTCCGGAACAACCGCGTCTTGCCGCGGAGAAGCTCCACTCTTACCACCTTGGCGCCGGCGGGCACGATGAACGACACCGTGATTCCGTTGCGGCGCGCGCGGGACAGCTTCAGCGTCGAGGAAACGCGGAGTCCGGTCACGCGCGGGCGGCCGCCAGTTGCACTCTTCGACGCCGACGTCGAACTGGACGGCGCGCCGCCGGTCTGCCCCGAGCCGGAAGCAGTGACTGGGGCCGACTTCTCAACCGTCAAGCCTACGCCGGCGATGTGGGCGGCTGCACCAGTGCTCACATCGGGCATCGCGACCACCGGCGTGACCGTGAGCGGGGCGTCGGCCAGCGTTGAAACCTGCGCGGCGGGAATGGTTGCGGTCCAGCTGCCGTTCGCATTGGCGGTCGTGCTGACAGACGTAGTGCTGTGTTTGCCATCAGTGGCGGCCACCGATACTCCAGTGGCAAGAGGCTGAGCTACGCCCGAAACAGTGATCGCGCCCCCCGTGGTCGTGCTCGGGCCGCTGGTAATGGCGTTGCGGGCCCATGGCGCAATGCTGCTGCAGCCGGCGATCGGGCCCGGAGTAACCCCACTGGCAGCCGGCTGGACGGTGATGCTGGTTGAGGGTGTGCCGCCACCGAACTGCGCGGCTTGGGTGAGGGTGACGGTATCGCCGGGCTGGAGGTCGGGGGTGAGGGCCTGGGAGAGTGCCCCCTTCTGCCAGCAGTCACCGGCCGGGGCCAGTGGCGTGGGTGTGGTCGTATTGACCGAGAACGGCGTGAACGAGTTCGCCGAGCCGGAGAACTGCCCGATGACGACTGGCGCCCCGGTGAGCGCATCCGGACGGGTCGCCTTGATCGTAGCCGTGCCGAACGAGGGCAGGCTCGTGGCCAGCACACTGTCGCCCGTGACCGCGATTGTCGGACCGCTGGCCATGGCGGGGCCGGCCCCAACCGCCGAAGCGATGAGCGCTGCGGCCGCCGGCGCGATCCGGCGAGCGGTCCGACGGCGCGCCATAGGCGTTGACTGACTCCCAATCAAGGTGTCTCCTTTTTGCGTGACTGTGGCCCCAGGTGAGGCGACCCGCGTACTGTGACCGTGGGCGTCGTCAACACAACCTGTTCGCGAGTGCAGCTCGCACCGGCCGCTCGATCACCCCTGAGCGCAGCGGCGTCCCGGCGCCATCGGATGAGGCCGGGCTTGGGCCCCGCTCGGCCCCATTGGCTGTGGTCCGGGGTCCGCTGAGCAGCTAGTCCACTGTCCAGTTATGAGCGGATGGTTGGCGCGCCATCCTCGGCGGGCACAGAGGACATCGACCCGCCTCGGCTCCCACTCGGGTGCGGTGGGCGATCGCATGACCTCCAACCACGAGTATCGAGGAGACCGAAATGGGCACCTCCGCGCCGCAGGGCGGACGTCCGAATGGTGCGAGCACCGGACCGACCCCGTTGACCAGCATGGCCCACGGCCAAGAGCTCTACGAACAATTGCTCGAGCTTGCCGACAAGGTCGGAGCCGCCTACGCCGAGGCCGTCGAGCAGATCGGGGGGGCGTATATGGAGGCCTTCTCGAAGCTCGCGCCGGCTGGCGCTCCCCAGAACCACGACTGGCGAAGCGCGCTGCCGTCAGGCGCGACGCAGGATCCGCTCGCCGATGCCCAGGAGTATGCGCTGGCGATCGGAGAGCATCTCGGCGAAATGAGCCTCGAGGTGGGGCTGGCGTATCTCGATGCGGTGCAACGCGTCACGCTGGCGGCCGCACAGTGTCACGAGCAACTCGGCGCACTGAGTCAGCTTGACCTCGTGAAGTCCACGGCGAAAACGAGGGCTGATCTTGCCCGCACCGTCGCCGAGGCCAGCACCACGGCACTCCGCGACATCGTCGACTAGTGGTCGCCACCGTAAATACGCTCGCATTCGAGTGGCCTCCGGCGGCGCCTGGCTATGTCCTCGAAGTCTCGTGCAGCGCTGCACGTCGTCTTCTGCGTCCTCGCCAGGCATCCACCGGCGACCGCTCTCGGTGCAACCGCATCTACGGGGACAACCACTAGCAACGTGGCGCTAGCGCCGACGCCCGACCAGGCACAGGGCCAGGAGCGGCACCAGCAACACGATCGTCGGGAGGGCCAGCCCCAGCGTGAGGCTCCGGTTGCCCGCGGTGAGCTCGAGGTGACGCGCGGGCTGTGGCGGAGCGGACACGACGCGCGGCATACTGACAACAGGAGCCCGGTGCGTCTGAGCGGCTGAGCGCTTGGCCAGGGTCCTCCCTGGGCGTCGGCGAGGTACGGTCGGGCGCCGCGCCCGCCGTGAGGCCTTCGTGGACCTCAGTGGCGCCGGCGTCGTTTTCACGCGGGGAGCCGGGACGGCACTGCTCACGCTCGGCGGCGCTGGAGCGGCGGCAGGCGGCGCCGGGGAAGCGGGTGCGGGAGGTGCCGGCGCCGGGACCGGTGCAGCGCTGACCTTCGGTGGGGGCTTGGCGGCCGGCGGAGCGGGCGCGTGCCCGGCGCCGGACCCGCCCGAGGCGTGTTGCGGAGGAGCCGGTGGGGCCGGTGCCGGGGCCGGGGGTGGCGGGGCCGGTGCCGGTGGCGGCGAAGGCGGCGGTTGTGGTGCTGGAGCGGGCGCTGGCGACGGTTGCCCATTGGATGAGCCACCGTTGCCGCCTGGGTTGCCATGGCCGCCGCCGTTGCCATTGCCCGGACCGCCGCCTTGACCATTGCCCGGACCGCCGCCCTGGGCATTGCCCGGACCGCCACCCTGACCCCCGCTGTTGCCCGGACCCCCGCCATTGCCGTCGCCACCGCCCCCTTGGCCACCGCCGCCTTGACCCCCGCTGTTGCCCGGACCCCCGCCATTGCCCTGACCCGGACCACCGCGACTATTGACGGTGGCCGCCAGGGTCACGCCTCCTCCGGACCGATCAACGCCCGCCTGTAGCGATCCCGCGGCGGAGACAATCGGGGCATTTGCTGACCCGCCCCACATGGCGAAGGACGAGGCGGCAACGAGCACTGTGATCAAGGCCAGGTAGGCGTGGCGCGGGCGCCGTCGCTTGGTCAAGGCCCGTCGCATCTTGCTCGCCGCGCCGCCTCGGGGTCCGTCCGACATCAGCCGCCTCCTGTCCAGTACCACATGGCGGCCCGGTCCCGCTCCGGGCTTTCGCCTCAGAGCGGGACCGTCCCGGCCGCTAGTACGACCTAGTGGAAGTTCATGGCGTCGATCTTGACGTTGCTGACCGAATAGTCCTCGCCGGACTTCGTGCACGAGTTGGCCAGTGCGGCCGTGACGTTGTGCTGGGTGGAGGCACCCGGCTCCATCAGCTCGCTGACGACGAACGGAACCGTTACCGTGCTCGAAGCCGGGGAGGTCGGAGCGAGGGCAAACGTGTTGGGAACACCGTCAACGGACACCACGAGTGAGTTCCCGAAGGACCCGGTGCACGAGGACGGAATGCCCACTTTCACGCTGCCCGTGATCAGGTTGACGTCATTGGCCGCCTGGGTCCAGGACGCACCCGACAACGGGACCGTGGTCGAGGCGCCGTGAGGTGCGGTCATACTGCCTGTCTGGCGGGCCGTCATCACGACGCTCGAGCTGCCGTCCAGACCCCTCGGGCCCTGAGAACCGGCGCTCCCGGTCGGTCCCGCCGCGCCCTGAGGACCGGTGGCCCCGGTCTTCCCGCCCGCCCCCGACCCGAGGAGCGATGTCAGAGAACTGGTGTTGAAGTCATTGGCGACCAGCGAGTGGTTGCGCACGTCGGCTGAGCCGACGCTGTTGTGGGCCAGCTTCGCATTCGTTACCGAACCGTTGGCGAGCGCCTTCGTCTTTACGCTACCCGGCGCCAGCGTGACGGCCGCGTACGACGTACCACCCAGGGCGGTGAACAGCGCCACGTAGCCAACGGCGTTTCCCCGGAGGTGATGCACAAGGCGCCTGAGCCTCGGGGTTCGCTTGACGGTGGTAAGTCTTCCATCCTGCGGTTGGGCAGATGGTGTCATGGCAGGCGTACTTCCTCTCGTAGTGACGGTTAAGAGATGCTCGCGCGCCCCGGTCTCCAAATGCGTCGCGCGCTCGACGGGAGGAAGGCTCGCAGTCACCATCGCGCGTGACACTGTCCTTCTGGCGGGTCCCAGCCTGGCCTCTCTCGCGTGTCAATGGATGAGGTGAGCACACAACCGCACAGGCACGACGCACCGCACCTCCGAAGGCCATGAAGGCAAGCTGCCGACGGCATTCCTGCGGCCTGGAGATGATCAGGCCGCCGTACGGCATGCCTGCGGCCTGGAGATGATCAGGCGCTTGGGACCACGACGGTATCGTGGTCCACGGCCCGGCTGAGCGTGTCCGCCGCCTCGTGGTACGCGCCCGCCGCGGACTCTTCCCGGTCGAGGGCGGCAGCGAACGCCGCGAGAGCCAGTCCGCGGTCCTTGCGCTGCGATCCGTCGAGCAGCGCGTACGCGCCCTCTACGTCGCCGCAGGCTTCCCGCCAGCAGACGTAAGCCTCGACGAACTGGTCCTCGAGCCAGGTGATCGACCTCGTATCCCACTGCGGATCCCGCACGGTTGTCTGCCGCGGGACGGCGCGCTTGGTCCGTCCCTTCACTGCGGCCTCCGCAGCCCGGGACCAAAGGAGCGAGTCGGGCCAAGCCGCCGCGACCGGCCGCGTGGAGCCGATGCGCCGAGGACGGGGCTCGGCCCCAGCCGGGCGGCCATCAGCCGGTATCCGCACTCCACGCAACACACATCGGCAACGTACGAGACGTGGGCGTATTGCTGGACGCGACACTCCGGACATTGCACTAGGGGCATGCCGCGGATTCTCCAGAGTCGGGTCTTCTTTGTCGTCGGCTGCAGGGCGTCTTGGCGCCTACTCCGGAGGGAGTAGCTGCGCGACCTCGGGTCTCAGACCAGAATCTGGTCGCTCCCTGGAACGGGCACCCTGGCGCCCCGTCCCGCCGGCCACCGGAAGCGGCACGGCGAGACAGGGCGTCAACCGGGAGGCGCTTCAGGCCGCTTCGCGCTGCACCACAGCGGGATCGGCCGGGGCCAGGGCTCGTCCATGATCACCCTTGAGCGTCTCGACCGCGCCAGCCGTGGCGCCGCGTCGGCCGGCCCGAGCCTCGGCCAGGCTTGCCGCGATGGCCAGCGCGGTCGCCAGTGGCGGCACGAGGGGTGCGTACAGCCTGGCGTTGACGAGGAGCAGACCGCCGATGGTCGCCCCGGCGACCAGGCAGATGAGAACCCGCGCCAGCTGCCCGGGATCGGTCGTTGACACCCGCCGGTCGGCAGCCTCACGCGACAGGTTGATCAGGGTCGCGGTCGCGGCCGTGGTGAAAATGCCCTTGACGTCGAGCGATCCCACGGCGCTGCTCTGCATGCCCATGGCGATCGCTTCGACGGCGGCGAGGCAGGTGGCATAGGTGGCGGACGGGTCGCCTGAAGCGGCCATCCAGCCCCCCAAGAACACCAACTCGACGACGAGCACGGCCGTGAGGGCAATGGTCACACCGGCCGCGTCACCCCGGGTCTGCTTGGCGCGCCTGATGATTCGCGCCGCGATGAACACTCCGACGGCGAAGGCAACGAGCACGATGCCGACGCGAGCAAGGTTCGGACCTCCGGGCTTGAAGGCGTTGGCCATCCCGAGCCCCAGGAACACGAGGTTTCCGGTCATAAAGGCGGTGAAGACCTTCCCGAAGGCGATAAAACTGATGGCGTCGACCACTCCCGATGAGACGGTCAAGCTCATCAGCGTGGTATCGCGCGCGGAGATACGGCGCCTCATCGGCGCGCTCCGAAGTGGTGCTGGCACATCATTTGATGCTCCTCTCGTACCGGCGGCCCGCGTTCGCGGGAGGCCAGGAACACGACGGGGCCCGCCGTGGTTTTAGTCTTCTGCACTCCATCGAATGCAGGCACATGCTGGTGTCGGTCGGGGCTGTCCGCACTGGGCGACGGCATTGCCTTCCCCCGGACTTAAGGTCGCACCGTCAAACTGCTCGGGCACCCCGGGGACTGAAGGGTGAGCCACCTGTGCCAAAGGTCAGTCGCGATGGGCCGCCCGGCCTGTGGCGTCATCGCCGTCGCTTCTGCAACCTGCACGGCGGACGCCGCTCACGCGGATGCCCCAGACCCTGACCAACCGAGGAGCAACTCACCATGACACACCGTCGCACGCGGCTCGCCGTCTCCCCCGCGACGGCATGATCGGCAGCGTCGTCGGTCCCACGATCATCGGGATCGGTCGCTCACCTGCTGATCCGGACGAGCGCCGTATCCACACGAACCTCGGATCGTAAATGCGCCCGTCACATCGCGGCCGCCGAGAGATGAAGGAGTCACACTGATGAGCACGACCCAAACCACCCACGCGGCGGGGGGGACGCAGACGCTGACCGACGGCTTCCACCTTGTCGTCGATGCGCTCAAGCTCAATGACGTCGCGACGATCTACGGGGTCGTCGGCATTCCGATCACCGACTTGGCCCGCCTCGCCCAGGCCGAAGGCATCCGCTACGTCGGGTTCCGCCACGAAACGAGCGCGGGCCACGCGGCGGCCGCGGCCGGCTTTCTCACCAAGCGGCCGGGCATCTGCCTCACGGTCTCGGCGCCGGGCTTCCTCAACGGCCTGGTGGCTCTGGCCAACGCCACGACGAACTGTTTTCCGATGATCCAGATCTCCGGATCGAGCGAACGTCCGATCGTTGATCTGCAGCGCGGCGACTACGAGGAGCTTGATCAGCTCGCGGCGGCCAAGCCCTTCGCAAAGGCCGCCTACCGCGTCAACCGGGTAGAGGACATCGGGCGCGGAGTTGCCCGGGCGATCCGCGCTGCCGTCTCCGGCCGACCCGGCGGGGTGTATCTCGATATCCCGGGCGCGGTCCTCGCCGAGGCCATCGAGGCCGACGCCGGTGCGCGGTCGCTGTGGCGGGTGACCGACCCGGCGCCCCGCCAGCTTCCCGCCACCGCGGCCGTCGATCACGCCCTGGCTCTCCTCTGCAAGGCTGAGCGACCGCTCGTCGTCCTGGGCAAGGGCGCGGCGTACTCCCAGGCCGAGGATGAGGTCCGGGCCTTCCTCGAGTCCACCGGTCTGCCGTATCTGCCCATGTCGATGGCCAAGGGTCTCCTGCCCGACGACCACCCACAGTCCGTGGCTACCGCCCGCTCGCTGGCGCTGGCCCGGGCTGACGTGGTGATGCTCGTGGGCGCTCGCCTGAACTGGCTCCTCGGCCACGGCGAGGCGCCCCAATGGTCACCCGACGCCAAGTTCATTCAGGTCGACATCGATGCCACCGAGCTCGACAGTAATCAGCCGATCGCCGCGCCCCTGGTCGGCGACATCGGATCGGTGATGACGGCGCTGAGCGAGCGGTGCTACGGAATCACCGCCCCGGCCGACTGGCGCGAGGAGCTCGGCGCTCGCCGGTCTCGCAACGTCGCGGCGATGCAGCGGCGGCTGGACGACGACCCCTCACCCATGAAGTTCTACAACGCGCTGCGGGCCGTGCGCCACGTGCTGGCCGACCGGCCGGACGTGTACCTCGTCAACGAGGGGGCCAACGCGCTGGACATCGCCCGCAACGTCATCGACATGCAGCGGCCCCGCCACCGTCTTGACAGCGGCACGTGGGGAGTCATGGGCGTCGGATTGGGTTACGCGATCGCCACCGCGGTGGAGACAGACGATTCGGTCGTGGCCATTTGCGGTGATAGCGCCTTCGGCTTCAGCGGGATGGAGATCGAAACGATCTGCCGTTACCAGCTGCCCATCACCGTGATCGTGATGAACAACGGCGGTGTCTACCGGGGCGACGAAGTCAACTCGGCCTCCTCGGACCCATCGGCCACGACGCTGGACCCAGGCGCCCACCACGAGCGCCTCATCGAAGCCTTCGGAGGGACCGGCTACCACGTGACCACGTCCACTGAGCTGGAAGAGGCCCTCCGGGCGGCGCTCAGCGCACGAGTCCCGGTTCTCATCGACTGCGTGCTCGATCCGAGTGCCGGTACCGAGAGCGGACACATCACCAACCTCAACCCAAAGAGCGCCGCCACGGCGGCGGCAGTTCCGGCTCCGGCCGTGCTCGCCGGCGCCAGCGTTCCCGCGCCAGCGCCTGCCCACACCTAGAAAGGAAGCCCTATGACAAATCCTCTCCCCCTCGCCGGGATCAAGGTCATCGACATGACCCATGTCCAGGCCGGACCGGCCTGCTGCCAGCAGCTGGCGTGGATGGGTGCCGATGTCACCAAGGTCGAGCGCACCACCAGCGGCGACGTCACGCGCGCTCAGCTGCGAGATATCCCGGACGTCGACGCCCTGTACTTCACGATGCTCAACAGCAACAAGAAATCGCTCGCCATCGACACGAAGAAGCCCGAGGGTCTCGCCGTCATGGAGGAGCTGATCCGCACCTCCGACGTCCTGGTCGAGAACTTTGCCCCGGGCGCGATGGACCGAATGGGTCTCTCCTGGGAGCACATCCACGAGCTCAACCCCCGCCTGATCTACGGCTCGGTCAAGGGCTTCAGTGACGAGTCCCGGTTTGCCGATCTCAAGGTGTATGACAACGTCGCCCAGGCCGCCGGTGGCGCGGTGTCCACGACTGGTTTCTGGGACGGCCCACCCACCGTCAGCGGCGCCGCGCTGGGGGACTCCAACACCGGAATGCACCTCGCCATCGGCCTCCTCGCCGCCCTGATCGGGCGGGAGACGACCGGAAAGGGTCAGAGGGTGTCGGTCTCGATGCAGGACGCGGTCCTGAATCTCTGCCGGGTCAAGCTGCGTGACCAGCAGCGCCTCGAGCGAGTCGGCTACCTCGAGGAGTACCCGCAATACCCCAATGGCACCTTCACCGATGTCGTGCCGCGTGGCGGCAACGCCGGCGGCGGCGGCCAGCCCGGTTGGGTCCTGAAGTGCAAGGGGTCAGACGACGACCCCAACGCGTACATCTATTTCACGATCCAAGAGCAGAACTGGGCCCGCACCTGCGAGGCGATCGGCAAGCCCGAGTGGGCTAATGACCCCGAGTATCACACCGCCCGGGCGCGACAGAGCCATCTCTTCGACATCTTTGCTGAGATCGAGAAGTGGCTGGCCGACAAGACCAAGTTCGAGGCGGTCGACATCCTGCGCAAGTACGAGATCCCGTGCTCGCCGGTGCTCAGCATGAAGGAGATTGCCACCGATCCGGATCTGCGCGAGACCGCCACCGTGGTGGAGGTCGAGCACAAGGAGCGCGGCAGCTACCTGACCGTGGGCAGCCCGATCAAGTTCTCGGACTTTGTACCCGCGATCACGGCCTCGCCGCTGCTCGGTGAGCACACTGACCAGGTCCTGGCCGAACTCGGCTACGACGCCACCCAGATCGCCGCCCTGCGCGCGAACGGCGTCGTGGCCGGCGCGCAGACAGACGAGCAATCCGCACCCAAGCTCGCCGCCTGATCGCAGGAGAGACGCCCGGCACGCATGGACGCGCCGGAACCAGAGGCATGCCCAGTCGGGCCGGCGCGGCAACGCGGAGCGCCGGCCCGACTTGACGGCCCGACTTAGGGGTTAACCCCAACGCCCACGGAAGGACCTTTAACCCCGACGCCCACGGGGGGACCTGTGTGAATCTGGCGTATAACCGCTGGGCGTGGGCGGACGTCAGGCGTACCGGGATCGATCACCTCGAAGAGCACGAACACGGCCAGCAGCAGCACGAACCAATCGACCAGCCGCGCCCGCGCCCGCGAGCTCAGGGGCACAGCCCCATGCCGGACCCGCACCGCACCACCTCCGGGCCGCACGGACGGCCTCAGTTCGGTGGGGCCAGTGCCGGCTCGGGCAGGACCGGCGTGAACGCGGGCCGTTCGGCGATGGGCCTGACGTCGACGGCGACCACCTTGTATTCCGGACACGAGGTGTTGATGTCAGCCGAGGACCCGATGAGGAGGTTTGTCCGGACCTCCGGGAAGTGGAACGCCGTGAAGACATGCCCGGGTTCGATGCGGTCGGTGACCTTCGCCTCGATTTCGATCCGGCCCACGCGACTACGGACCGAGATGAGCTGCCCATCGGTGACCCACAGCCGGGCGGCATCGTCCGGATGGATCTCAAGCCAGTCGCTGGCGAGGAGCTGCAGGTTCGCCGTGCGGCGCGTCATCGTGCCGGCGTTGTAGTGCTGGAGCCGACGGCCCGTCACGAGGATCAGGGGGAATTCCGCGTCAGCGGCGTCACCCGGCTCCTTGTACGGCAAGGCCCCAAACTGGCCGCGTTCGGAGGCAAGCTCGAACCGCTCGCCGTACAGCATGGGTGAATCGGTGCCGTCGGCTGCGACCGGCCACTGCAGACCGCGGCGGCCGATCCGCTCATACGTCACGCCGGCGAAATGCGGCGTCAACGCTGCGATCTCGCCCATGGCCTCCTCGGGCGTGGCGAGGCCCATGTCGTGACCCATCTGGCGAGACAGGCTCGTGATGATGTCGAAATCGGTGCGAGCGTCCCCGGGCGGCGCGATCGCCGGGCGCACGAGCTGGATACGCCGTTCGGCGTTGGTGAACGTGCCTGTCTTCTCCAGAAACGCGGACGCGGGCAGGATGACGTCGGCATACCGTGTCGTCTCGGTTTCAAAGATGTCCTGGCAGACCAGGAACTCCAGCGACTCGAGCGCGCGGACGACGTGCGCCGTGTTGGGATCAGTCTGCGCGACGTCCTCGCCAAAGATGTACATCGCCTTCAATCGGCCATCGACCGCGGCGTCGAACATCTGCGGGATCGTCAACCCCTTCGTGCGCGATAGCCGAACCCCCCAGCGGCCTTCGAACTCACGGGCGACGTCCTCATCCTCGACTGAGCGGTACTGGGTGTAGGTATCGGGCAGCGCACCCATGTCGGAGGATCCCTGCACGTTGTTCTGGCCGCGCAACGGCAGCAGCGCCGAGCCTGGGCGGCCAACCTTGCCGGTCATCAGCGCGAGGTTGCAGATCAGCCGGACCACCTCGGAGCCGTATTTGTGCTCAGTGACCCCCAGGCCCCAGAGGATCGAGGCCTCGGTGGCCTGCGCGTAGATGCGCGCCGCCGTCTCGACGTCGCCGGCGGGCACACCGGAGATCTCCTCTACGACCTCCGGCGGATACAGGGCCACAAGCTCCTCGACCTCGCTAAAACCGTCGGTGCGCCGGGCGACGAAGTCATGATCGACGTACCCGTCGCGCAGCACCACGTGGGCAAGGCCGAGCAGCACCGCCGCGTTCGTGCCCGGTCGTGGGGAGAGATGCAGCACCGCGTAGTCGGCCAGCTCGATCCGGCGTGGATCGATCGTGACCAGTTGCATGCCCCGCATCGCCGCCTGCTTGATGCGCGCTCCGGCCACCGGATGGCCCTCGGTGGCGTTCGCCCCGATCAAGAGCGCCGCGTCGGCCCGGTCGATATCGGCAAACGAGCCCGTGGCACCGGAGAGACCGAACGCCCTGCGCATGGCAAACGACGTCGGCGAGTGGCAGACCCTCGAGCAGTTGTCGATGTTGTTGGTGCCGATCGCCGCCCGCATGAAGCGCTGCATCACGTAGCAGTCCTCGTTCGTTGCGCGCGACGACGCCAAACCCGCGATGGCGTCGGGCCCACTCTCTGTCTTGATCCGCGAGAACCCGGTGACGACACGGTCGATCGCCTCCTCCCAACTGGCCGGACGCAACCGTCCTCCCTCCCGGATCAGCGGCGCCGTCAACCGGTCGCGCGAGCGCGAGAACTGGTGCGCGAAACGGCCCTTGAGACAGGTGTGGCCCTGGTTGGCGGGGCCGTCGGGAGCTGGGCTGATCGAGATGATCTTGCCGCCTGAAGTATGCGCGTCCAGCCGGCAGCCGACGCCGCAGTAGCCGCACGTCGTGGTCACCGTCGAGTCGAAACGGTCAATCATCGGTTTTCACCTTTCATCCTGAGTCGGGCGCGACCAGCGAAAGCAGGGAGATCTCGGTGATCGCATCGGTCGGGCAGGTGTCGGCGCACGCTCCGCACGACACGCAGCTCGAATCGAGAAAGCCGGCGTCCAGCCCGGCGGTCACGTTGGCGTGAAACCCGCGGCCGGTCGCCGTGAGCGCAAACGCGCCCTGCACCTCGTCGCAGGCACGCACGCAGCGCCCGCACGAGATGCACAGCTCGTGGTGCAAGGACAGATACGGATGGCGCTCGTCGTGGTCGGGCGCGTGCGTCGCCCCCGGCCAGCGCGAATCGGTCACGCCGAAGGCCCGGGCTACGGCGGCCAGCTCGGTGTGCGCTCCGGGCGGCTCGGGAAGCTCAGACAGGACCAGCTCGACGACCGTACCGGCGACGCGCCGCGCCGTCGGCTCGCAGGTGTCCACCTCCATGCCATCGCGACAGGGCGTCGTGCAGGCGGGCATGGGCCCGGGGGCCCCGGCCACGCCGACCATGCACACCCGGCACGCGCCGAACGGGGCCTGTCGGTCATCGAAGCAGAGCGTGGGGATGCTCCCCCCGGCCAGGCGGACGGCCTCGAGCACCGTCGCGCCGCCCTCGACCTCGACCGCCTGACCGTCCACGATGACACGGATCATGCGAGCCCCAGCTCTTGCGAAAAATGGGTGAGCAGACTACGGATCGGCGCGGGCATCCCGCTGCCGTGCGCGCACAGGCTGCCCAACTCGAGCGTCTCCAGCAGCGTTTCGAGACGTGCCCGGTCAACTGGCGTCTCGGAGACGAACATCTCGTGCGCCCGCTTCAGTCCGATCCGGCACGGGAAGCACTTGCCGCAGCTCTCGTGGGCACCGAAGTGCAGCAGATGACGGGCGACCTCGCGCATGTCAGTCTGATCGTCGAACGCGACGATGCCGCCGTGGCCAACCATGCAGCCCACGGCGTCGAGCTCGTCAAAATCGAACGGCGTGTCCAGCAGCGCCGCCGGCAGAATCCCACCCAACGGCCCGCCGATCTGCAGCGCCTTGATCGCGCGCCCGTCCCGGAGCCCACCCCCGAGTTCCTCACAGAGCTCGCGCATGGTCGTGCCAAACCTGGTCTCATAGACCCCCGGCCGGAGAAATCGCTCGTTGAAGCAGACCAGCTTGCTCCCGGGGGTGGCACCGGGGCTCAGCTCGCGGTAGGCCTGTGCCCCCTGGGATGCGATAAAGCCCACGTTGCACAGCGTCTCCACGTTGTTGACCACCGTCGGCATTGCGTGCACGCCCCGTTGCGCGGGAAACGGCGGCCGCGCGGAGACCGTCCCGCGAAGGCCTTGCAAGCAGGCCAGCAATGCCGTTTCCTCTCCGACCACGTACGAGCCGGCACCCTCGATCACGGTCACATCGAACGAGAACGCGCTCCCCAAGATGTGATCGCCGAGGAGGCCGTCGCCTCGCGCACGCTCAATCGCCGCGTCGAGCGCAGGCTTGGAAAGCGGGTACTCCGACCGGCACAGCACGAACCCGTGGCTGGCGCCGACCGCGTAGCCGGCGAGCGCCATGCCCTCCAGCAACAACGCCGGATTGCGCTCCATCAGATACTTATCGATGTACGACCCGGGATCGCCCTCGTCGCCGTTGGCGACGATGAACTTCTGGTCTCCCACGGCGGCGCGCGCGAACTCCCACTTCGAGCCCGCGGGAAAACCCGCGCCGCCTCGACCGCGTAGGTTCGCCGCCTTCACCTCCTCGAGCAACTCCTGTGGCTGCATCGCGCGCAGCGCCCGCCCCAGCCCCGACCAGTCCCCCGGGCGGACAAGGACCGGGTCGGGCAAGACGCTCTGCCAGTCCGGCTCGACCGCCGGGCGGCTGGCGCCGGCCAGCACGCGCCGCACAACCCCGGACCCGGCATCGATCACGTCTCCGTCGCGGACCGCCGGAGATGAGTGGCACAGACCCAGGCAGACCGTCTCGGCCAAGGAGATCGACTTATCCTGGGTCCGTTCACCGAGCTCCAAGCCCAGCGCCTGGGTCAGCTCCTGCACATGGGATCCCCCGCACGCCGCGAAGCAGGCCGTCCCCGTGCAGACCCGGATGTGCCGACGGCCGCGCGGCTGCAGAAGATCGTCATAGAAGGTCGAGATGCCGTACACCGCGGCCTCGGGCAACCCCGACCGCTCCGCCGCGACACGCCGATCGTCGTCGGTGACCTCCCCCCGGCGCTCGACCGCCTCCTTGAGCACGGCGAGCGCGGTGGGCGCCCGCTCGGCGTGATGGCGCCTGACCAGCTCGACCAGGTTGTGCGATGACGGTGGGCGCTGCCGGGTTGATGGGGACGACACGCTTCCTACCTCCGTGAGTCTGGGATGCAAGTTATTGGGCGCCGCATATCCGTCAGCGGGCCAAAGGCCAGCTCAGGCGGACCCATGGCGCAGTCCTGCCACCGAGCGCTTGGCGGGGGCGACCTCGCACACCGCGGTCAGGTCGTCGGTGTGCTCGTCGTAGAGCACTCCCCGCACCAGTTCCGTGTCGACCAGGTACGGCGCAAACGAGAGCGCGCGGACAGCCTCCCAGACGCGAAGGGCAGCGTCGGGCCGGGCCTCAAAGCGCCACGGTGGCCGGTGCCCGGTGTCCTTCTCCACCGCCGTCGCGAGCTCCTCGGCCTCCAGGGCGCCGGCGGCACAGTCGCGATGGTGCATGACGAGGATCTCGCGCGTTCCGAGCAGTCGCTGGCTGACGACAAGCGCGAAGACGACATCGTCGGTGACCGCGCCCCCCGCGTTGCGGATGATGTGCGCGTCCCCTTCGTCAAGCCCGAGAATGCGATGCACGTCGAGCCGCGCATCCATGCAGGTGAGGACCGCCACTCCGGTGCGAGGTGTCTTTGCCGCCGGTGAGGCTCGGCGTCGGCGCCGGCCACTGCGGGCCAGGACCGCGTCGATCCGGTCGCCGCTCAAGGGTTCACTCATAACTGCGTCGACCGCCCGCTGATTGATTGTTGCTGATCAATAGATGCTCCAGTCGTCACCTCGGTGTGGTGGTGACCACGCGCGGCGGTCACCACCACAGGTGAGGGATCGTCGTTGGCTATCCGAGGGAGATGCCCTCGGCTGCCGTCGCGGGTTCCCCGCTCGTCTGCAGTTCGGCGGCCTCCGCCTTGGCCACCGCGGTCTGCCATTGCTCGAGGGTCGGCGGCGCGCACTTGAAGTAGACGACCACGGATGCGAGCGCAGCCAGGACAACGCCGAAGATGAAGCCGCGTTGCCAGTGGAACTGAGTGTTGCCCACGATCGTGCCAGTCATGATCAGTGCCGCCACACCGCCGGCGAAGCTTCCGCCGATCGCTTTGAAGGCGTAGACCGAGCCGTAGTTGACCGCGTTGTTGTTCTCACCGTAGTAGTCGGCCACAGCGGCGGCTGTCATCGGGAAGTTCACTCCGGCAAGACCACCCGAGATGATCGCCGCGACCGCGAACAGCACCGGCTGGTGATCGAGCCCGGCCAGCAACGTCAGTCCCTGGAAGAGCCCGCCCAGCCCGTATCCGTAGGCCATCGTGCGCCGGCGCCCGATGCGCTCAGAGATCAATCCGTACACAGGCCGGAATAGGCCGTCGGCGAGTGAGAAGCCCGCCGCGCCGGCAACGACGGCAACGCCGGCCAGGCCCATCTCCCTACCGAACTCGTAGTAGTAAGCCACCCCGAACAGCGAGCTGCCGATGTATAGGGCATACTGAATTCCCAGCCATTTCGCCTGGGGCGTGTACCACATCTGGCGGAGCGTGTAGTGGCCGAACGCGGGCGGGTTGGTCCTGAGGCTGCGCGAGGCGAGCTTGTTCTTGACCCAGCCCAGCGGATCGACGTGATCGGGCCACCAATTCTTGGGTGGATCCTTCATCAACAGGCCGGCGATGGCGATGCCGACGGTCATGATCGCGCCCTGGATGAGGATGAACTCCTTGATGGCGCCCGCCGACAGGGTACCCACCCCGGTACCGGTGCTGAAGCCGCCGACGGCGAGAATGAACGGCACAGAGCCGTAGGCCCAACCGCCGTTCACGAATCCCGTGCGCCAGCCCTTTTTGTCCGGATACCACTTGGCGACGATGTTGATCGCGCTCGAGTACACCATCCCCGAGCCGATGCCTCCAAGCACGGCGTAGCCGAGATAGGCCTGCCAGAGCGTCGTCGAGAACGCCGTGATGCCGTAGCCCAGGATCCCGCAGATGGCCCCACCGATGATGGTCGCCCAGCGGACCGACAGGATGCCCTTGGCCCGCAGCAGGCCGGTTCCGATCTGGACCAGCGACTCGCAGATGACGAACGCGGAGAACAACCAGAACACCGGCGAGGCGCCCCAATGGTGCGCTGAGGAAAGCGACCCGCTCAGCGACCCCCATGTGTACTCCACTAGTCCGGACAGGCACATGGCCCCCCACGCGGCCATGATGACCACCCAGCGGGGGTAACCCAACAGCTGTTTCGGTGTCTCGCCGACACGGAAGACCCTCCCCGTGTCGCTCACTACCTCTTTATAGGAACTGTTCACTTGCTACTCCTTTGTGACACGTCAGTATCTCTCTCTGTGTACTGCCTCAGTGTCTCTCCTCACTGGTACTGCGCCAGCGTCTCTGTCGCTGGTTACTGCGTTGCCTGTCTCTCTGCGTTGCCGCTCAGCGGCCCAGTGTGTTCATCTCACCTCCGGTGGTATTGCGGTCGCTCTCGAAGTCGGTCAAACGCCGTGGCCACGGCCTCCGACCGGACCGCGGACCCAGGACCGAGGACCCAGGACCGCTACGCGGGAGAGGTTGGCGCCAGCTGGGTCCATGTTCTAAGCTGCCTTCGCTGACATCGTCCGTTCTCTGCTGACGGAGTCAGTGTCTCTCTGCGTGCCGGGCCGCTCAGGCGGCTCGGCACGTGCCAGCGAGACGGACTGCGGTAAGCCCACGGCGCGCTTCATCTCTTCCATCGGTCCAACCTCTCCGCTCCTGACGGTCAGCCGTCGGCTGACCAAAATCATCGTTCTGTCCCGGCCGAGCCCACGTGGCCCGGCCCGGCCCTTACGCCAGCGCCGCCACGGCCAGCTCGGCCACCTCGGTTGGCGTTCGCCCAACGCGCACGCCTTTGCTTTCGAGCGCATCGGCCTTGGCTTGCGCACTCCCGGCGCTTCCTGACACGATCGCCCCGGCGTGACCCATGGTTTTCCCGGGCGGCGCCGTAAATCCGGCGATATATCCGATCACCGGCTTTGAGACCGAAGTGGCGATGTAGGCGGCGGCCCGCTCCTCGGAGTCGCCGCCGATCTCGCCGGACATGACGATCAGCTCCGTCTGCGGATCAGCCTCGAAGAGCTCGAGCACATCCACGAAGGAGCTGCCCGGAACCGGGTCGCCGCCGATACCGACGATCGTCGAGTTCCCCAACCCGCGCTCTGCGAGCTCCTTGCCGAGCTGGTAGGTCAGCGTGCCCGACCGCGACACCACACCGACATTCCCGGCGCGGAAGAACGACTCGGGGATGATCCCGACGTTCGCTTTGCCGGGGGACAGAATTCCGGGACAATTCGGGCCAACCAGCCGCACGTGGGGCGTGCGTCGCAATTGCGTGACGACCCGCAGCTCATCGTGGGCCGGGACGCCCTCCGTGATCGCCACGATCAGGTCGATCCCGGCGTCCGCCGCCTCGAGAATGGAATCCGCGGCAGAGTGCGCCGGCACGAAGATCATGGCCGCCGTGGCCCCGGTCCGGGACACGGCGTCGCAAAAGGTGTTGAACACCGGCACGCCATCCACGTTCTCGCCACCCTTGCCGGGGGTCACACCTGCGACGACCTGCGTGCCGTAGCGGCGGTTATTGCCCGCATGAAAGCGCCCTTCGCGCCCCGTGAGCCCTGCCACGCAGAGGCGTGTCTGGCTATCGATCAAGATGCTCATGCCGCTGCCCTCACCGGGTCGGCCGCGGCCAGCGCGACGACTCGCGCCGCCGCCGCGTCCATCGTGGCCTCGATGTGAAGGCCGGGCAGCCCGGCCTCGGCCAGGAGTCTGCACCCTTTCTCGTCATTGGTGCCGTCGAGGCGAACCACGAACGGCACGCGCGGGGGCGTCAGCTCGAAGGCCTCGATCAGACCCTTGGCCACCTCGTCGCAGCGGGTGATGCCACCAAAGATGTTGAACAGCACCGCCCTGACCTTGGCGTCAGACAGGATGACCTCTACCGCCGCCGTAATCGCCGCGGCTTTCGAGCCACCCCCCGCATCCAGGAAATTGGCCGGGTGCCCGCCGGCTTGCGCCACCACGTCAAGGGTGGACATCACGAGGCCGGCACCGTTGCCGAGAATCCCGATGTCACCATCGAGCTTCACGTAGGTCAGCCCGCGTTCGCGGGCCATCCGCTCCTGGGGATCTTCGCCGGATGGGTTGCCCAGGCCAGCGTTCTCGGGGTGGCGGAACAGCGCGTTGCGGTCCAGCGTGACCTTGGCGTCTAGCGCCCAGAGATCGCGGTCCGGTGTGACGATCAACGGGTTGACCTCGATCAGCGTCGCGTCCTCCGCGACGAACACGTCGTAGAGCTTTGCCAGCAACGTCGCGATCGCCGGGACGAGATCGGGGTCAGCGCCGGCCTCGAAGGCCAGCTGCCGGCCGTGGAAGCTCTGAAAGCCGAGCAGCGGATCCACGTGTGTGGACGCGATCGCCTCCGGTTCAGAGGCGGCGACCTGCTCGATATCCATGCCTCCCTGCGTGGACAGCATGACGAGCGCCGCCTGGGCACCGCGGTCGAAGACAACTGAGGCGTAGTACTCAGCCGCGATCTCGGACGCCTCCTCGATCCACAGCTCGTGCACGCGCAGGCCCCGGATCTCCATACCGAGGATCGCTCCGGCGTGCGCGCGCGCCTCCTCGCGATCGTGCGCGAGCTTAATGCCGCCAAGCTTCCCGCGCCCGCCGATCTGCACCTGCGCCTTCAGCACGCACGGGTAGCCGATCGTGTCGGCTGCAGCCAGGGCCTCCTGGACCGACGCGGCTACGAGGCCGGCCGGCACGGAGACGCCATGCCGTGCGAACAGCCGCTTGCCCTGATACTCGAGCAGATCCATCGTCAGCTCTCCGACCCGGGGTCTTCGGCCATCGTCGCTTGCATCGGTCTTCCTCTTCTCGTGGCTTTCAGAGTGGTCAGGCGGCCTAGGTGGCGTCCTGCGCCGCCAGTTCATCCAGCTCTCGCTCGGCGAGCAACTCCTGGAGAACCTCGTCGGTGTGCTCGCCGAGCAACGGCGGCGGGGTGACGGCCACAGGCGAGTCAGACAGCCGGAACGGGCAGCCCACGGTCTTGAACGTCCCCCGCTCGGGATGGTCGACCTCAACGATCATGCCGCTGGCAATGAGGTCCTCGTCCTCGAGCAGCTCGCGGGTATCGAGGACCGGACCGCATGGCACGTCAATCGCGTTCAGCTCCCGGAAGGCATCCCACTTGTCCTTGGTCAGCGTCCAGTCCTCGACCATCTCGAAGATGTGCCGGAGATGAGGAATCCGCTTCTCGGGAGTGGCGTATTCGGGGTCGGTAAGCAGGTCGGCACGACCAATCGTGACGGCCAGCGCCTCCCAGACCTGAGGCTGGATCACGAGATACAGATAGTCGTTGGGACCCCCACCCCGACAGCGGACCGCCCAGCCGGGCTGGCCGCCACCCGACGCGTTGCCCGAGCGCGGCACGCTATTGCCGAACGCCTGGTTGGGGTACTCGCCGAGCGGCCCCTGCTCGAGCCGCTGCTGGTCACGCAACTTGACGCGACAGAGATTCAGGATCCCGTCCCGCATCGCGATCGTCACGCGCTGGCCACGCCCGGTGTTCGTCCGCTGGTACAGCGCCGCACAGATCGCCCCGAACAGGTGCACCGCATTGCCCGAGTCGCCGATCTGGGCCCCGGTCACCACGGGGGGCCCGTCATCGAAGCCGGTGGTGCTCATCGCGCCGCCGGTGGCCTGGGCGATCGGCTCGTAGGCCTTCGCGTGCCCGAGCACGCCGGCTCCGAAGCCCTTCAGGGAGGCGAAGATGATCCGCGGGTTGATCTCCTGGACCCGCTCCCAGGTGAAGCCCAGGCGGTCCATTACCCCCGGGGCGAAGTTCTCCACCATGACATCAGAACGGCGAAGTAACTCCTCAAAGATTCGCTTGCCATCATCACTCTTGAGGTTGAGGGTGACGCTGCGCTTGTTGCAGTTCAGCATCGTGAAGTAGAGGCTGTCTACGTCGGGAATGTCGCGCAGTTGGGTGCGCGTAATGTCGCCCTTGCCCGGTGGCTCGACCTTGACCACATCCGCGCCCAGCCAGGCGAGTAACTGCGTGCACACAGGACCGGCCTGGACATGCGTCATGTCAAGTACACGGATGCCGTCAAGGGCTTTGGTCATCGAACGGTTGCTCCTTACGCGTACGTCGTCGGGTCCAGGCTGCGGCTGACTGCGCACATCTCAGACGTCCACGCAGACAAAGGCCATGGCCAGAGGGTCAGCCAAGGTCCAGGCCTGTCGACCCGACCGGCACGCTTGTGCGCGTATCACCGCAGCGGCGCTCTCGCGTAGGCGCACGCCAGCACGTCCACGGTGTGCATGACCGGAATCTGGGCGCCCAGCTGGTCGAGATGGTTGGAGAGCTGGGTGAGGCAGCCGATGTTGCCCGAGGCGATCACCTGTGCGCCGGTGGCGATCAGGTTCTGCGCCTTGCGCCGCCCGAGTTCGGCGGCAATCTCCGGCTTTTCGATGTTGTACGTGCCCGCCGAGCCGCAGCACAGTTCCCATTCGGCCGGCTCGACCATGGTCAGGTTGGGGATCGCGGCGAGCAGCGCACGAGGCTGACTGCGCACGCCTTGCGCGTGAGCCAGGTGGCAGGCGTCGTGGTAGGCCACCACGACCGGCTCGCTCAGCGGTGGCGGCGCGACGGGGCCGAGCGCGGCCAGAAACGTGCTGATGTCCACTACGCGATCGCTGAAGGCACGCGCCACATCGGCCTCGGGGTCAGCCTTGAACAGCAGCGAATATTCGTGCATGCCCGAGCCACAGCCGGCGGCGTTGGTGACGATCGCGTCGATGTCGCCGGGAAACGCCTGCAGGTTGCGGCGGGCCAGCGCCTTGGCCTCCTCAGCCGCTCCGGTGTGCATGGCCAGCGCTCCGCAGCACCCCTGGCCGGATGGCACGACAGTCTCGACCCCGTTGCGGGCCAGCACCTCAAGCGTCGCCCAGCCAATCTCGGGGGCCAGCACCTGCTGGGCGCAGCCGGCGATCAGAGCGACACGGGCGCGCCGGTGACCCTGAGCTGGGTAGAGGGCGGGCAGCGGCCGCGCCCTGGGCAGCCGCTCCGGCACCAGCTCGAGCATCGGCCGCAGTGCGGCCGGGGCCACGTGGCGCAGCGGCCGCGCCAGTCGGCCGAGGCGGGCGGCCAGGCGAAAACGCCGCGGATGAGCGAGGGTGCTCAGCAGCATCCCCCGGCGGCCGCGCTCCATCGGCGCCCGGACACGCTGCGGCTCGTCCCACGCGCGGTATGCGGTGATCAGGTCGCCGTACTCGACTCCCGACGGGCAGGCGCTCACGCAGGATTGGCAGCCGAGGCAATTATCGATGAACGGCATCGCACTCTCGCGCTCGAGCTTGCCTTCGAGCACCAGCTGCATCAGGAAGATCCGCCCTCGCGGCGAGTCCATCTCCTCACCGAGCGTCGCGTAGGTGGGACAGGTCGGCAGGCAGAACCCACAGTGCACGCACGACCCGATCGCCTCTCCCATCTCGGCCGCCTGCGGTGCCATCTGGTCGACAGGAATCTGGTGGCGCACGGGTCAGACCTCCGGAAACCGGTCGTCGGGATCAAGCGCGCGGCGCACGCGGTGCGCGAACGCACCGCCCGTGCGCGCGCCGAGCAACCCGCTGCCGGCGGGGCCGGTCAGCGCAAGTCCGGTGAGACCGTGCCGGCCCAGGAGCCGGTCAAGCTCGGCCAGCGAGCGCTGTGGCGGCCAAGCGATCCAGGCGACCGTGGCGGCTCGGCTGTAGCGCCGTGCGGCGCCGGCGACGACGAGCTCGGCATCGAGCGTCGCCACCCGCGACGGCGTAAGGGCCGCCTTCACGACGGCGGCGCCGGCCGGCGCCCAGGCAACTTCGCGAGCCGCCGACCAGATTCGCGCATCCGCGTGGCCGTCGAACCGCTCGATGTCGGCATCCAGCATCCGGATCAGGCGCTCGCAGCGCGGCGCGAGCGTGCGGGGCGGTCCCGACACGCGGATCCAGAGACGGCCAGGCGGCTCGAGCTCGAGCGCGTCGAGCGTGATCGGGCCGCGGGCCAGGTGCCGCGCCTGCTCCAGGGCGCTCTCCAGGTCGGCGGACTGCGCTCGAATGGTCGTCCACGCCTCGGGTCGCGGAAAGACCTTGAAGGTGAGGGCAACGAGGATGCCAAGTCGTCCCATGCTTCCGACCATCAGCTTGGGCAGGTCGAACCCGGCAGCGTTCTTGACGACCCGGCCGCCACCGTGCACCAGCGTGCCGGTGCCGTCGAGGAAGTCCACCCCAATGACGAAGTCGCGAACGCCGCCGTGCCGGTAGCTGGCCGGCCCCGACGTGCCCGCGGCGACCACGCCGCCCAGTGTGGCGTCGCGCCAGGGCGGGTCAAAGGGCAGGTGCTGCCGTTCGGCGGACAGGGCGGTCTCGACCTCGCGCACCGGGGTGCCCGCCCGTGCGGTGAAGGTCAGCTCGGCGGGGTCGTAGTCGACGATGCCGCAGTGGCCACCGAGATCGAGGCTCGTGACGCCATCGGCCGGGACCGACAGCGCCGACTTCGTACCGGCGCCGCGCGGGAGCACGCGGGAGTGCGTGCGCAGCGCCTCCTGGAGCGCTCCGACGGACTGGGCCGCCGCGGTCATGCGCTCATGGCCTCGTCCGCGACGGGAAGCGCCTTGCCGCGGTTGGCCAACTCCGCCGGGTCGACGGCCCGTCGCAGGCGGCACATGAGCTCCACGTCCTCGGGCGGAGTCAGTTCGAGCAGGTAGGCGAGCTTCTCGACGCCCACGCCGTGCTCGCCGGTGATCGAGCCGCCGACGCGCACACAGAGACGGAGGATGTCCCCGGCCAGGTCCTCAGCCCGCTGCAGCGCCCCGGGCTCCGCGCCGTCGAACAGGATCAGCGGGTGCAGGTTGCCATCGCCGGCGTGAAAGACGTTCGCGACCCGAAGCCCCCGCTCGCTCGAGAGGCGCTCGATCGCCGCCAGCGTCTCACCGAGACGGGTGCGCGGGACGACGCCGTCCTGAACGAGATAGTCCGGTGACAGGCGACCAACGGCGGAGAAGGCCGACTTGCGCCCTCTCCAGATCTCAACGCGCTCGGCGGGATCCTCCGTCGCGCGCGCCTCGAGCGCGCCGGACGCCGCGATCGCCGCGTCGAGGCGCTCGGCGTCGGCGTCCACAAGCGCACGCTCGCCCTCGAGCTCGACGATGAGCAACGCCGGGACGTCGGGTATCCCGTTCACGACGCATGCCGCCGCCTCGATGGCCAGCTTGTCCATGATCTCCATGGCGACCGGCAGCAGCCCGTCGGCGACGATCCGGGCCACGGCATCGCCCGCGGCCGCGAGGTTCGCGTATGTGGCGAGCACGGTGCGGACGGCCTCGGGCGCAGCGACCAGCCGCAGCGTCACTTCCAGCGCAATCCCGAACAGCCCCTCCGAACCGACGAACAGCCCGAGCCAGTCGGGCCCGACGGACTCGAGGCTCTCACCGCCCAGACGGACGACCTCACCGTCGGGCAGCACGGCCTTGAGACCGAGCACGTGGTTGCTGGTCATCCCGTGGCGCAGGCAGTGCGCGCCGCCGGAGTTGAAGGCGAGATTGCCCCCGATAGAACAGACGGACTGGCTCGACGGATCGGGCGCGTAGAGAAGGCCGTGCTCGGCGGCCGCCTCCGTGACCCGGCGATTGATCACCCCGGGCTCGACGACCGCGATGGACTCCTCGGGGTCAATGCGGAGGATGCGGTCGAGCCGGTTCAGCGCTATGACGATGCCGTCTTGGAGGGGCAACGAGCCGCCGGAGAGACTCGTCCCGCTGCCTCTCGGCACGAACGGCACGCCGTGCTCGTGGCACAGGCGCACCGTCTGCACGACCTCCTCGCCGGTCTCCGGCAGCACGACGGCCGGCGGCCGTGCGCGGAACGAAGTCAGCGCGTCGGATTCGTAGACGGCCAGCTCCGCTGGGCCCGTGAGCAGGCGTTCCGGGGGAAACAGGGACGCGAGCCCCTCCAGGAGGAGCGGGAGCGACATGTGTGGCTACGCCTGAACGGTTTCGAATTCGTTGATGGTGTTGAGGGCGTTGCCCATGGGGGCGTTGGTGTCGCGTTCGGTGATGATTTCGACCAGGACGGGTCGGCGGTGTTCTTGGGCGCTGTCTAGCGCCCATTTGAGGGC
>JAXDGI010000182.1:0-11260 GCA_034665145.1 Solirubrobacteraceae bacterium
GCCCTCAAATGGGCGCTAGACAGCGCCCAAGAACACCGCCGACCCGTCCTGGTCGAAATCATCACCGAACGCGACACCAACGCCCCCATGGGCAACGCCCTCAACACCATCAACGAATTCGAAACCGGAGACCGTGATTCCGCCCAGGATGCGGCGACGGTGGGAGCGTGACCATGCCGACGTTCGCAGCCAACCTCACGTTCCTCTGGACCGAGCGGCCCTTCCTCGACCGCTTCGCCGCCGCCGGCGCGGCCGGGTTCTCCCAGGTGGAATACATGTTCCCCTACGACCATCCCGCGGCGACACTGAAAGCCAAGCTCGACGAGAACGAGCTCGACCAGGTGCTGTTCAACCTCCCGGCCGGTGACTGGGCCGGCGGCGATCGCGGCATCGCCGCGGACCCGAGCCGCGTGGACGAGTTCCGCGACGGGGTCGAGCGGGCCCTCACCTACGCCGAGGCGCTGGATGTCCCGCAGCTCAACTGTCTCGCTGGACTCGAGCTCGATGGCGTCGAGACGGCGGCGCAGTGGACCACGCTCGTGGAGAACGTCCGGCACGCAGCCCGCCGTCTGGCCGCCCATGGCCGGCGGCTGCTCGTCGAGCCGGTAAACACGTTCGATGTGCCGGGTTTCCTGCTGCCCACCACCGACGACGCGCTGCGGTTGCTCGACGAGGTGGGGGAGCCCAACGTGCGGCTCCAGTTCGATGCCTACCACGTGCGGCGCATGGAGGGCGACCCGGCTACCCATCTCCGCCCGCTACTGGACCGGACCGGGCACGTGCAGATCGCCGACCACCCGGGACGCCACCAGCCTGGGACCGGTGAGATCGACTTCGCGGCGCTGTTCGCAGTGCTCGACGACTCCGGCTATCCGGGCCCGATCGGGCTCGAGTACATCCCCACGCCCGACACGGCCACGGCCTTGAGCTGGCTCGAGCCTTACGGGCTCGCCGTCGCGGAAAGGAGCTGACATGGAGCGCATCGGATTCATCGGGCTGGGAATCATGGGCAAGCCCATGGCCGGCAACCTGCTCGCCGCCGGGTTCCCACTCACCGTCTACAACCGCAGTCGCGGCACCGTGGATGAACTGGTGGCCGACGGCGCGGCCGCCGCCGGCTCGCCGCGCGAGGCCGCGGCCAACAGCGATGTCGTGATCACGATGCTGCCCGACTCTCCCGACGTCGAGACCGTCGTGCTCGGGCCCGACGGCGTAGCCGAGGGAATCCGCGAGGGCTCGCTCTACGTCGACATGTCGACGATCGCCCCCGCGACCTCGCGTCAGGTTGCCGCGGTCCTATCCGAACGCGGCGTTGACGCGGTCGATGCGCCGGTCTCCGGCGGTGAACCCGCGGCCCAGGCCGGGGAGCTCTCGATCATGGCCGGTGGCAGCGACGAGGCGCTCGCGCGAGCTCGGCCGATCTTCGAAGTGCTCGGCAAGGCAACCACGCACATTGGGGCCGCGGGGGCGGGCCAGGTTGCCAAGGCGGCCAACCAGGTGGTCGTCGCACTCACCATCCAGGCGGTGGCCGAAGCGCTTGTCCTCGCGCGCAAGGCGGGGGCCGATCCAGCCCGCGTCCGCGGAGCGCTCCTGGGCGGCTTTGCCCAGAGCCGGATCCTGGAATTTCACGGCCAGCGGATGCTCGATGGCAACTACGAGCCCGGTTTCAAGCTCGCTCTGCACCGCAAGGACCTTGCCATCGCTCTCCAGCTTGGCCGTGAGGAGCACGCGCCCTTGTTCGCCACGGCCCAGGCGGCGGAGTTGATGGACGCCCTCCTGGCCCAGGGCGAAGGCGATCGCGACCACTCTGCCCTGGCCACGCTCTACGAGCAGCTGGCCGGCGTCGGCGAGCACGTGGAGGCGGGATGAGCCCACGCAGCCCCAACTCTAGGACCTGCCACAGGAAGGTACGCCCCATGACCCGCCACACCAAGATCGTCGCCACGCTCGGGCCAGCCACCGACGAGCCAGGGGTGATCGACGCGCTCATCGCGGCTGGCCTTGACTGCGCGCGGATGAACTGCTCCCACGGCAGCGGGGACGACGTGCGGCGACGGGTGCGCGAGGTCCGCGCGGCCGCTCTGCGCGCCGGGCGCCCGGTCGCGGTGATGCTCGACCTCCAGGGTCCGAAGATCCGGCTTGCCCAGGTCACGCCGCGCCTGGTCTCGGTCGGAGACGAAATCGTTTTCGTCGCGCCCGGTGTGCCCGAGGAGCCCGAGGATGTTCGCGTCGAGCTGCCCGGCTTTGACTCGCTTGTGTCCGAGCGCTCGCAGCTGGTCATCGGCGACGGGAGTCCACGCTTCGCCGTCACTCGTGTCAACGCCGGTCGCGTGTACGCGACCGCGCTGACGCCCGGTTCCGTCCTCCCGCGCAAGGGGATCAGTGTCACCCACGCGCTTCCGTCGCTGCCGGCGATCACGGCGAAGGATCTCATCGACCTCGACCTGGCGGTCGAGCTCGACGTGGACTTCGTGGCCCAGTCGTTCGTGCGCAGCGCGGACGACGTGCGCAAGCTGCGCGCGATTCTCGTCGATCGCGGGTCGCGGGCGCGCGTGATCGTCAAGGTGGAGAAAGTCGAGGCGGCAGAGAACATCGAGGAGATCCTCGGCGCATGCGAAGGCGTGATGGTCGCGCGCGGCGACTATGGTGTGGAGGCCGGCGTCGAGCACGTTCCGGTGATGCAGAAAAAGGTCATCCGCAGCGCGGTGCGCGCTGGCAAGACCGTCATCACCGCCACGCAGATGCTCGAGTCGATGCTCGCCAACGCCGAGCCCACCCGCGCCGAGGCCTCCGACGTTGCCAACGCCGTGATCGATGGCACGAGTGCCGTGATGTTGTCGGGCGAAACCTCGGTGGGCCAGCACCCGGTCGAGGCCGTGCGGTGGATGGCCAAGATCGTCGTCGCCGCAGAAGAAGGCCTCGAGGCCATCGAAGCTCGTCAGCACGACCCGGCCGAGGACCCGGAACGGGCGGTGATGCGCGCCGCGGTCGACCTGGCCAGGCGAAACGGCGCAGCTGCGCTGGTCGTCCCGACCAGCTCTGGCGCGTCGGTGCGCGCGTGCTCCACCTACCGCCCAGGGGTCCCGATCGTTGCGCTCGCACACGATCCCCGGGTTGCCCAGGAGCTCGCGGTCGAATGGGGTGTGATCCCATCGACGCTCACTGCTCCGGCCAGCGTCGATGAGCTGATCAACCAGGCGATCGAGGCGGCAACGCGCGTCGGTTCGCTGTCGCAGGGCGACGCCGTGGTCCTGACCGCGGGAAATACGGGTGAGCGGGGAACCACGAATCTCATCGTGGTGCGCGACGTCACGACTGGCGTCGAAAGCTTGGCCGAGGCGGCGGGGGCGGCGACGATCGGGAGCGGGCCGGCCCCCGTGACCGCGAGCCCGGTCACCTAGCCGTTAAAAGCCACGCGAGATGGGGATGTGACGAGTGCCTCTGTCGGTTGACCCTGCGCACGGACGCAGAGCTGATACGGGGGTGAGAACCGCGGCGGCGCCGGACCGGGAGGCCCTCCCGGCTCTGAGCGAGCTCTGCGGCGTCTCGCCGGACAGAGCGATCGGCGCGTGGCGAGCCGCCTGCGGGAGGGCGCGGGGGCGCGCCCGTCTGCCGACAATGACCGTGTCGGCGGCGGACGGACTCGGCGCTGTGCTTGCGGAGCCCGTCTGGGCTCGGCGCTCCTCCCCGCCGTTCCCGGCCGCAGCGATGGACGGGATCGCGGTGCGCACCGTCGACACCCGGGGCGCGAGCCCGGCCCGCCCGGTCCGCCTGGCCCCGGGAACCTTTGATGTCGTCGACACCGGTAACCCGCTGCCGCCGGGTCGCGACGCGGTGGTCATGCGCGAGCGCGTCCAACGGCAGGGCGAGGCGGCCGACGTCGAGGCCGAGGCCGAGGTGTGGCACCACGTGCGACCGGTCGGCGAAGACATCGCTCTGGGAGAACTGCTGCTCGTTCCGGGCCATCGGTTGCGCCCCGTCGATCTGGCGGCCGCGGCGGCGGCCGGTGTGACCGAGCTGACGGTTCGCCGTCCCCCGCGCGTGGCAATTCTGCCGACCGGGGATGAGCTGCGGCCGGCCGACGCGATCCTCGCCGGGGGCGAGCTCCCTGACACCAATTCACCGATGCTTGACGGTCTGTGCCGCGAGGCTGGCTGCGAGACGCAGGTGTGGACCATCCTTCCAGACGACCCCGAGCGCCTCAGCACCGCCCTGGCCACCGCCGCCGCCCGCGCCGACCTCGTTCTTCTCGTGGCGGGAACGAGCGCCGGGCGCCACGATTATGCTCCGGACGTACTGCGCCGCTGCGGTCGCATCGTCGTGCGGGGCGTGGCCATCCGTCCCGGCCATCCGGCAGTCCTCGGCGTCGTCGGTCAGACCGCGGTGATGGCCTGCCCGGGGTATCCGGTGTCCGCCGCGCTGGCCTTCGAGGAGCTGGCCCGACCGTTGATCGCGTGGCTTCAAGGCGCCGGCGCGTCTCGGCGCCCGAGCGTGCCCGCCCGCCTGGCCAACCACGTGCGGTCCAAGCCGGGGGCGCGCCATCTGCTCCGCGTCCGGCTCGGAACCGTCGACGGCGCTCGCGTCGCGATGCCCCTGCGGGGCGGAGCGAGCGTGTTGAGCTCGCTCGTCCACGCCGACGCGCTGCTCCCCGTGCCCCCTGACCGGCGCGAGCTCTCCATCGCCGAAGCCGTCGACCCTGAGTTGTGGGGGGTGAGGTCTGCGCCTGACGACGCGCTGTTACTGGCCGGGGTGCGGGACCGGGCCCTCGAGCTGCTCGCGGTCGCCTTCGCCGGGGCGCGGGAGCGGCCAGCTCGCATCGCTCTGTGCGATGCAGCCACTGAGGACGCGGTCGGCTGGGTTCGCGACGGCATCTGTCACGCGGCCGCGGTTGTGGGCACCGACGGGACCCCACCAGCTCGCGTCGGACCGCTGATGGCCGTCCGCATAGCTGAATGCGCCGTGGGCGTCGCCGTCGCCGCCAACCGTCCCCTGGGCGCCCCGGCGGAGCTGCTCCGCGCGGGTCACCGCGTGGCTGTCGCTCCCGCCGGCACCCCGGCGCGACGCGTTCTGGACGACACGCTGCGAGCCACCGGAGTCAGTGGTCTTGACCTATTGGAGGCGCGGTCAGACGCGGCGGCCCTGGCCACGGTGGCCGCGGGATACGCGGACTGCGCCGTGAGCACCATGCCGGCCGCCCGGCACGCGGGGCTCAGGGCGAGGCCGCTTGGCCGGGC
This sequence comes from Solirubrobacteraceae bacterium, assembly GCA_034665145.1. Classification (GTDB taxonomy): domain Bacteria; phylum Actinomycetota; class Thermoleophilia; order Solirubrobacterales; family Solirubrobacteraceae; genus Palsa-465. The sequence continues at coordinate 5,235 of JAXDGI010000182.1, forward strand.
CGCACTCGACCTGGTGATCCACCGGCGTGTGGCCAGGCGAGACCCGCTCGTCCAAGTACTGCTCGAGATGTTGGCGTCGCGCTCGCTGGCCGTCGCCCTCGAGCGCGCTGGTTTCGACACGTGTCACCGCGCGGATCCGCGTGTGGCGTGATTGGTCGTGTGTAGGTCTGGTTTGTCATCGGAAAGTAAGGAGTGGACATGAATAGTGATCAGGCGGTGGGGGCATGAGGATTGCGGTGCTCGGGGCCGGTGCGATTGGTGCGTACGTGGGCGCCGCGTTGGCGCGTGGTGGCGCCGAGGTGCACCTGGTGGCGCGGGGAGCGAACTTGGAGGCAATGCGCCGGGACGGAATACGCGTGTTGTCACCGCGGGGTGATTTTGAGGCGCGGCCGCCGGCCACGGAGGATCCGCGCGACATCGGCCCCGTGGACGTGGTGTTTTTGGGCCTGAAGGCCCATGCGTATGGCAACGCGGGTCCGTTGCTGGACCCGCTGATGGATGATGAGACGGCCGTCGTCGCGGCTCAGAACGGGATTCCGTGGTGGTATTTCCACGGCTTGGACGGCCCCTTCAGCGGTCATCGGGTTGAGACGGTGGATCCGGGTGGCGAGGTCAGCCGCGTGATCGCGCCGGAGCGTGCGATTGGGTGCGTGGTGTACGCCGGCACCGAGCTCGAGGCACCGGGGGTGGTGCGTCACCTGGAGGGGACGCGGTTCACGATCGGTGAGCCCGATGGGTCGATGTCGGATCGGTGTCGGCAATTTAGCGAGGCGATGGTCGCCGGTGGATTGAAATGTCCGGTGGAGACGACGGAGTTGCGCAACGAGGTGTGGGTGAAGTTGATGGGTAACGTCTCGTTCAATCCGCTGAGTGCGTTGACGCGCGCGACGATTGGCGGAATGTGTCGGTATGAGCCGACGCGTCGCTTGATCAGCGCGATGATGCATGAGACCCTGGAGGTCGCGCACGCGCTCGGGGCGGAGCCCAGCGTGTCCGTGGAGCGACGTCTGGCCGGCGGTGAGAAGGTGGGTGAGCATCGGACCTCGACCCTTCAGGACCTGCAGGCGGGGAAGCCGTTGGAGTTGGGCCCCATCATCGAGGCTGTGGTTGAGCTGGCCGAGCTCACCGAGGTGCCGGTCCCGTCGCTGCGAGCCGTCGCCGCGGCGTCCGGGCTGCTGGCCAAGACACTCGAACTGGCCTAGCGCTGATCCCACCTGCCCGGGCGGGAAAGCCTCGGGCGGGAAAGCTTGGGGCGGGAACGCCTGCGCCGACACGCTGACGCCGCCTGACGGCGTCAGCGCCGTCGGCGATCCTCCGCGCGCGCCGCATCGTCCCCGGGTGGGACCGCGGGTCCTCGCCTCAGGTAAGGGCGTGCCGGTTCAGGTGGGATCCGGCCCCTGGGACAGGTGTGGTTTAGGCCCGCCATCGGGACCGTGTCGGCATGGTTATGAGCGCACTGACACCAAGCATCGATGGACCGACCCTCAGGCCCCGTTCGTGGGGGTGGAGCCGGTGAGGATCGCTGTCCCCAATGAGGGCGCGGCCGGCGAGCCGCGCGTGGCGCTTGTGCCGGACGTGATCAAGCGGCTTGGCGCCAGTGGTCACGAGGTGGTCGTGGAAGCGAGCGCCGGCGCCGGCGCCCGGATCCCGGACGAGCTGTTTGAGGCGGCTGGTGCCCAGATCGCGACCACCGACGCGGTGCTCCAGGATGCGGATGTCGTGGTGCGGGTGAGTGTTCCCTCCCGCGCCGATATCGAGCGGCTCCCGAGCGGCTGTGCCGTCATCGGATTTCTCGCACCGCTCACCTCTCCCGGCACCGTTACCGCACTCGCCGAGGCGGGCGTGACCGCGTTCGCGATGGAGGCGATTCCCCGGATCTCGCGCGCCCAGTCGATGGACGCTCTGTCTTCCCAGGCCAGCGTCGCCGGGTACATGGCGACGCTGCTGGCCGCGGAGCAACTCGGTCGCTTCTTTCCCATGCTGACCACGGCGGCCGGCACCATTCCGCCCGCGAAGGTGCTTGTGCTCGGAGCCGGGGTGGCCGGACTCCAGGCGATCGCAACGGCCCGGCGCCTGGGCGCGCAGGTGATGGCATTCGACGTCCGGTCGGCGGTGAAGGAGCAGGTCGAATCGCTCGGCGCGAAGTTTCTCGACCTCGGCGTCGGCGACGACGCGGAGGGCGCGGGCGGGTACGCTCGCGCGCTCACCGAGGAGGAGCAGTCGCGTCAGCAGGCCGCCCTCACCGAGGCCCTGCGCGGGTTCGACGTCGTCATCACCACGGCCCTCATCCCGGGTCGCCCGGCGCCGAAGCTGGTGCCCGCGGAGGGCGTCCACAACATGCAACCCGGGTCGGTGATCATCGATCTTGCCGGTGAGGCGGGAGGCAATTGCCAGCTCACGGTCCCCGGAGAAACGGTGACCGTGGCCGACGTCACGATCGTGGCCCCGTTGAACCTGCCGGGCAGGTTGGCCGCACATGCGTCGCAGCTGTACGCCCGCAACGTGATGGCTCTACTGGAGCTGCTCACCGGGGAGGACGGAAAGCTTGCGCTGAACTTCGACGACGAGGTCGTGGCCGGCGCTTGCATCACGCGCGGGGGCGAGATCGTGCACGAGGGCGCCCAGGCAGTCGCCGCCGATCGATCAGACGTCGAGCGGGCCGCAGCATGAGCCTGGTGGCAGAAGTCGCCATCGTGGTGCTGGCTGCGTTCGTCGGGTTTGAGGTGATCTCGAAGATCCCCAACACGCTGCACACGCCGCTCATGTCGGGCACGAACGCGATCCACGGGATCGTGCTGCTCGGCGGCCTGATCGTGATCGGGTTGGCCGGCGGGGTGCTGAACGGCGTCATTCTGGTCATCGCCATCGCGTTCGGCACGATCAACGTGGTCGGGGGCTTCCTCGTCACCGATCGGATGCTCGAGATGTTCAAAAAGCGTCCGGCGCCGCGCGAGGCGGATGCTGCCGCGGGACAGGAGCCATCGCAATGATCGTGTCCGGGATCTTCTTCAGGGATACGACGTTCCTCGACTACGGCTACATCGTGTCGGTCGCGCTGTTCATCCTTGGCCTGCATGACATGACCCACCCGCGGAGCGCGCGCCGCGGTGCCCGGATCGCCGCCGGCGGAATGGCCCTGGCCATCGCCGACACGCTGCTGCGCCCCGGGATCGGCAACTGGGGGCTCATCATCCTCGGACTCGCGATCGGTACCGCGATCGGGATCCCCGCGGCGCGGCGGGTCAAGATGACCGCGATCCCGCAGATGGTCGCGTTGTTCAACGGCGTCGGTGGCGGCGCTGTGGCGCTGATCTCCTGGGCCGAATTCCGCCGCGGCGGGGGTGAGCTGTCGCTCAAGCACCTGATCCCGAGCCTGTTCGCGGCGATTGTCGGGTCGGTGTCGTTCTGGGGCTCGAATATCGCTTTCGGCAAGCTCCAGGAGGTCCTCCCCGGACGGCCGATCATGCTGCCGGGCCGGCTTCAGACTGCGCTGAACGGACTCCTGCTCGCGGTGGCGGTGGCCCTGGCGGTGATCATCGTCCTTGGTACGCACTCCGAGCTGCTCTTCATTCTCATCCTCCTTACCGCCGCGGTTCTCGGAAATGCGATTGTCCTCCCCATCGGGGGCGCCGACATGCCCGTGGTGATCTCGCTGCTCAACGCGTTCACCGGCCTGTCGGCCGCCGCGGCCGGGATCGCACTCGACAACGTGGCGATGATCGTGGCCGGCATGCTGGTGGGCGCCTCGGGCTCGATCCTCACCACCCTCATGGCCGAGGCGATGAATCGCTCGATCCCGGCGATCGTATCCGGTGGCTTTGGCGGCGGGGGCGGCGCCGCGGTTCCGGTTGCCGGGGACGTCGCCGATCGCGCGGTGCGCTCGACCAGCCCTGACGACGTGGCGATTCAACTCTCCTACGCCGCCCGGGCCGTGATCGTGCCCGGCTACGGGATGGCGGTGGCGCAGGCACAGCATGTCGTCCGCGACCTCGCCCGCGAGCTCGAGGCCCGGGGGGTGGATGTGACGTTTGCGATCCATCCCGTGGCGGGCCGAATGCCGGGCCACATGAACGTGCTCCTCGCCGAGGCTGACGTGCCCTACGACCAGCTCAAGGAGATGCACGACATCAACCCCCAGTTCCCGCAGACGGATGTCGTGCTGGTGATCGGTGCCAACGACGTCACCAACCCTGCCGCCCGCGATGTGCCGTCCAGTCCGATCTACGGAATGCCCATCCTCGATGTCGATAAAGCCCAGAAGGTGATCGTCCTCAAGCGCGGCATGAACACGGGATTTGCCGGGATCGACAACCCGCTCTTCTACCTCGACAACACCTCGATGCTGTTCGGTGACGCGAAGGAATCGATCCAGGCGGTCACCGAGCAGGTCAAGGAACTGGGCGCCCCCGTCGGTACCCGTTAGGTCGCGGGCCGCCAGGGCCCCGGTCGGTCCCGACGGCCCGCGGCTCGGTCTGGGCTAGTCATCCGGTCAGCGCAGACCGGTTGATCGGCCAGCGGTCACAGCCCTCTCTTTCGGGAATGCTTCAGAGCGCTGAGAGTTACGTCCATCACGGGGCACGCGGATCAGATCGCCGCGCAATAACCATCGCCAGGCGACGTGCCCCAGTCGCCTGCGCCTAGGAGGCCACACCTATGTTCTCACCCCATCGTCTCATCGCGGCAGCGGCGGTTGTCGGCGCCCTCGCCGTCGCCGGCCCTGTCGCCGGCGCCGGCGCCACGACAGGTGTCGTGGCCCCGCCCAGCACAACCTCGAGCATCCCGTGCTATCCGTTCCCCGCCTGGTGCGGATCGAACGGGCAGCCGGTGTCCTGGGCTCCGTTCTGGGTGCGACCCGCGCTTGGTCTCCCGCCGGCGCCGCTCTTCCCGCCCTTCGTCCTCCCGACCTTTCCGGCTCCGGCCATCTCATAGCAACCTGTGACCTGAGGCTGCCGGGAGTGTCCCGCCTCCGCACAAAGGATGTGTGGTGGCCAGGACGACCCCGGAGGCCGACATGACCGACGCGCATATGAACCCGCCGGTAGCACCGGCTGGGTTCATCGGCGTCCGCGTGTGTCATCGCGTGAGCAGCTATGCGCCGGTCGCGGCCTGCTGGGCCAGGGCCAGGAGCGTCGCGGCGGCCGCGCTATGACGACGGGTTGTCGGTTCGGCGATGAAGGTCTCAAAGATCGGCGCGTGATGGCGGACGGGCACGAACACGATCCCTGTCCGGCCTTGCGCGAACGAGGCCGGCAGGAACGCGGCAGCCAGGCCGTGGCGGACGAAGTCGACCAGGGTGGGCGTGTCGTTGACCTCGAGCGCGACATGTCGTTCGACACCGGCCGCGGCGAAGGCCCGGTCAACGGCGATGCGTGTGCCCCAGCCCGCCGGGCCGTCGGCAAAGGTCTCGTCGGCGATCGTGGCCAGCTCGACGTCCGGGCGAGAGGCGAGAGGGTGGTTCTCGTGGACGGCGAGCGGGATCGGCTCACGGCCCAGCGGCGTCAACTTCAGACCGGGGGTGCGGCGGCCCGGGAGGGCGAGGAAGGCAAAATCGAGGTGGCCGTCCCGGATCTGCGCGGCCATCTCGGCCGAATGGCCTTGGCGGACGCGCAACTCGACCTGCGGGTGCGCGGCCCGAAAGCCGGCGAGCAGTGCCGGGATCTCAATCGTCCCCAGGGCGCCCGCTTGCATGATCCCCATGGTGACGATGCCGCGCAGGCCCCCGCGGACCTCGTCGACAGCGTCGCGCGCGGCTTGGGCGGCGGCCAACGTGGCGCGCGCTTCGGGCAGCAGCGCTCGCCCGGCGTCGGTGAGCTGCACGCGATGAGTCGTGCGGTCGAACAACGCTGCGCCGAGCTCGTGCTCGAGCCCGCGGACGCCCGCCGAGACCGCCGATTGGACGACGTGCAGCCGGGCGGAGGCGCGGGTGAAGCTCTCTTCCTCCGCGACCGCGACGAACGTGGTGAGGTGACGCAGCTCCATAGCTTCGGTGGCTATCTCAAAACACGATAGCCGACAGCAGAAATATG
>JAXDGI010000183.1:0-22747 GCA_034665145.1 Solirubrobacteraceae bacterium
TTGCGTCCTGGCGAGAACCAGCTCACCTGCCAGACGGGGATCCCCTTCGTGTACTCGTAAGCCTGGGCCTTGGGGTACCTGCGTAGCTCGGAGCGCACCCGCGGGTCGGCCGCGGCGATGGCCAGGACGCGGGTGGCCGTGAGCCGGAAGCCCTTCGGGGGACGGTTCGGCGTCGTCACGAGCACGGGCGTGCCCGCGGGGGCTGCGGTGGTCAGCGGGACGACGGGCGCGGCGACAGCAGTCGAGGCCAGCGCCCCGGTGAGCGTGGCCGCCAGGATGGCCATGACCAGCGCGAACCGGCCGGGGCGACCGGGGCGCAACGCGAGGAGCGGGCGCGCGCGGCGCGCCGGTGACGCTACGTGGCGAAGCTCCACAGCTTCTGCCCGATGAACGACAGCGGTGTCGCGGCGACGATCGACATCGCCTGCGCAATCACCTTCGCCGTCCCCGCGCCGTCGACCAGTGAGACCAGGATCACGTAGCTAAAGCCAAAGGTCACCAGTGAGACGGCGAAGAAGCGCGCGGCCTGCTGGATCGGGTGCGTGGCCGCCTTGGCGCTTATGAACGTCCAGTGGCGATTCCACCAGAAGTTGTTGGCCACCGAGACGGCGAATGACACGAAGGCGGCGAGCTTGTAATTGATCGCCAGCAGGTGCACGCAGGCGGCGAACACGGCCAGGTTGACCACGTAGCCACTCGCCCCCACGGCGACAAAGCGCCCCAGCTGCAGCCAGTTCTGCGGCTGGCGAACGCCAACCCGGACCCGGTGGTGAAACGGGAGGGCGACGGCGGTGGTCAGCTCATCGGACATCTTGGTCAATGTATCGGCGGCATGTCGTGAGTCCGTGAGGGGGCCGGCCCGCCTAACGGGCTGCTAATCCGTTGAGATCTTCCCTAAACCGAAATGATTACGCACCATGGGGGCGACGTCGCGCAGCGACCACTGGTCTTTCGTCGTGCGGGTGGCAGGCCCTGTGCCGCACCACAGCAGGCTGGCATGCGAATCCGAGCGGTGCAGGCTGCCGTGCGAGCCGCCGCCGACGTGGTCCGAACCGCCCCAGTCCACGAACTCGTAGCCGGGGGCGGCCGAGAGCAGTACCTCACCGGCGTTGGCGCAGTGCAGCGCCGACCAGATCCGGGCCAGCGCGTCGGGATATTCGGTGCTGAGCAGACGGCCGTCCTGGATCTCGGCGCGCAGCACCGATAGTTGGCCATCGACGCTCCACGTCTGACCGCGCAGGTCCGTCAGCTCGCCGCCGGCGGTGAAGCGCAACTCGCGGCGCGGGCCGCGGACAACCGCCTCGTCGCCCTCGAGGGTCATGATCAGGTCAACCCCCTCGAGCTTTCTCAGCACATCGACCGAGCGCTTGACGAGCGGCTCGGTGCGTTCGGGGTCAAGTGCATAGACCATGGCCGAGCGCTGCGCCGGGCTCAAGGCCACCTCGGATGGGACGGGTCCGGATGAGCGCGAGGGGCTCGGGGTGGCGACGTCGAAGTCGGCAAAGGCCAGGTCGAGCCGGATGCGCTTCTCGACCGGCGCCTGAGAATGGTCTGAGCAGACCACGACGGCGTGGCCCTCGAGGAACTCGTCCGGGCCACCGGCGGCGTGCATGAGCCGCTCGATCTGCCGATCGGCGGCGGCGATCGAGGTCACCTGGGCATGGGGACCGTTGCGATGCGAGTAGGCGTCGTTGTCGGGCAACGAAAAGAGCATGAAGTCGAACAGGTCGTGCTCGGCCAGGTAGGCGCCGACGCAGCCCGTGTGCTGATCGCGGGCGCCCGGCAGGCCGAGTTGCCCCCGGCAGCCGGTCTTGCGCGACGCATACAGGTCGGCGTAGAACAGCTCGCGCGGACCCTTGATCGTCCGGCGGAACAGGGTCGAGGTGACGATTCGGGCCAGGGCCGACTCGTTGGCGACCTCGTGCAAATGGCGCCCGCGGTAGATCAGGTATGTGGTTCCCGCCGTCCGGACATCGATGTCGTCGAGGGATTCGAACACGGTCTCCACCTGCTGGGAGAGGTGCTCGTCATTCATCCGGTAGACGGTGTCGGTCATCGAGCGAACGACGCCGAACTGACGCGACGCTGAGAAGCTCGATCCGTATTCGACGTAGCGGCCCTCCTCGCGGTGGTACCAGTTCATGCTCGGGATGAGGTGCTCGTCGGGCCCAACACCGGTGGTGATGCTGGCCGCGCACACCGGGGTCACCGACGGGAACGCGGCCACGCAGTCGTCGACGTAGACGCCCTCCTGGCGGATGCGGGCCAGAGCCGGAGCTCGGCCGGCGGCGATCGCGCGCTCGAGCATGGCCGGCTTCATCGCGTCGATGACGACCAGGACCAGTTTCTTGGGCTGGGCGCTCATGTCGCTCGCCGCTCCGGCCTGGGCACCTCGTGGGTCTCCCACTAGTGGTCGCCACCGCAAATACGCTCGCATTCGAGCGGTGCAACCGCATTCACGGGGACAACCACTAGCGAAGGATGCGCAGGCCGGCGTACTTCTGCTCGTCCCGGCCGCGGCCGGCGTACAGCAGCCACAGCAGCCCGAGCAGGACGATCACGCCCACCGGCGGCAGCAGCACGGACAGGGCGGCGGAGATGACCGCCGCCCCCTCGGCGAACAGAGGCAGCGCCGAGGCGCCCTCCGCATCCAGCCGCGCCCGCACACGGTTGAGCAGCGGGCGGGTGGCGGCGAGACCGACCGCAGCGCAGATGGCGCCGCCAATCAGGCCCGGCCAGGTGGCATAGCCGCCCCGGGCAAGCGAACCGCCGAACAGCAATGCAGCGACGATCAGGGCGGCGACGGCCAGCGTGCCGGCAATCGGTCCGCTGCCGGCGATCCGCTCGCCGCCCACGCGGCGCTCCAGGAGGGCCAGCAGCGCGGCGGCCAGCACCATCACGAGCAGGAAAGGGACGTGCTGCAGGAAAGAAAAGTCGCTATGAGCGAAATCGATCTGGACGTCGCCCGCGGCCAGAGCGCCGACGACGAGTGCGGGCAGGAAGGGCCGGATGCCCACCGCCGCCGCGATACCGATCCCCTGGAAGATGTCAAAGACGAGATGCACCGTGCTGTACCGTGACGAGGCGTGACGATAGACGAGAGGGCAGCGTGAGCTCGGGTCCGAGCAGCGCCGGCCCCGGCGCGCGGCGTCCCCCCACACCCGGGACGCGACGAGTCCGGTCCACGGCACATGACATCGAGCGTTACGCGGCTCTGTTCGCGGAGCGCACCAAGGTCATGCGCTCCTCCGCCATGCGTGACCTGATGGCTTTGACCGAGCGCGACGACGTGATCTCGCTGGCCGGGGGACTGCCTGACACCTCCACCTTCCCGCCCGACTCCTATGCCGCGCTGATGGCCACCGTGGCCGGCGAGTCCTGTGCGCGCGCGCTTCAGTACGGGCCCACGGAGGGCTTCTCGCTGGTCAAGCGGTGCATCGCCACCGTCATGGAGGCCGAGGGCATGCACGTCGACCCCGACGAGGTGCTCGTGACCACCGGCGGTCAGCAGGTCATTGACCTCGTGTGCAAGACGCTGATTGATCCCGGCGATGTCGTCGTGGCCGAGGCGCCCACGTACCCGGGGGCAATTCCCACCTTCTCGGCCTACCAGGCCGACGTGGTCCAGGTGACGATGGACGGCGACGGGATGCGGACCGACGAGCTCGAGAGCACCCTGGAGGCCCTGGAGGCGGCGGGGCGACGGCCCAAGTTCATCTACACGGTCCCCAGTTTCCACAATCCGGCCGGGGTCACGCTGTCGCTGGAGCGCCGGCGCGAACTCGTCCGGATCGCCGCGGATCGCGAGTTGCTGGTCCTGGAGGACAACCCCTATGGCCTGCTCCGCTACGAGGGGGAGCCCCTGCCCACCCTGCATTCGCTCGATGACGATTTCGTCATCTACGCGGGCACGTTTTCCAAGATCCTCTCCCCGGGCGTGCGCCTGGGCTGGGCCGTGGCACCGCGGCCGATCGCGGCCAAGATGCAGATCGGCAAGGCCGCGTCCGATCTGTGCTCCTCCTCCATCTCCCAGCATTTCGTCGGCGCCTACTTCGAGTCCGGGCCGTGGGAGGACTACGTGCGCTCGCTGGTCGAGATCTACCGCCGCCGGCGCGATGTGATGCTCGACGCCCTGGCCGAGCACTTCCCGCGCGAGGCCGAATGGACACGCCCCCAGGGCGGCCTGTTCATCTGGGCCACGCTGCCTGACTACATCGACACCACCGACCTGCTCGCCCGGGCCCTGAGCGAGCAGGTGGCCTTCGTCCCGGGGCGCGCGGCGTACGTCGACGGCCGCGGCGCGGCCTCGATGCGCCTGAACTTTTCCGGGGTGCAGGCGTCAGCGATCCGCGAGGGCGTCCGCCGCATCGGCGAGGTCGTGCGCGAGCAGGTGGCGATGTACGACACGCTGACCGGACGGCCGCCGGCGACGGGCGGGGCGGGGCGGGGCAACGGGGTGGTCGGGGTGCCCGAGGTGCCCGAGCTGCCCGAGGTATCCGCGCCCGAGTCCAGCGCGGAGCGGCTGGCCGCGGTCCTGCCCTTGCGGGCCAAGCGCGGACGCGCGGGCTGATCGGAGCGCCGTCGGTGAGCCGGGTCGCGGTCTTGAAGGGCGGACGCTCGCTCGAGCGCCAGGTGTCCCTGCGCTCCGGGGCGCGGGTCACGGATGCGCTTGAGCGCCTCGGCCACGAGGTGGTGCCGATCGACGTGGGTCCCGAGCTCGTCGCAGCACTCGGCGCCGAGTCCCCTGAGGTGGCGTTCATCGCGCTACACGGGCGCGACGGTGAGGACGGGACGATCCAGGAGCTGCTCGAGGTGATGGGCATCGCCTACACCGGCTCGGGCGTGTCGGCCTGCATCCGCGCCGCCGACAAGGTGTTGGCCAAGCACGCCATGCGCGACGCGGACATTCCGACGCCCGACTTCTACGCCTTCAACGAGACGGCGTTCGGGTCACTCGGCGCCGCTCAGGCCTTGCCCGCCATCCAGGAGCGGCTGGCCTTCCCGATCGTCGTCAAGCCGGCCCGCGGCGGCTCGGCGCTGGGCATCAAGTTCGCCCGGACTGCGGCCGACGTCCCCGCCGCCCTGGTCTCAGCCTTCTCCTACGACCGCAAGGTGCTGCTCGAGCGCTACGTCGCCGGCCGTGAGCTGGCCGTCTCGGTGCTGGACGGCGACGGGGGACCCGAGGCGTTGCCGATCGTGGAGGCGTTGGCTGAGGAGGAGGACTTCTACGACTTCGAGGCTCGCTACGAAATCGGTCGCACCCGGTTCGAGTGTCCAGCCCACCTCGAGCCCGCTGTCGCCGACCGCGCCGCCGAGATCGCCGTGGCGGCCTATTCGCTTCTGGGCTGTGCGGGCTTTGCGCGCGTGGACCTGATGATGGACGCCGAATCCGGCGAGCTGTTCGTCCTCGAGGTCAACCCGATACCCGGACTCACCGAGACGAGCCTGCTCCCCCAGGCCGCCGACGCGGCCGGGATCTCCTTCGACGATCTTGTCCAACGCATCCTCACCGCAGTCCCGGCCCGGGCCCGCGCCTGATCGGCTATTCGTCGGAGGCGAAGTCCTCAGGCGTGACCTGGTCGAGGAAGTCCTTGAACTTCTCGACCACTTCCTCGGTGTCCTCAACCTCGTGCTCGAACTCGATGGCCGACTCGGAGATGACCTCGTCGGCCGCGAAGATCGGCGCGCCCGAGCGTACGGCGAGCGCGAGCGCATCGCTGGGCCGCGAGTCGATCTCGAGATCACGCCCACCGGCGCGGAGGCTGATCGACGCGTAGAAGGTGTTCTCGCGCAACTCGGTGACGGCCACCCGGGTGCACTCGACTTCGAGCTCGCCCAGCATCTCAGACAGGAGATCGTGAGTCATCGGCCGTGGCGTGGAGGCACCCTGGAGCTTCATCAGGATTGCCGCCGCCTCCGGATGACCGATCCAGATGGGCAGGAACTTGTTGCTCTCGACGGTCTTCAAAAGCACGATGGGCTGCTTGCCCACCATGTCGAAGCTAACGCCGTAAATGACCATCTCCTGCACGCGAGGGGCTCCTCGTCCGGGTTGCGCAAGTATAGGCGCCCGGCCACGGGCTCCGGCTAGGCGGCAGCCCAGGGGCGACCCGCGACCAGGGGCGGCTCGCGCCGGGTCCGCTTGGCCGCGAACATGGCCGCGTCGGCATGGCGCAGGAGGGTCTGCGCATCGTCGGCATCGGCCGGAAAGACCGAGCGTCCAACGCTGGCCCCGAGAAGGATCTGCTGCCCGGCGACGTGAAACGGGCGGCCGAAGGCGGCCGTGATCCGGTCAGGAAGCTGGGCGAGATCGCTGGTGCTCGGGGCCGACACGAGGATCCCGAACTCGTCCCCGCCGAGGCGAGCGACAACGTCGCTGGCCCGGGCGCAGCCCTTCAGGCGTTCGCCGACGGCGGTCAGCAGCTCGTCACCAACCTCGTGGCCGTACTCGTCGTTGACCGGCTTGAAGCGATCGAGATCGACATAGAACAGCGAGACCTCCTCACGCCGCTCGCGGGCATCGTGCACCGCGCTGCGCAGCCCGGTGGTGAACTGCATCCGGTTGGCCAGACCGGTCAGCTGATCGTGCAGGGCCTGATAGGTGATTTGATCGACGAGCTCGCCGTTCTGCAGCGCGGTCGTGGCCTGAGCGGCGACCCCGGACAGCCGGTCGAGGAGATCCTCGGTCGGCCTCAGGCGCTGCGGCCCCTCGTAGACTGAGACGGCGAGCAGGCCCAGGAACCGGCCGGGGGCGGCCAAGGGGACAAGAATCGTGGCCGCGAAGCCCAGCGTGCGGAACAGCTCGCGCAGCTTCGGATCGCCGGTCTCCTCGTCCAGGAACAGGGGCTCGGAGTGCGGATGGGCGACCAGACGATCGAGAATGCTGCCCGGGGACGGGGACCAGCGCGAGCGGTCGGCCACCTGGGCCGGCTCGCGACCGGCGACACCGGTCAGGGCGCTGCGCACGAGCTCACGGCACCCCGGATCCCAGAGGTAGGTTCCCACGCGATCGCAGTCGACCACGCCGGGGATTGCCTGGGCCAGGCGGTGAGCCACCTCCTCGCTGGTGCCGGCGGTCAACAACGTCCGAGCCAGGCCGAGCAGGGCGCTGGACTGCCGGTAACGACGCTCTGCCTCGAGCCGCCCGGTGGCACTGTCAAGCGCGCTGGCGGCGTAGCGCGCGTAGACCTCGAGCAGCTCACGCTCCTGGGGAAAGAAGGACGAGCCCGCGCCGTACATGGCCACCAGGCGCCCGTACTCGTGGCGGTTGGAGCGCACCGGTACCGCCAGCCATGAGTCCGGGACCTGCCCCGGGTGCTCGTCGAGCAGCCGCTCGGCCTGCAGGCTGGCTTGGTCGGGGTCAAGGCCCCGGTGGTGCAGGTGGATGTCGTCGCTGCCAGGCATGCGGATGGCCAGCAGATAGCGGGGCGCGCGGACCTCAACCGCCGCCCGGTCAGCGATCCGGGCCAGGACATCCTCGATCTGGCCAGCGCTAATCAGGTCAGCCGCCGTGTGGAACATGCTGTACAGGCGCTCCTTCATGGCAGCGAGCTGGCCCTCGAGCGTCTCGATCTGGTCCGAGGACTCGCTGCTGGTTCGGGCCTGGTCGGCCGACCACATGACCCGGTACTCACAGGCCGGCGCCCCGAACGCCGCGCAGCGTTCGTGTTCGACTGTGGCCGGCGGCAACCCGAACAGCATCGCCGGCTGGGAGAGCAGGCCACACGTCCACTCGCAGTGCTCGGCGCTGCGCTCGAACCCCTCGGTCGCCACGGCACGGATGTGTGCGAAGCCCGGACCCGATGCGACCGCCTCGAGGTGAGCCACGGTGGAGTACTTGGCCGAGGTGGTGGCGATCTGGCTGTAGACGGCCTCGGGCGAGCCCAGCGAACGCAGCAAGGCGGCGACGGGCGAGCTGTTGAGCCGGCGGGCCGTGTCCTCGCCGACGGCACGCGCGAAGTACGGATGGTGGGTGACCGCGGCGCCGGCCTGCCACAGCGCGACCGCCTCGTCGTAGGAGATCCAGTTGACGATGTCCGAGAGCTCGGCCTCGGCACGAGGTACACCAGAGCGTCTCAGCACCTCGTCCACCGCAGGCTGGCCGCCGAACTCGCGCACCCGCGCCAGCAGCACAGCGCTCAGCGAAGCCGAGAAATGCTGGCCAGCCGCCGCGGACACCGGACAATCGGCCGCAGGTGGCACCGGTTTGATCAGGCCCATATTGTCGTTATCGGTACAAACCCTCGGATTGCTTGAGAGCACCGAGAGAAAGCTCATCGGCAGCGCAGCCAGGGGCACTGTGATAGCCATGGCCTCCCAATCCCCTTCAGCAGCGGAGGACAGCGTGAGCACCGATCAGAGCGTGGGACTGAAGACCGAGATGGCCGACCTGCCCCGGCACGTCGGAGAGCACCTCGGGTACACCGACTGGCAGGTGATGGACCAGGAGCGAGTCAATCAGTTCGCCGACATCACCGACGATCATCAGTACATCCACGTGGACGTTGAGCGGGCCAAGCAATCGCCGTTCGGCGGCACGATCGCCCATGGCTACCTCACTCTCGCCCTGGTCGCTCCCGTCACGATGCAACTGCTGCAGGTGACCGACGCGATCGCCGGCCTCAACTACGGCCTTGACCGGGTGCGCTTCCCGGCGCCGCTCCCGGTAGGCGCCGAGTGGCGCGGCGGGGCGGAGCTCCTCTCGGTGGACGACGTGCCCGGCGGCGTGCAGGGCAAGCTCAAGGTGACAATCGAGGTCAAGGGCGCAGAGAAACCGGCGATGGTCGCCGAGTGCCTCGTCCGGCTGTTCGGCTGATGGCGGTGACCCGCGCCTGAGTCGTTAAATGAGTGCGCCCCGGAACCGGCGGGATATGAGGCCGGAGCTCGGGGCGCGCTCGAGGGAGGAGAGGTACTGCGCTGAGAATGATGGACGCATCCGGCTCAGAAGTCCAAGACGAGATTTCGTACTGATTCATAATGAGCGCTTATGGAGCTCCGTCAACTGCGCTACCTCGTTGCTCTGGCCGAGGCGGGCAACTTCACCCGGGCGGCGGCCAGCGAGCACATCGCCCAGCCGGCCATGTCCCAGCAGATCCGGCGACTCGAGGACGAGCTGGGCCTGGCCTTGGTGGAACGCACGACGCGCCGGGTCTCGCTCACCGAGGCCGGCAGCCTGCTCGTCGTGCGGTGCCGGCGGATTCTCGCCGAGCTCGAGGCGGCCAATGCCGAGCTTGACTCCCTGCGGGGGATGCACACCGGCCACGTGACGATCGGCGCAATGCACACCATGGGGCCCGTGGACATCTCCCTGGTCGTGGCGCTGTTTCGCCACCGGCACCCCAATGTCCGCTTTACGGTGCGCGAGCAGAGCAGCGAGGAGATGGCGGAGATGCTGCGGGTGGATGAGCTGGATCTGGCCTTTCTCTCGGTCACCGAGCGAGTCGAGAGCCGTGGCCTTGGTCTCCACCAACTCGTGTCCGAGGAACTCGTGGTGCTGTTGCCCCGCGGGCACCGGCTGGGTGACCGCTCAGCGTTGCGGATGGCCGAGCTGGCCGGTGAGCCGTTCATCAGCTTCCGGGCCGGCGCACGCCTGCGAGAGTTGCTCGTGGCGGCGGGACGGGAGGCCGGGTTCGAGCCCGAGGTCACCCTCGAATCCAACGAGTCCCAACGCGTGCGGCGGCTGGTTTCGCGCGGTCTCGGCGTGGCCATCCTCCCCCGCTCCGACGCTGAGGGGCCAGGGGCGGACGTGGCCGTGGCCAGGCTGACCGAGCCCGCGTTGCGACGTGACATCACCCTCGCCTGGCGCGAGGGGCGACGGCTGACGCCGGCGGCCTCGGAGTTTCTGGATCTTGCCCGCGACACCTTTTCCCCCGTCGCGGGCGACGCCGCCGGAGGCTCCTAGGCGCTTGCCTCTTGCAAATGGAACTCTGCCGGGGTTGCGGCGCAGGCGCAACCGGTGGCGTTCTGCGGTGTACATGTGTCGGCGATGGTTTAGGGCCCGGGCAACGCGCGCACCTTCTTTTGCAGGCTCAGCGCGGGCGACGGCGAACCCGGCCCACGAGCGCTATTAGCGCCTTATTACGACGCTTCCGTAAAGTTCGATAAGTATCGAACTTTTGATATCATTTGATGCGGAGCAAACCCATGAAATTCACGGAGAATGATCTGACCAGCTTTGAAACCCAGGCTCGCGAGGTCCCGACGCCGGGACGCGAGCACAATGACCCGAGCCAGCGCTCGCGCAAGCGTGGAGAGCACGCGGCGAATGCGGCTGCCAACACGACAACTACCCGCCGGCGTCAGGGCCGGCGTCGGACAACCCATACCGGCGAGCATCGTGGAAGCGCAGAGAATCGGCGCACCAGTGTTGAGACCGGTGGGCTGGCCGAGAACTCCCTTGATCTGTTCCTGCGTGCAGCTCGCGCCCACTCCCTGCTCACCGCGGAGGAGGAGGTCGAGCTGGCCAAGCGCATCGAGCGGGGCGATCTGGCCGCCAAGGAGCGGATGATCAACGCCAACCTCCGCCTCGTCGTCTCCCAGGCCCGGCGGTATCAGGGTCACGGGCTGCCGATGGAGGATCTCGTCCAAGAGGGGATGCTTGGCCTGATCCGCGCGGTCGAGAAGTTCGATTGGCGGCGTGGCTTCAAGTTCTCCACCTACGGCACGCTGTGGATTCGCCAGGCGCTTCAGCGCGGCCTGCAGAATCACGGTCGGACGATCCGGCTCCCGGTGCACGTCGCCCAGCGCCAGACCAAGGTGCGCAAGGTCGAGGGCGAGCTGAGCACCAAGCTCGGTCGCGAGCCCACCGATGAGGAGGTGGCCGCCGAGGCCAAGCTCCCCGTAGAGGAGGTCGCCGAGCTGCGTGAGCTGACTCGGGGCCTGACCAGCCTGGACCAGCCCGTCGGCGAGGATGGCGAGACCGCCTTTGGCGACCTGCTGGCCAGCGATCAACCCCAGCCCGCCGAGGAGGTCGAGACGGCCGAGCGTCAGTCGCTCATCAATGGCGCCGTCGACCAGCTGCCCGAGCCTGAGCGCAAGGTCATTCGCCTGCGCTTTGGCCTGGAGGGTGCCGAGCCGCTGAATCTCCGCCAGACGGGGATCGAGCTCGGGATACCGCTGGGCAAGGCTCGCGAGCTCGAGCAGCAGGGCCTGAGCCGGCTGGCTCAGAGCTCGGGGCTCGAGGAGCTCCGCCGCGCCGCCTGACGGACGCGGTCGGCCGCAGTCGTAGACGTCGGTTGCGGATCAGGGCCCTCGGGCCCGGTCCGCGCCGGCGTTTTTTTATGCCCGGACGCGCCGGAGACCCGGCCCGGCTCGCCGGCGTCCTCGCCGCGACCGGGCGGAAGGCATTCCTCGCTGGCGTCGAGGCTGCCGATGCTGTCGTGGGCCTCGTACGGATCGGGTCGCAGGCGGGCTGAGTAGATCGACGGCGCGCCGAACCGCCGGGCGACAATCGTGGCTTCCACGATGGCCACCAGCGTCGGCGCCATGAGGAGGTCGAAATGACGGGTCAACTCGAGGACGATGACCACGCCCGACAGAGGCCCCTGCATCGCTGCGGCCAGAAACGCGCCGCCGCCGATCAGGGCGTAGGCCGGGGTGAGGGTGTGGGGCCAGATGTACGCCCAGAGGCCGGCTAGGACGCCGGTGAGCAGGACGCCCACGCTGAGGGTGGGCGTGAACAGGCCGCCGGGAGCCCCGGCGCCCAGGCAGGCCGCGGTGGCCAGCGGCTTGAGGATCAGCAGCAGGGCGAACACACCCAGCGAGATCCCGCCGACCAGTGCCGCCTGCACGATCCCCTTGCCGTTGCCCAGTAACTCCGGATAGCCGATGGCCGCGAGCCCGAGAAGGATGAACACCAACAGCGGCGCCAGGATCCGGTTGTGACCGGCGGGGCGCAGCCGGTTAGCCGTGCTGATCAGGCGCACCCAGCCGATCGCCACCACTCCGATCACCGGCCCGCACACCACCGCCCACACCATCTGGCCGGCCTGGAGACTGAACGTGGCCATGTGGTAGGTGTGCGCCGTGCCCAGGAAGATCCAGGCCACCGCCGTGGCGATGACGGATACGGCCAGGGCGGGCAGCACGAGCGGCAGCGCCAGCGTGCCCAGCAGCACCTCGAGCGCGAACAACGCGCCGCCCAGGGGGACGTTGTAGACGGCGGCGAAGCCGGCGCCCGCGCCGCAGGCGACCAGCAGACGCCGCTGCCACACCGGCAGCCCCGCCCAGTCCGACAGGCGGCTGGCCAGTGCCGCCCCGGCCAGCTGAGGGGCAGCCTCACGGCCGAGTGAGGAGCCGAGGCCGACCGTGACGACGGAGAGCACCCCGCGGGCCAGGCTGGGGAGGACAGGGAGGCGGCCCGCTCGCAACCACAGCGCCTCAGACACCTCAATCGCACCGGCGCCCGCCCGGCGGCCGAGCACGATCGCCCCTCCCGCCACGAGCACCCCGGCCAGGAGGACCACGCCCACGCGCCGCAGGTCAGAGGAAGCCCGGAGGGCGGCGGCGAACGAGGTGGCGTGAAAGCCGTAGGCCAGACGTTCGACGAGCCGCAGGATCCACATCAGGGCGGAAGCCGCCAGCCCGGTGACGATCCCCAGCGCGACGACCAACGTCCAGAACCTCCAGGTGTAGCCGGCCACGATGCCGCGGCCGGTCACGTTCGGCTGATGAGATGACCAGCGCTGGGGGCGGTTTGAAGCCACCGTGGCTCAGCATATGGCGCCGGGACAGGGCCCGAACCGCGGTAAATCGATGGTCTTGGGGGCGATGGGGGCGGCCGCCTGTGGCCGCCCAGCACTCACCGCGGGACGGCGGTGAGCAGGGCCGCGCTGGCCGCCGGCAGGGTGACAACGTACCGTCCGCGAATGGGACTGACGCGCGTGAGACGTGGTGACCCGGTGAGCTCCCCGGTGGTCGTGTGTGGCGCAAAGCGCTGACCGCCCAGTGTTACGCCCTGCTTGGCGGCGACGCTGGGGGCCAGCAGCCGTTGCACGCTGGCCGCGGCGAAGCCGGGCGGCAGGCGAATGGCCGTGACCGCGGCGCGACGGCGACGATCGTTGATGGCCAGCACCCGGATGCGGCCATCGCGACCGCGGGTCGTCCAGATGCGCACCGCTGATCCCCCCCGGTGGTCGGTCGGCAACACCCGCGAACCGGGGGGCGCAGCCCGTGCGAACATCAGCAGGCCGTAGTAGAGAGGGCGGACCTGTCCCGACCAGCGCCCGCGATGGTGGGTGAAGACGAACGGGGCGTAGAGCCCGGTCGCGAACGTATGGATGTTGACTCCATCGATCCCGACCCGCTCCATGTTGAACAGGGTGTCCAGGACCCACAGGGCGGCCGCGAACGTGTCACTGACGCCCCGCGCGCCACCGCAGGAGACGCTGTTGAGCTCGTCCGCGCGAAAGGCGATGCCCAGGGCGTGGGCAACGAGGACAGCCCTGCGCAGACTCGCCGCCGGGCCGCTGGAGGCGACCGGCCGCAGCAAATTGGTGATGGTCGGATAGGCAAGCGACGCGCGGGAGGTGAGGCAGCGACGCAGGGGGTAGCGATGAAACGTCGCCAGCCGAATGTGCGGCTCGCTGACCAGGAAGCGATGAAGTCCCAGCAGCCATTCGGAAGCGCCGGAGGCGGGGCCGACGAGCGGGACTCCGCGGGGCAATGCCGAGCTGACCGAGGCATAGTCGCGCAGATAGGCAGCCAGACCGTACCCCGGCGGGCGCCCGGGCACGGGAACGACGTGATGCCGGTAGTACCAGCCCAGCGTTGCGTACGCCTCAGGCTCGTTGCCGAGCTCAAAACCGGCGATGTGACGGGATCCGATCGCCCGGAGCAGAACCCGGGCCTCGGTTCCGGCAAGTCGGCGGCGGTCGGCCTCGAAGTTGATGCCCAGGATCAGACGGGCATTCAGCGCGCGCGCGGTGGCGGCGGTGACGGCGAGCCAGCGGCGGGTGAGTGCGTAACGGATCCCGCGCGGCCGGCGCATCCCCGGCACCGGCCACCAGGTCCAGTCCGCGGTGTCTCCGCCGAAGCGCAGCACCGGCGCTTGCCCCGGGTTCAGCCCGCGAACAAGTCGCAAGTACACCGGATTGAGCTGACGCGGGTCGCGGCCGGCATAGCGGATTGAGGACGGATACTCGATCGACAGGCCGATGAAGCCACCGGGCAGCGCACGGCTCACCGGCCGGCTGCCAACGACTACCGGCAGGGCGCCGTGCGGTATCTCCCGCGGGGGTTGGCTGGCGCCGCAGCCGGCCAGGAGCACGGTCCCGGACAGCCCGACCATGATGAGCAAGGACAGACGGAGCGGGCGCGTGACCGGAGCGGAACTCGGCATCCGCGAAGCGATCCTACGCAGGCGGGCACGCGGCGGCGACGACGCACGCTGGGGATGTAATGGGCAGAATTCCGGTAATGACGGCCCGCCGACACGACCGTTCCTCGCCTATGGCCCGGCGCCTGTCGGTTGTGGCGCTGATCGCGCTCGCGCTCTTACTCGCTGCCGCCGGCGCGGCTGGGCGGCCGGCGGCGCGAACGGTCGCCCGGCCGGCCATCGCCGCCTGCGCGTTCGGCACCGACGTCTCTGGGCTCGGCGGCTATCTGCCCGCCGCGGTCAGCTCGGCCGCCGATAGCTACGCGGCGACCGTGGCCGCTGCAGACCGCGACAAGGCCCGCACGGTGTTCACGGCCGCCGCGGCGGCCTACGCGTACGGGTTCCCTCAGGTGGTCGAGCGGGCCACGGTCAAGCACTTTCCGCGCAACGAGATCGTCAGCGTGGCGGCGCTCGCCGACCCGTCGGTCCAGACCGTCGTGGCGCCGAACGTCGACACCGCCTACACGGTGGCGTGGCTCGATCTGACCAGTGGTCCGCTGGTGGTCAACGTGCCCGACACCGGTGGGCGCTTTTACACATTTCAATTCCTCGACGCATTCTCCAATGCGTTCAGCTACCTGGGGACGGGCTCGACCGGAACCCACGCGGGCGCCTACGCCCTTGTTCCCCCGGGCTATACAGGAACGCTCCCGCCCGGGCTGACGCGCATCGATACCCCCAGCAACACGGTCTGGCTGCTGGGACGAACGCTGGTCAAGGATGCCAGCGACCTGCCCGCGGTCAAGGCGCTGCAGCAGCACTACACCGTCACACCGCTGACTGGCTGGGAAACGGGTCAACGCCAGCCTCCCGTGGTCCTTGACCGCTACCCGCCGACCTTTCCCAAGAACGTGCCCACCGGTGCGCAGTTCATCGCCGAGCTCAACCAGGACATGAACGTCGACCCGCCGCCGAGCGCTGATGGGTGCGCCCTGAACGCGATGGGCCCGGCCGGCGTGCAGGTGCCCCATCCAACACCGGCGCAGAGCCTGGCTGATTCCCTCTCTGACGAAGCGCCGCCCCTTCCGGCGCAGTCAAGCGATCCGGTCGCCAACGCCGCCATCGCGGCCGGTACAACGGCGGGCTCGAAAATCGTCGCGGCGGCCGCGACGCAGCTCAACTCCGCCAGCCGAGGGATCAACGACGGCTGGGAGATCCTGGGCAACTGGGTCGGGGCCTACGGCACGCGGTATCTCGGGCGGTCGATCGTGGCCACAGACCTGCTGGGCGCCAACACTCCGCAGCAGAGCATCTACCCGATCGCCGACACCGACCACGCCGGCCGAACCCTGGATCGCGGCCAGCGTTACACGATCCGCTTTCCGCGCGGAGATCTGCCGCCGGTCAAAGCCTTCTGGTCGTTGACCATGTACAACGCGTCCTACTTCCTGGTCGCCAACCCGATCAACCGCTACGCGATCGGGGACCGCACGGCAGGACTTCACTACGGCGCCGATGGCTCACTGACGCTGTACGTGCAGCCCGGCGCGCCGGCCCGGGCCGCGGAGCGGGCCAACTGGCTACCGGCTCCGGGAGGCCGGTTTCATCTCATCATGCGCCTCTACCAACCCGCCCCGGCAGCCCTCAGCGG
Source organism: Solirubrobacteraceae bacterium (assembly GCA_034665145.1). Classification (GTDB taxonomy): domain Bacteria; phylum Actinomycetota; class Thermoleophilia; order Solirubrobacterales; family Solirubrobacteraceae; genus Palsa-465. The sequence continues at coordinate 15,966 of JAXDGI010000183.1, forward strand.
CGCCTGGAAGCCGCCCCCGATCGTGCGCGTCGGCGAGAGCGCAGCGAGCCGCGCCAGGCGGCCGTTGCTGAGCCGGCTGCGGGTGACGCCGCGTTCCTTCCCGGCTGCTCGTGGGGGCGGGGTCCTCGTCCGCCACCACGGCCGTGCCCGACTCAGCTACCACGACTCGCAAGCCGGGGTGACCCGATTTACGGTCCTCTTCATGGCCCCCCGGCCTCACTGCCGGCCGCGGCGAGGGCGCAGCTGCACGGTCCTGCGGCTCGCGGTCCGTTTTCGTCATCGAGGCCGTGCCGGGGCCAATCACGTGCTCCTCAGCGGCCGGGCCCACGGCCGGCGGCTGCGACCGGGGCGCTACGTGCTGCGGGCGGTGACGGGTGGGGCCGGCGGCGCGCCGTCAAGCGCGGTGATATCGGCGCGCTTTCGCATCAGACCCCCCGCCCGCCGAAGTTAACCTCCTGCAAATATCGACGTTTGTGCGACCGACGTCACACAACGCCGGGGGCCGACCTCGCTAACGTGCGGCATCGCCGTTCGGCAAGAAGCTGGACTGGCTTGCGCACGAAAAGAAACAGCGTCGCCGAGTCGTGGCGCTCTGCGCTGATTAAACGCTGACAAAGCGTCGCTAACGCCATAGGCGTGCTCTGGCGAACGCGGGGGTTCCGCGCGTCGGCAGGGCGACGCAACCGAAGTGAGGAGGACCAACGATGAAACGTTTCCTGATGCCTACGGGCGTCGCCGTGGCCGCTCTGGTTCCCGGCGTCGCCGCGGCCAAGGCCCCGACCCCAGCCCACGCCCGTGCCTACGAGAACGCCTATCGCGAAGTCAGTGACAAGCTCGGCCCGCGTGTCCCCGGCCGCAACATCCTCAAGGACGGCCGTAAGGACCACGGCACGGTGACCGACGCTCAGACCGTCTCGTCGCTCAACGTGCTCGAGCGGATGCTCACCCCGGCGCTGGCGTCCGGAGCTGCCTCGGGCGCTCCGGGCTCGAGCGGCGCGCTGACCAGCGCCGGTGGTGGCGGCGGCGGGGTCCCCGCCTGCGCCTCTGAGTCGGGCGGCAACTACTCGACCGGCTCCGCGAACACCAACTCGTCGTCGGGCGCGACCGGTCGCTACCAGATCCTCCCCTCGACGGCAGCTGCCTACGGCTGCAACCTGGCCACTGCCGGCGGCCAGGACGCCTGCGCTCAGACCATCTACCGCAACCAGGGCGCCAGCGCCTGGGTTGGCTGCGGCGGCTGATCGCCCTCGCCCACCGGCCCCCGGGGGCGAAACGCTCGAGGGCTGGGGTGGTCGCCAAAGTGGGCGTTCTGGGGCGGCTGGGTCACAATGCGACGCGATGCCGAATGGGACCTCACCTGCTGCGGGCGCGGCTGCCGACACGAATCAGAGACCGAGCATCGGCCTGGCCCTGATTGCCCGCAACGAGGCCAAGACGCTTCCGCGCCTGCTCGCCTCCTGCGCGGACGCGTTTGACGAAGTGGTGCTGGTCGATACGGGCAGCGTCGACGACACGGTCGAGCGCTTTGACGCCTGGAGCCGGACTCAGGCCAATACCCGCTGCCGCGTCGCGCACTTCGAATGGTGCGACGACTTTGGCCGCGCCCGCCAGTTCGCCGATGACCAACTCGTCTCCGACTGGCACGTGTGGGCCGACTGCGACGACGAGATTCGCGGTGCCGCCCAACTGCGCCAGCTGGCGGCGGCAGCTCCGCCCGACGTCGCCGCGTACTTCTGCGCCTACGACTACGCCGGAGCCAACACCGATGCCATGTATGTCGCGTCGCGCGAGCGGTTGGTGCGGGCCGGACGGGCCCGGTGGGTCGGACGCATCCACGAGTTCCAGGAGATCGATGGAGCGACCGCCGAGGTCGAGCCTGCCCAGGTCATGTGGGTCCATCACAGCGATCGAGGCGGCGAACCCGGCCGCAGCGCGCCGCGGGCCCTGCGCGACCTGGAGCTGCTCAAGGCTGAGGTTCGCGAGGATCCATACAACCGCCGCGCGGTGTTCTACCTGGCCCAGACGCACCGCGATCTCGGTGACGTCGAGCAGGCAATTCACTGGTATGACCACCGGGGCCAGATGGGTGGCTGGGAGGAGGAGGTCTTCTATGCGCGCTTTCAGGCCGGCGTGCTGCGGGCTGATCGGGGTGACTGGCCGGAGGCGATGGCCACGCTGATCGACGCGTGGGAATATCGCCCCACCCGGCTCGAGCCGCTGCACGAGCTGGTCTGGCGCTTGCGTGTGGCCGGTCAGTACCGCACCGCCCACGCGTTCGCGCGCGTCGGCGTAGAGATCCCGATGCCGAATGACCGGCTGTTCGTGCACCGGTGGATCTACCGCTGGGGTATCCGCTTTGAGTTCTCGATCACCGGTTACTGGGCCGGGGACGTCGCTGCCGCCCTCGACGCATGCGACGAGCTCCTCGCGCTGGACGAGTTGCCGCACGACCATCGGCTCCACGTGCTGGCCAACCGGGCCTTCTGTCGAGAGCGCCTGGGCGCCACGCACGCTTCCGGATAAGGTGCTGCCCCGATGATGCTGAGCCCGGGAACACGGCGCTGGCTTGCGCTCGCGCCCGCGGCGGCGATCCTGCTCGCCGCCTGCGGCAGCTCTCCGGGTAAGGTGATCGACCACAACGTTGTCCAGAACGCGATCGAGGTGAGCGTGGCGCAGCAGCAGCACGTGATGACGGTGGCGACCTGTCCGGTCGGGGTCAGGGCTAAACGCGGTCAGACCTTCCGGTGCACCGTCACGTTCGGCGACGGGCGCCAGGCGCCGGTCACGGTCACGGCGCTCGATAACCGAGGCGACGTCCACTACGCCGGTCTGCGCGGATATGTCAACGGTCACCGACGTGCCGCGATCAGCTCCCGGTAGCCGCCGGGATCGGGGCGGGCAGCACCCGGACCGTCCACCGTGGCGATAAACCGCCGGCCCGCACGGGTCATCGTCCAAGCGTCCAGCTCCGTTGACAGGGCGCATCTCGAAACCTACGCTCGCGGTGAAATGGGGCAGCCACTGCGCCAATTGCGGCGCGTCTGGATGGGCTGGATTCTCCCTGCGATCGTGGGCCTCGCGGGGGCTGCGCTCTGGTACGGCTGGGCCGCCACGCTGGCCCGCGCCGACGAGCCGGGACCCCGAGGGGCGAGGGGCGGCCGTGGCCCCACTGGTCCACGCGGCCACCGGGGTTCGCAGGGCACGCGCGGAGCAGCTGGCGCCACGGGATCGCGGGGCGCGACCGGACCATCCGGCCCCACCGGTGCGCCGGGCGTCAAGGGCGACGTGGGCCCCACCGGGCCAACTGGGCCGACGGGCCCCACCGGCCCGACCGGCGCCCAGGGCGACCAGGGCATCCAGGGCGTTCCGGGGTCGACCGGCCCCACTGGAGCGACCGGGCCCGCCGGGCCTACAGGGGCCCAGGGCGATCAGGGCATTCAGGGCGTTCCGGGGTCGACCGGCGCCACCGGGCCAAGCGGAGCAACGGGAACGACCGGCGCCCAGGGCGACCAGGGCATCCAGGGTGTGCAGGGCAACGTGGGGCCGACCGGACCCACTGGCCCCACCGGAGCGACCGGGGCTACCGGGGCTCAAGGCACCCAGGGAATTCAGGGCGTCCCGGGGTCGACCGGCGCGACCGGCCCAAGCGGAGCATCCGGGACGACCGGCGCCCAGGGCGTTCCGGGGTCGACCGGCGCATCCGGAGCTACCGGAGCTACCGGCGCGTCCGGACCCACCGGGGCTACCGGGGCCCAGGGCGACCAGGGCATCCAGGGTGTTCCGGGGTCGACCGGAGCGACCGGCGCGTCCGGGCCCACCGGGGCTACCGGGGCTACCGGGGCCCAGGGCGACCAGGGCATCCAGGGCGTGCAGGGCAACGTGGGGCCGACCGGACCCACCGGCCCAGGCGGAGCGACGGGGCCCACCGGTGCGTCCGGAGCGACCGGAGCGTCCGGAGCGAGCGGTACCAGTGGCGCCACCGGCGCGACCGGGGCAACAGGAGCCGCCGGGGTCACCGGCCCCACCGGCCCCGCCGGCGGGGCGACCATGCTGTTCGGGTCTGGCGACTTCATCGATGGCGCGCAGACGACCTCGTTCCTGGGCCTCGGTGGCGGCGCCAACCCGGCTCCGTCGGCGACCGGCGGTGGCGATGCGGTCATGCCCACGGCAGGGACACTGTCTGACTTCAACGTCTCAGCAGTTCCCAACGCGACCAGCGGCAACCTGCGACTGACGATCGAGAAGAACGATGCCGGCACTGTTGTCACGTGCACGATCACGGCCACGGGACCCCCCGGCAACGCCCAGACCTGCAGCGACGGGACTGACTCAGTCAGCTTCGCTGCCGGCGACCGGATCACAGTGCTGGTCAGCAACGGGACCGGCTCCTTCGTCAAGTACGTGCGATGGACCGCGCAGTACCGCTAGCGCTCCCCAGCGGCGTCGAGCTGATCACACGACGGCGGATGCTGGAGGGCGCCGGGATCGTGCTCGCTGCGCTCACCGTCGGACAGGGCCTGAGTAGCGGCCAGGCGGCCGTCGCGGGGAAGCCATCGGCCGGGCTCCGGCGCTCCGATTACCGAGACTTCGTGGGTCAGAGCTTCCGATTTACGGGGCCGAGCGCACGGATGTCGATCCCCCTGGCGGCGATCGAGGATGTTGCCGCGCCGCGAAGCCTGGCCGGGTCTGAGCGAGCATTCATACTTGTCTTCCACGCGCCGCACGGCTCGGCCGGTCTCGGACAATCCGTGATGACGGTGCGCCATCCCCGGGGCTTCTCGCAGCGCCTGCTGGTGACCCCGGCCGGTACGGGCCGGCGGGGACAGGACTATGCCGTAGTGATCAACCGCGCAAATCTGGCCTGAGAGGTGCCGAATGACGGCGACTGACCAATTCATCGGAGCGATCTTCATGTTCGGGGGGAACTTCGCGCCCCGGGGCTACGCCTTCTGCGACGGCCAGCAGCTGGCCATCAGCCAGAACACCGCGCTCTTCTCGCTTCTCGGCACCACATACGGAGGGAATGGCACGACCACGTTCGCCTTGCCCGACCTCCGGGGCCGGGCGCCGATCCACGTCGGGCAGAATCCCGGAGGTTCCTTTCACACCCTGGGCGAGAGCGGGGGCACCGATAGCGTCGTCCTGACGACCGGCCAGTTGCCGGCGCATGGGCACCAGGTCAACGTCGGCACAAGCCAGACGACGAGCTCACCCTCGGGCTCAATCCCCGCCCAGGGTGGCAGCTACACAACCGGCTTTGCCACCGGTCAGATGGCCGCCAACGCAATCGCGCTCGCCGGCTCAAACCAAGCTCACCCCAATCTCCAACCATTTCTCGCGGTCAGCTTCATCATCGCGCTGCAGGGGATCTTTCCGTCGCGCAACTGACCGAGCGAGCGCTCACCGGGTCTGTGGCGCTGCGTCGCGCGGCGGCCGCCGACGAACCCCTCCTGCTAAGGCTCGTGGCGGCGAACCGCTCCATCGCCGGGGCCGATGTCGGCGCGCGCCTGCTCGAACAGCAGGCCAGCTCCGCGGTGCGCACCTGGCGCGCACGCACGCCTCCACCCGACGAGCAGATCGTCCTACTTCATGGCCGCGCCGTGGGAATGCTCGTGACCGCCCGTGAGACGGGTGTGCTGCATCTGATTGAGATCGGGTTGGTGCCGGAGTGCCGGGGCGAGGGGATCGGGAGCGTCGTGCTCGCGCATCTTCTGCGCGTCGCCGACCATGAGCGGCGGACGATCCGCGCCTCGGTCTACCCCAGCAACCCGCGCGCGCACGCCCTCTACCGCCGGTTTGGCTTCATGGCAGTCGCGGCCGACCAGCTCGCGTTCAGACTGGAACGGCCGCCCGGGCCGCGGCGGGCCGGGGCGGCCTGAGTCCAGTCACGCCGGCGCGGGCGTGGGGTACATGGTCAGGTAGTGCACGATCCGCGGGCGCTGTGCGAAGTTCGGACCGGGACCATGCGGCAGCGCTGAGCTCCAGATGATGAGGTCACCCGCCTGACCCGCCACCGGCTGTGGTCCCAGGACCTCCAGGTCCTGGACGCTGGGGTTTGCGCCTGTCGGCAGCTCTCTCAGCCAGGCATCGATGCGGTGATGAAAGCCGGGAACACAGCGAAATGCGCCCTGGTCTGCGCTCGTCTCGGTCAGGTAGAGAATCCCCTGGAGGTAGGGAACGACCGGCGGGTCGAAGCTGTCGAGATCAAGATGCAGCTTCGGGCCGCGGAACTCCGTGATGTCGCGGATCGGCGGGTTGAAGCCGCAGCGGTCGGCGGTCATGACCAGGTCAGCCGTGCCGGCCAGCTGTGCGAAGGCCTTGTGGATCCGCGGGGAGGCATGAATCTCCTCGATCCCGGGGGCGCGGAACACCGGCACCATCACGCCCTGCGGCAGCTCGAGCCGGTACCAGCTGTCGGGATGGTCGGGGTCGGCCCCGAGGTAGCCCCAAATCGCCTTCTCGAGCCTGCGGCACACCTCGGGGGACACCGCACCGCGCACGATCACGTAGCCGTCCCGCTCCCACGACCGCAGATCATCGGCCGACAGGACCGGTGGGACCTTGTCGATCCGCCCCAGGAGCTCGAGCCGGGCCTCATCCGGCGGTGAGCCATCGGCGATCGCGTTGGCGCGGACCACGCGGGCCGGATCGAGCGCCCCGCCGAGCTCGTCCAGTACCCACCGCTCGAGCTCCTCGAGCGTGGGCATCGCCCGGTACATGTAGGAGTGGACCGGCTCCAGCCCGATGCCGAGGGTGTCCAGCACCGCCCGGGTGATCATGAA
>JAXDGI010000184.1:0-19644 GCA_034665145.1 Solirubrobacteraceae bacterium
CTGCTGTCGGTCGGCACCTTCTTCCGGCTGCCGTGGGCGTCGTGGGACGCCCCCAAGGTGCTGCGCACCGACATGGGCGGCCCGACGCTGCTGACCCTGTTTGCCGCCGCGGAGTTCGGCGGCTCAGCCCCGCCGAATGTGCTGACGCCAAGCGGATCGACCACGCTTCCCGGTGGTGGCTCGGCGCTGAACGTCACGCCCGGCGCTGTCCGCAGCGCCGTCAACAAGCTCGTGAACGGCTGAGCCGGTCAGTCGGTCTTGGTCGACGTGCTGGCCGACTCGGACTTCGACGCCGGCTTGGAATCCGAGTCCGACTTCTTCGTGGAGTCGCTCTTGCCCTTGCCGTCCGAGGACTCGTTGTGCTCCTTCATCTCGCGCGAGCGCTTGCGGGTGCCGTAGTCGGTGTTGTAGAAGCCCGACCCCTTGAAGTGCACGGCAACGGGATGAAACACCCGCTGGACGGGCGCGCCGCAGACCTCACAGGTGGTGACCGGACCGTCGGAAAAGCTCTGCCGGACGTCAAACGTGTGACCGTTCTCGCACCTGTACTCGTAGATCGGCATCAAACGGACAATATAGCCGAGGGGTCTGGCACTCCCCACGGGTGAGTGCCAAGCGCGGCCATCAGAACAAGCCTCAGGTTTCGCCGGACCGCTGCCGATAACCGGGACATCGTGGGGTTGTGCCGCTAGCCATGCCGACCGAGGGAGCGCTCGAAACGATCGCGCGCGATCTGGCCGGCGGAATGTCGCGTCGCCAGGCGTTGCGCAAAGGCGGAGCCGCCCTCGTGGCGACCATTGCCCTCAGCCCGTCCGAGGCCCTCGCCCGGGTGAGCAAGAAGCGCTGCCCGCACCACCGGATCCGCTGCAACGGCAGATGCTGCCCGGCCGGCGAGGTCTGCCTGCATCCCAAGCGCCGCAAGCACCAGCGTCGCCCGCCCAAGCCGCACTGCGGCTGTGCGCCGGGAACCGTGCGCTGCAAGGGCAAGTGCGTTCACCTCAAGACCGACGTTCACAACTGCGGACGCTGCGGGCATCGTTGCGCCGCGGGTCAACACTGCCAGGGCGGCAAGTGCATCGCCACCTGCCCGCCGGGCGACGCGCTGTGTTCGGGCGCCTGCATTCCCGTTACGAGCGACCCCCACAACTGCGGCGGGTGTGGTCGCAAGTGCGGCGCGGGCGGGGTCTGCCACAACGGAGGCTGCCTCGACGCCTGCCCCTCGGGCTATACCCAGTGCAATGGCGGCTGCGTGAATTTCAAGACCGACGCCCGCAACTGCGGCGCGTGCGGCGCGACCTGCGCCACCGGCACGGTGTGCAGTAACGGCACCTGCTCGAACGGCGGCTGCCCCTCGGGCACGGTCAACTGCAACGGAAGCTGCGTCAACGTCGGCTCAGACCCCAACCACTGCGGCGCCTGCGGCACGGTCTGCGCGGCCGGCCTGGTCTGCGCCAGCTACACCTGCACGACCACGTGCCCCCCTGGTCAGACCACCTGCGGACGCAGCTGCGTTGACACGAAGACCAGCGGCGGTAACTGCGGGGCCTGCGGGAAGACGTGTCCCAGCGGGACGGTGTGCTTACAGGGCGCCTGCCGCGCCGGAGGCTGCCCCGCGGGCACGACCGATTGCTCGGGCGGGTGCTGTGCCGGGAGCGCCTGCTGTGCCGACGGTGGCTGCCAGACCGTGCACAACAACGGCGTCGGACAGAACTACTACGACTGCACCGCGCTCGGCTACCCGGGGCGGGCTGCGACCTACAGCCTGGCCCTGGCCAAGGAGGCCGCGGGGGCAGCCGCGCCCGGTGCCAAGACCGTCACGGCCTCGTGCCCCGGGGGCGAGGTCGTGGGCCTGAGCACGCGGTTGGGATACGTCTACTGGGGCTACACGGGCTCGATCGCCGGCTACGTCCATGTCGACAGCGCCCCCTTCTGCCCTACGGCGAGCGATCCGACCTGGAACTGAGACCGTGCCCGAGCTTCTCCTCGTTCTCCGGCTGATCCTGATCGTCGTCCTGGCCGTGGCCGGCGCGGCCAAGCTCGCCGACCGCGACGGGACGCGCACGGCGGTCACCGACTTCGGCCTGCCCGAGCCCGTGAGCGCCCCGGTGGCCACACTGCTGCCGGGCGTTGAGCTGGCCGCGGCCGGGCTGCTCATCCCGTCGGCGACCGCCTCACTCGGAGCGGGACTCGCCCTCGGCCTGATGCTGGTCTTCTCCGCTGCCATCACCCGCAGCCTGATCCGTGGTGAGGCCCCCGACTGCCACTGCTTCGGCGCCATCCACTCCGAGCCGGCCGGACCCCGCACCCTGGTCCGCAACCTCGTGCTGGCCGTTGCCGCCGCGGCCGCACTGCTTGGGGGGCCGGGAGCGAGCACGACCAACTGGATCCCCGGCGTGCCCGCCGGCGGTGTGGCGGTGCTGCTGCTCGCCGGGGGCCTGAGCGCGGCGGTCATTGGCGGCGGCGCACTGGTCTTGAAGCTCCTGCGCCGCAACGGCGAGCTGCTGTTACGGATCGACGAGCTCGAGGATGTGCTCAGCACAAGCGGCCTCGTCGTCCCGGAGGTTCGCGCCCATGCTGCGACCGAGGGTCTGGCCGTCGGCACCCCGGCACCGGCGTTTACGCTGCCCGGGCTCGACGGGACGGCGGTCACCCTGGATCAGCTGCGGGCCGGGGGCGACGGCGAGCTGCTCCTGGTCTTCTCAGACCCGGCCTGCGGGCCGTGCTCGGCGCTGCTGCCTCAGGTCGCCGACTGGCAGCGCGAGCGGCCGCGCGGTCTGCGCCCCGTGCTCATCAGCCGGGGTGAGCCTGAGGCTAACCGGGCCCACGCGTCCGAGCACGGCCTCACCGACATCTTCATCCAGTCAGACCGCGAGGTCTCAGAGAGCTTTGCCGTGACGGCCACGCCGAGCGCGGTCGTAATTGCCGCCGACGGAACCGTGGCCAGCGCCGTCCACGCCGGTGAGGAACAGATCCGCGAGCTGGTCGGCCCAGGCGCCCAGGAGGAGGTCCTTCCCGTGCATCATTCCGCCGCGCCCGTGGGCGGTCCCGCGCCCGATCCAGCGCTGCGGACCCTGGACGGCAAGATCGTCCGCCTCTCGCAGAAGCTTGCCGACGGCGAGGCGCTGATCGTGTTCTGGAACCCGGACTGCGGCTTTTGTGAGCGGATGCTCGACTCGCTGCGTGAACTCGACGCAGGCGTCGACGGCCTGCTCGTCATCTCCACCGGCCGCCCGGCGTCCAACCGGGCGATGGGCCTGCGCGCCCCGGTCCTGCTCGATGACGGCTTTGCCGCGGGCAAGGCATTTGGGGCCATGGGAACCCCCTCCGCCATGCTCGTGAGCGCCGACGGCCGGGTTGCCTCGGCGGTGGCCGTCGGTGCCGAGGCCGTGCTGGCCTTGGCCGGGCCCGCGCCCGTCGCGGCTTGAGTCCCGCGGGCTCTGCGTCCCGGGTAGCATCGGCCGCCTGATGGCGACCGACATGGTGACCATGGACAAGATCGTCTCGCTGGCCAAGCGGCGCGGCTTCGTCTTTCAGAGCAGTGAGATCTACGGGGGGATCGGCTCAAGCTACGACTACGGCCACTATGGGGTCCTGCTCAAGAACAACGTCAAGAACCAGTGGTGGCGCTCGATGCTGCAGGAGCGCGACGATGTCGTGGCGCTCGACTCGGCCATCATTCAGCACCCGCGCACGTGGGAGGCCAGTGGCCATCTCGCCGGCTTCACCGATCCGCTCGTCGACTGTCGCACATGCAAGCTGCGCTTCCGGGCCGACCACATCGACGTCTCGGCCTGCGGGCGCAAGCCCTCCAAGCATCCCGGGGAGACGCCCGACTGCGACCTGACCGAGGCTCGCGACTTCAACCTCATGTTCGAAACCACGGTCGGGCCGGTCAAGGAGGAGGGTTCGACCGTCTACCTGCGGCCCGAGACCGCCCAGGGCATCTTCCTCAACTTCAAGAACTACCTCCAGTTCTCGCGCAAGCGGCCCCCGTTCGGCATCGCCCAGATCGGCAAGAGCTTTCGCAACGAGATCACTCCCGGCAACTTCATCTTCCGCACGCGGGAGTTCGAGCAGATGGAGATGGAGTTCTTCGTGCCGCCGGCTGATGCTCAGCAGTGGCACGAACACTGGCTCAACGAGCGCCTCGATTGGTATGCGCGCCTGGGTATCCGGGAGGACCATCTGCGCCTTCGGGCCCACGACGCCGATGAGCTTTCGCACTACTCGAGTGCGACCAGCGACGTCGAGTACCTGTATCCGATTGGCTGGCAGGAGCTGGAGGGGATTGCCAACCGCGGCGACTTCGACCTGACCCAGCACGCCCAGCACTCGGGCCAGAAGCTCGAATATGTCGACAGCGCCAGCGGCGAACGCTACGTCCCGCACGTGATCGAGCCCGCCGCCGGGGCCGATCGCGCGCTGCTGGCCTTCTTGGTCGATGCCTACGACGAGGATGAGATCGAGGGTGAGAAGCGCACCGTGCTGCGCCTGCACCCACGGCTGGCCCCGGTTAAGGTGGCCGTACTTCCGCTCGTCCGCAAGGACGGTCAGCCCGAGCTGGCCCGTGAGATCCACCGCGAGCTGCGCGCGCTGATGCAGTGCGAGTACGACGAGGGCGGCGCCATCGGCCGCCGCTACCGCCGCCAGGACGAGATCGGCACGCCGTGGGCGGTGACGGTCGACCACCAGACGCTCGAGGACCGGACGGTCACCCTGCGCGACCGCGACAGCCTGACCCAGGACCGGGTGGCGATCTCGGAGCTCGGCGGCGAGCTCGAGCGCCGGCTCCGCGCGCCCTGGGCGACGCCCAAGGACTAGATCTGCTCGGCGAGCAGGATGAGGCCGAGGGCGACCAGGGCCAGCCCGGCCAGGCGCTCGACGCGTTCGCGAGCGTGCTCAGTCACCCGGGCCCCGAGCCGCAACCCGACCTGGGTGGCCACGAAGGCCTGAAGCGCGACCAGCACGACGAGGACGAGCAGCGACACCCGCAGCAACCCGGCACTGAACCCGATGGCCAGCTCGTCGAGGCTGATGCTCAAGCCCAGCCCGACCGCCCCGATGAGGCCGGTCCGGCTGGCGGCGAGCAGGTCAGCCGCGTCGCGGTCGGTCAGCTCGAGGCCGGAGAGCATGTACAGGCCAAGGGCCAGAACGAGGGCTGCGGCCAGCACGTCGGCCGCGGCTCCGATGGCTCGGCCCAGCGGCAGTCCCAGCCCGGCGCCGATCAGCGGCATGGCGGCCTCGAAGCCGGTGAAGAGCAGGGCGAGCCGGAGCCGGGGTCCGGCGGGGAGTCCGGCCACGCCTAAGGCCAGCGATACAGCCAGCGTGTCGAGCCCGAGGGGCACGACGAGGGCGACCAGCCGGCCGGTCACGGGCCGCAGCGCACTCGGATCAGCGGCGCCGGGAGCGTGCTGACGTCGAGCGGGGGGCGCGGCGGGCGCCCCGGCTGCCACGAGGGCGGCGCTGGCGCCGGCTGACGAGATAGCTGATCCCGCCGACCGCAAGCAGTATCAACGCAAGAATCGCGGCCACGGCCACGCCCGGCTCCAGGATGAGAATGAGGGCGACGATCACCACCGCCACCGCAGCGTCGATCACGAGCGGATTCCGGCTCACAGCGGCAACCTCCTGAACACGGCCCGGGGCAGATGGCGCAGGATGGCGAACACCCAGCGCAACCTGCCCGGCACCCAGATGGTATGTGCGCCAGAGGCCAGTCCGGCCACCGTGGCCTCGGCCACGGCGTCGGCCGTGGTCGCCATGGGAGCGGGCTCGAGGCCGGCGGTCATCCGCGTGGTCACGAAGCCCGGACGGACGACGAGCACACGCGCGCCGCTGCCGGCGACGCTGTCGCCCAGGCCCTGGGCCAGCGAATCGAGGCCGGCCTTGGCGGCGCCGTAGATGGCGTTGCCGGCCCGGGGCCGCTCGGCGGCCACGCTGGACAACACGACCAGTGTCCCGCGCCCCTGATCGCGCAGCCGGCGCAGGCTGCTCAGCATCAAGCTGCCGAGCCCGAGAAAGTTCACGCGGAGGATCTCGAGCGCCTCGTCGCGGTCGGTGTCAAGGCCCTCCTGACCCCCCAGCTTGCCCACTGCGCCGATGACGATATCGACGCCGGACGGCTCGCCGAAGGCGGCGCGGATGGCCCGCTCGTGCCCCTCGAAGTCATCGGCGTCGACGATCAGCGTGCTGACCGCGGTGATGCCGGCCGCGCTCAGCTCGCCGGCGGCGGCGCGGATGCGCTCGCCGTCGCGGCCCAGGAGCACCGCGCTCACCGGCTGGTCCTGGGCGAGCCGGCGGATAATGGCCAGGCCGATCTCGGAGCTGCCGCCGAGCAGCAGCACCCGCGTGGACAGCACGGTCGTCACTCGCTGACCAGGCCTGTCCGGAGACCGAGATCCGAGCGCCAGCGCCGCTCGGGATCGGCCTGGTCACGGATTGCGCGCCATTGCTCGAGCCGCGGGTACATGGCGGCAAGCGCGTCGGGACGCAGACGACCGTCCTTGGCCAGGTACACACGGCCGCCGGCGCCGGCCACGAGCTCGTCGAAATCGCGCAGCAGTCGCTCGAGGTCCGGCGCGCGCCGCGGGAGGTCCAGGGTCAGCGTCCAGCCGGCCATCGGGAACGACAACGGCGCATGGTTCTCGACTCCGAAATCCTTGAGCACGGCGAGGTAACACGGTATCGGTGAGCGGCGCAGGCGCTTGACCACGGCCTCGAGGGCGGGCTCCTGTCCCCGGGGAACGACGAACTGGTACTGGACAAAGCCGGTCGCGCCGTACAGGCGAAACCAATTGTCGAGCCCATCGAGCGGGAACATGTGCGCACCAAAGCTCTCCACGTGGCCGACCTGTCGGCGCGGCGTGCGGCGGAAACGCCATTCGTTGAAGGCCTGCACCGCCGGCGTACGCAGGAGGCCGCCGGGCCAGTGGGCAGGAACGTTCAGTCGCGCGGGCACCGTGGTGCTGGCCGGCCGCCGTCGCGCGGGTGGATCCTTGATCAGCTGCTCGGCCCGGGTCACCACTCCCCGCGCGAGACGGCGGCTGAGCAGGTCGACCCAGGCCACCCGGTGGGAGCCGCCCGGCCCGTCGAGCAGGGAGAAGATCTCCTCCAGGCTCTGCGCCCGGTCGGTGTCGACCGACAGGGTCGCGCTGCCCAGCCGGCGGAGCTTGATCTGCGCCCAGAGAATGACCCCCGTGAGACCCATCCCGCCGATGGTGGCCGCCATCAACTCGTGGTCGGGGGCGAGCTCGATCACCTCTCCGGACGCGGTGAGCAGGCCGAGGGCCAGGACATGGCTACCAAAGGTGCCCACCGTGCCGTGGTTCTTGCCGTGGATATCGGAGGCGATAGCACCGCCCACGCTGACGTGTTGCGTGCCGGGCACGACCGGCAGCACCCAGCCCGCCGGCTGCAGCGCGGCCAGCAGTTGGGCCAGGGTGGCCCCGGCCAGTGCGGTCACCGTGCCGGCCTCGGCGTCGAGGTCGAACTGGCGCAGCGCGGTCGTGTCGATGACCAGCCCCCCGCGGCGCTGAGCGGCATCTCCGTAGCTACGCCCCATCCCGCGCGCGATCACGCCGGCCCCGCGCGGTGTGGTGACGGCCGCATGCAGGGCGTCGACGGTCGCCGGGCGCAGCATGGTGGCCGGGACCCGAGGCCCCCCACCCCACCCGGCCAGCGCCGCCGGCTCGGGCGCCGGGACCGGTCCAGGCGCGACCCGGCCGGGAAGCTCAGCTGCCGGCGTGGACATTGACCGCGAACAGGATGAGCCAGGCCAGGCCACCGAGGATCAGCACCCGGTCGGTGAGCACCATTTCCTCGGGGGCTTCGCCGCCCCCGGCCCGGACGCGCATGCCGTAGCGAACCAGACAGACCGTGAAGGGAATGGCGGTCAGTGGCCGCCAGGGGACGCCGTCGACATCGCGGACGCCGAAGGCCCACACCCAGTAGGCGAACAGGGCCACCGCCCCGCTGCCGGCCAGGAGCAACCGCAGGCCGCCCTCGCTGTAGCCCCGCATGACCCGCCGCGCCGTGGCCAGTCCGGCCACCGATCCGCGCCGCTGGATGCGCAGCAACTCCGCGTGGCGCTTGCCCGCGGCGATGAACAGTGCCGCCGCGGAGACGACGAGCACGAACCAGCGCGACAGGGCAACCGGGGCCGCGGCACCGCCGGCCAGCGCCCGGAGCACAAAGCCAGCCGCGACCACGAAGATGTCGAGGACGAGCACATGACGCCAGATGGCCGTGTAGCTCAGGGTGAGCACCACGTAGCCGAGGGCGATGATCCCGAGCAGCGGGCGGATGGCAAAGCAGGCGGTGAGCCCGACGACCAGCCAGATGACGCCGAGGATGACGGCGTGCCGGACCGAGAGCTCCCCGGCGGCGATGGGCCGAAAACGCTTGCGGGGATGGAGCCGGTCCTCGGTCACGTCGCGGGAGTCGTTGAGCGCGTAGATCCCGGCCGAGATCAGGCAGAAGGCCATGCCGGCCACAGCGACACGGGCGGGAACGTCGTCGCGCCCGAGGGCACCGGCGGCACCGGGGGCGGCGATGATCAGGGCGTTCTTGAGCCACTGCCGCGGACGCGCGGTGACCAGCGCCGCCGTGATTGGACCGCGCCGCGCCCTCACCGGCGCCCCCTCCGTCCCCGCCATGGAGTGATTGCTACCAGGCGTCGCGGCCGCAGGCACCGGAGTCCGGGCCGCGGGCCGCGGGGAACTCGGCGTCGCCCAGCGCGGGAGCGGGTAGCGTCGGGAGGTGCTCATCGGCGGCGAAGGTAGTTAGCGGTTCTCAAGAGGTGCCTTACCCTTGGTGAGGGAGTTCTCAGCTTGTTCTCAGCTTGCCAGCTTCTCACTTGATGAGCGACCTCTCAGTAGTCCTTAAGCCAAAGGCCGGAAAGCTGTTGACACGATCGCCCGATGCTGGCCCCCACCAAAGCCCCCACTCCATCGTCGCCTCGCGGTGAGCGACCGGCCCCCCCGCGCGGCGGCGCCCGGCCCCCGCGAAGGAGCCGGCGCGTGCGCCGGGTGGCGTTGTTGACCGCCGCCCTGCTGGCCCTGCCCGCCGTCGTCTCCTACGCCAGCATGCTCACTCAGCGTTCGGATTCAAGCCTGTCGATCCGCACCGTGGAGTGGCTGCGCGACAACGGCGCACGCGGCCTCGTCAACCGGGTGGAGAACATCTACTACTCGCTCAACGCCCCGGCCAAGGGTGGCCCGGCGCTGAAGGCGTTGCCCAACCAGCCCGGCACCGTGTCGGGCTCGGGCGGCTCGCGCCCGGCCAAGCAGCATTTCTACCGGCCGCGCAACATTCGGCCCGTCATCCATCCCGCGCTGCCCGGCGAGGGCGTGTGGCATGCGACCTATGCCGACGGGGGCAGCCGGCCCCCGGTGCTCGTCGCGAGCTTCCGTCCCGATCCCAATTACCCGCAGAACGTGGCCGGTGTGGCCTGGATCGATCACACGCGGACGAGCACCTGGCTGTACCCCGGGGCGCAGGAGCCCAACGTCACGATGGCCTCACGCGGCCCCGAGGAGGTGCCGGTGCCGCTCCGCAAGCGGCTTGTAGCCACCTTCAACAGCGGCTTCAAGCTCGTGGACTCAGGGGGCGGCTTTGCCAGCGGCGGACACACCTACGCCCCGCTCAAGGACGGGCTGGCCACGATCATCCGCTACCGGGACGGCACGCTGGACATTCGTGCCTGGACGGGATCCTCTACCGCACCGGCGAACGTGATGTACGCCCGCCAGAACCTGCCGCTGATCGTCATGAACGGTCACCTCAACCCCAACCTGTCTGGAGGACCCCAGTGGGGAGCCACGTTGGGCAACGCGGTGTTCGTGTGGCGCTCCGGGGTGGGCATCGATCGCCACGGCAACCTCATCTACGCAGCGGCGAACAACATGACCGTGAGTTCGCTGGCCGCGCTGCTCAAGCGAGCGGGCGCGGTCCGGGCTATGGAGCTGGACATCAACACGTATTGGACGAGTTTCATCCACTACCGCTATCCCGGCGCTCGCGGTGCGGCCAACTTGCTGGCCAGCATGGACCGCTCGTCCCAGCGCTACCTGACGCCCGATGACCGCGACTTCTTCGGCGTCTATATCCGCTAGGCGTCGCCGCGCCATTCTCGGCCTGATCGCGATCCTCGCGGTCGCGGGGCCGGCCGGCTGCGTCGCCGCGGCGTCGAATCCGACGGCGATGGTGAGTGGTCCGGCGGCCCAACCGACTGCCTCGTCTCGCCCAGCCGGGGCACGCCCACCCCGCCGCACGGCACGCACCACCGCCGGCGGCGCACCCTATGCGGTCGGCGAGCAGGTCTTTCCCTTTGTCGACCGCAGCCGGACGATCAAATATCCGGGCCACGCGCGCCAGGCTCGGCCACTGGTAACGGTGGTGCGCTACCCGATCGGGGTCCGCGGCCCGGTGCCGCTGATCGTCTTCGGGCACGGCTTTGCGGTGACGCCGGCCTACTACTGGCGTCTGCTGCGCTCGTGGGCGCAGGCTGGCTACGTGGTCGCCGCCCCCGTGTTCCCGCTGGAGAACCAGCATGCCCCCGGCGGCCCGAACGAGTCAGATCTCGTCAACCAGCCGCGCGACATGAGCTTCGTCATCACCCAGATGCTGGCCCTGAGCTCGTCCGGCCGGGGCCCGCTGGCCGGCTTGATCTCGGCCAGCAAGATAGGGGTCAGCGGACAGTCAGATGGGGGTGAGACGGCCCTGGCGGTGGCCTACGACCGCTACTACCGGGACTCCCGGATCAGGGCGGCGGCGATCCTGTCGGGTGCCGAACTACCCGGTGCCGGGCACTTCTACTTTCCGGTCTCGAGCCCGCCGCTACTGGCCACTCAGGGCACCGCCGACACGGTCAACCGGCCTCATTTCACCTATGACTTCTTTGCCGCCGCACCCCGGCCGAAGTACCTGCTCAACCTCCTCGGCGCGCCCCACCTTCCTCCGTACACCTCCGAGCAGCCGCAGCTGTCGATCGTGGGACGGGTGACCACCGCCTTCTTTGATGGCTACCTCAAGGGACAGTCGGCCGGGATCGGGCGCATGGTGGCCAAGGGGAATGTGGCCGGGGTGGCGAGTGTGACCGCGCGCCGGTAGGCGGGGCCGGGCTGGGCCGTCCCAACCGCCGATTGAACTCAGCGCAGCCGCCCCGTCGCGGTGGCGACAAAGCCCCCCACCGTCGGGGACGCCGACACGCCGTCGACGGCGAGGTGGGAATCGGAGAACACGCGGATCGTGGCCAGGCCCCCGAGCGGCACGTTGGGGGTGACGAGGAGGGCGCCGTTCTGGGGCGCTACCGTGGCGGTGACGGTGGCGGTGACACCGAACAGGGTCGCGCTGCCCTGCAGGGTGATGTGTCCGCTCCCCGAGGAGACCGGGGTGACCGAGTTGAGGATGGGCAGGGCGCGGCGCAGATCCGCCTCGGTGATCTCGCCCCGTCCAGTCAGCCGTGACCCCTGCTTGTCGAGCGTTGCCTCCCGGACGGTGAGCAGACCGGTACTGAGCTGGCTGGCGGTGGCCCGCAGGCGATCGGTACCACTGGCCTGCTCGAGCAGACGGCTGAGACCGGCCGACGTCGAGCGGTAACGGCCGAGATGAACCACGATGCTGTCGGCGTGATGCCAGAGCAGCTCGATGGCCGGGAAGGCGGACACCGAAACCGAGCGCACCTGGCCGGAATGGGCCAGGCGATCGCGCAGCCGCTGGGCCGCGATGCCGGGCAGGACGAGTTGGGCCACAACCAGCACGACGACGATGACCAGGAGGCCGCCGAGCGCGGCGAGACGGCGCACGCCGCGGTCAGGCCAACAGCGCGCGCGCCGCGGCGACAGCCTGGTCCATCACCCGGCGGACATCGAGCGCGGGCTCGCTCATGCGGCGGATCATCACTCCATCAGCAAGAACGAGGAGAAAGCTGGCCACGTCGTCGGGTTCGCCGCGGAGCTCGAACACGCCCGCGGCGCTGCCGCGAGCCAGCGCCTCGCCCAGCTGGCGCCGGAGCGTTCGGGAAAGCTCCTCGAGCTCGGCGGCGATCTCGGCGTTGCGCTGCGCGAGGGTGAGCAGCTCGTAGAACATGACCACGCCGCTCGAACGGTCGGCGAGGACGTCCTCGAAGCTGCGGACCAGCGCGTCGATGAGATCGTCACCGTTGCTTGCCCCGGCCACGGCCTGGTCAAGCAGCTCGCCGCGGACCTGAGCCTCGCGCCGGACGACCTCAACGAGCAGACGTTCCTTGCTTTGGAAGTAGTAGTGCAGAAGGCCGCGCGAAACGCCCGCCTCGCGGGCGACCTGATCGAACGTCGACCCGGCGATACCGCGCACAGCGACGCTGGCGCGCATCGCCTCGACGATGCGGGCCGCCTTCTCCCCGGGCAGCTCGCTGGCCGAGGAGCCCGACCGTAGAGCTGCCGCCTCCATGCTGGTGATTCTACGGGTCGTTAAATGACGAGGGCGCCCCCGGAGGAGCGCCCCTGTCCGCAGACTTGTGGCCAGACTGGGCTACGCCGCGGTGACCGGCGTGCTCGGAGGCGGCGCCGGCGTGGCGGCCGGCGGCGTGTACTGGAACTCCTCCTCGGCCCCGAAGAGGGTGTCGAGCACCTTGGAGCGCAGCGACTCACTGAGAGCCAACGCGGCACCCGCGCCGACGACGAGCACGAGCAGCCGGCGACCGAAGCCCCCCGTCTTGCGCTTGGCGGCGACCTTCTTGGGTGACTCGGTGAAGCTCATGGTGGCCTCGCGGGCCGCCTCGGCGGCCTGGCGAACGTCGGCCTGGAACTTCTTGTCCTCGAGCACCGTGCGGTACGGCGTCTTGCCGTTGGTCAAGCGCTCGTAGGCGCTCTTGGCCGAGTCGACGGCCGTGCGAATGTTCTCGCGCAGCTCGGCGTCCTCGATCAGGCGCTGGATGTAGGGATTGGCTTTGGTGATGTTCTGCAGGTCGGCGGCGGAGAACGGAACAGCCGCCTTGGCCTTATCGGCCTGCTTGCGGGCCTTCTTGGCCTGCTTGCGGGCCTTCTTGGGCACGGATGGCATTTGTCTCCCTCGGTGCTTTTGATGGGCGGATCTGATGGAGGATACCCCCATATGCCCGTTGCGGACGTGGGCAAAACGCCGGTTTTCGCCCGGCTCCGCAGTGCTCCCAGCCCGCGGCCGAGGTGGCGGCCAACCAGGCGACTACGTCGACTCGCTGTAGCGCGCGACGCCGTCATCCTCGGGAGCGGCGTCGCGCGGGTTGACCTCGTAGACAGCCCCCTCGCGGGCGAGCTCGACCGGGCCGCCATAGCTGGCGACGGCTTCCGCGTGGGCCCAGTCGCGGTCCAGCTCGTCGGAGAAGTGGGTGAGGATCACCCTCTGGGCGCCGGCGCGGCGGGCGTGATCGCCGGCCTCGCCGGGGGTGAGATGGCCGCGAATGCCGGTCCGCTCGGGTCGGGGAAGGGTGGCCTCGATCAGCAACAGCTGGGTGTCGCGGGCGAATTGGACCAGCGCGTCGTTCGGACTGCAGTCGGCACTGAAGGTGAGGTGCGATCCGTTGCTGGTCAGCTCGACGGCGTAGGTGGTCGTGAAATGCGGAACCTCGCAGAAGCGCGCGGTGAACGGCCCGACCGACAGCTCGTCGCGCGGCGCGTACTCGCTGACCGCGAAGGCGTTGTCGATGAGGTCAGGCTGGCCCCAGCAGCCGACGATGTGGCGAAAGACGGCGGAGGCGCCCGGAGGCACGTGAAGCTCCGGACGGGCGGGGCTGTCGGTTCCCGGCCAGCCGGCCACGGGCACCGGCTGCTGGCGGGGGGCGTAGCTCAGCGCGTAGCTGAACGGCACGAGGTCGAGGAAGTGGTCGGCGTGCAGGTGCGTGATGAGCACCGCGTCGACGTCGACGTAGTCGACGACGCGCCGCAGCTTGGAGAACACCCCGTTGCCGCAATCGAGCAGCACGCGGAAGTCATCCTCCTCGATCAGGTAGCCACTGCAAGCCCCGTCGGCGTCCTGCCAGGACGGTGACTTGCCCAGCACCGTTATCCGCACTGCTCTCCTCTCTGTCCCGCCGTCGCCGCCATGGGAATCACGGCGGGTGAGGCCACGCCTGACACTCTATTCCTCGTGGGTCTGGGATATACGCAAATTCCGCTCTCTGGGGTGATCACCTCCCACGCCTTCGAGGACTCGGTCCTGGCCTTGGGAGCGCTGCTCATGCTGGGCGCGCTGCTGTCCGGTCTGGCCCGGCGCAGCTTCGTCACGCTGACCGCGCTGTTTGTGCTGGCCGGCTTCGTGCTCGGCGACGGCGTCATCGGTGCGCTGCATTTCCACGCTGGGAGCGGTTTCGTCAGCGAGCTGGCCACGGTCGCCCTGATCGTGATCCTGTTCCGCGATGGTCTTGAGGTCGAAGCCGAGATGCTTCAGACCCACTGGCGCTTACCGCTGCGCAAGCTCGTGCTGGCCATGCCACTGACCGCCGGCGTCATCGCGCTGGCCGCCCGGCTGATGACCGGACTGTCCTGGACTCAGAGCCTGCTGCTCGGCGCGCTGCTCTCCCCCACCGACCCGGTGCTGTCCTCCTCGGTGGTGACCAACCCCCGCGTGCCTCGCCTCGTGCGCCACTCGCTGAATCTCGAGTCCGGCCTGAACGATGGCCTGGCCCTTCCCGCCGTCCTCGTCCTCGCCGCGGCCCTCGGGGCGGGTCACTTCGTGTGGTGGCAGTTCTTGCTCGAGAACCTGGGGCTGGGCCTACTGGCCGGATTGTTCATCGGTGCGCTGGCCGCGGCGATCATGCCCACCGACGCTCGGTTTGGACTCACCGTGGACATCCCCGCTCACCAAAAGGCGCTCTATGCCCTCGGCGTGGCCTGCGCCGCCTACGGAGTGGCCGCGCTCCTGCCCCACGGCAACGGCCTGATCGCCGTATACGTGGCCGCCATCGTCCTGGGCATCCGGCGCCCCGACCTCCGCGTTCTTTTCGAGCGCCAGTCCGCGGACCTGGTGGAGATCGTCAAGCTTGGGATCTTTGTCGTGTTCGGAGCGCTGCTCACGTTCTCGGGCCTGTTCGCCTCCGGCTGGGCGGCCGTCGGTGTCGCCGCCGTGACCTTGCTGGTGGCGCGGCCCGTCGCGGTGTTCACCGCGCTGACGGGCACCCACACCGACACGGCCACGCGGGCCTTCATGTCCTGGTTTGGCCCCAAGGGCGTCGCGACGATGACCTTCTCGCTAATCGTGCTGAGCGACCACCTCCGTGGCGGAACGACCATCTTCAACCTGGCGGCGCTCACCGTGTTCTGCTCGATCCTCATCCACGGAGCCACCGACACGGCCGGCGCCAACTGGATGGGGGCCCACGCCGAGCGCGCAGACGCGGCCGACCGGTCCGCGACGGGCGCCACCGATCCGCATGGCGCCCACGCGCGCGTGCAGCGTGGTTAGGGCCTCGCGCCATCCGGGCGGTGGCAGGGTCGGCGACCAGCCGGCGCCCGGCCGGGTCAGCGGCTAATGCCCGTCGCGGTCCACGTCGCCGTGACGGCGGGGATCCATGATCCAGCCCATGATCAGCGCGAAGAGGACGAAGGCGATGAATCCGCCGAGCAACGGCCAGTACATGGTGCACAAGATATACCCGGGCGGGTCGCGCCGAGGCCAGGTCGAGCTCAGGCGTGCAGCGCGACCTGCTCGCTGGGCGAGGGGAACGCCCACGCGACCTGCATGCGCCGCTCCTGACGAAACACGAAGCGCAGCTGACCGGGGGGCCTCAATCCCTCCGGACGGGCCGGACGGAAGGTCGCGCACGGCCCCTCCGACTCAGGGATCGCGCACAGCAGGTTGGCATGGAAAAAGCAGTTCTCGCAGCTGGCCTTCGCCGCCGCGCCCCGACCGTTGGGCATTGACGTACCTGCACCCCGTTGAAGATTGATCCGACGTTCGTCCGGCCCGATCATCAAAGCGGACTCGCGGGGTCTGCGCGAGGACGATTTCCGGAAAACGCAACAACTTCGTGTCAGCGCAGAAACCGCCAAATTGGAGGATGTTTGCCGCGGCGGGGCAACGCCGGCGGAAAGCTCTCGCATTTTCCGTAGCTTTGTCGGGTAGAGATGACGGCCGCCATCGACGACACCTTGATCTCACTCGCCGACTACGAGCGCGCCGCCGAGCGGACGCTCGCTGCCGACGCCCACAGCTACCTCGCTGGTGGGGCCGGAGATGAGCTCACCCTGGCCGACAACCTGGCCGCCTGGAGGCGGCTGGCTCTACGGCCGCGGATGCTCGTCGGCGTCGGGGACCGCGATGCATCGGTGTCGCTGCTCGGCCGCCGGCGTCCGCATCCGATCGTGGTCGCCCCCACCGCCTTCCAGCGCCTGGCTCACCCCGACGGTGAGCTGGCCACCGCCCGCGCCGCTGCCGCCACCGACACGATCATGTGCCTCTCCACCCTGGCCACGGCGTCCCCCGAGTCAGTGGCCGGGGCCGCGCCCGGTGCTCCGCGCTGGTTTCAGCTCTACGTGTTCAAGGACCGCGGCGTCAGCCGTGACCTCGTGCGGCGGGCCAGCGAGGCTGGCTATGAGGCGCTGGTGGTCACCGTCGACCTGCCGCTGTTCGGGATCCGCGAACGGGAGCTGCGCTCCGGAGTGCGCTCCTCCGACGCTCAGGCGGTGACGGGCGCGGCGGCGGCCGGCGCCTCGGGCGCGATGACCCCCGACGAATTCGGCGCCCTCGTCGATCCGGATCTGCGCTGGGATGACATTGCCCGCTTCGCCGCCGAGAGCCCGCTGCCGGTGGTGGTCAAGGGGATTCTCACCGCCGCGGACGCCACGCTCGCCGCCGACAATGGTGCCGCCGGGGTCATCGTGTCCAATCACGGAGGTCGCCAGCTGGACGGAGTCCTCTCGGGCGCCGATGCCCTGCCCGAGATCGTCGAGGTGATCGGCGATCGCCTGGACGTGCTTGTCGATGGCGGCATCCGCCGCGGCACCGACGTCGTCAAAGCCCTCGCGCTCGGCGCTCGCGCGGTACTGATCGGCCGACCCGTGGTCAGCGGCCTGGCCGTCGGCGGAGCCGAGGGCGTGCAACGAGTGCTTGAGATCCTGTTGGCAGAGCTCGACAACGCGCTCGGACTGATCGGCGCACCGCGGGCCTCCGCGCTTGACACGAGCTTCCTGGCCCCGGCCCCGTGGGCATCGCGATGAAGGTCCTCGTCACCGGGATCTCGGGCTACGTTGGCGGGGCCCTCGTACCTGGCCTGCAACGCGAGGGTCACGAGGTGGTCGGACTGAGCCGCGATCGCCGCCGGGTCGACGCTCCGGTTCCGGTGGTCGAGGGTGACGTGCTGAGCGGGGCCGGCCTGGATGAGGCCCTCGATGGGGTCGACGTCGCCTACTACCTCATCCACTCGATGGAAGCCTCCAGCGATGGGCCTTTCGCCGCACGTGAGCGCGCGGGGGCCGAGCGCTTCGCGGCGGCAGCTCGCGCCGCCGGGGTGAGCCGGATCGTGTACCTGGGCGGCCCGGTCCCCGACGGCGGCCCGGCATCGAGCCACATCTCCAGCCGGCTCGCCGTGGAGCGGATCCTGCTCGGCACCATCCCTGACTCCGTCGCGCTGCGAGCGTCGATCGTCATCGGCGCTGGCTCGCGCTCGTTTCGCTTCCTGGTCCGACTGGTCGAGCGGCTGCCCGTGCTGGCCGTGCCCGCCTGGCACCGCAACCGGACGGCTCCCATCGACGAGCGTGATGTGGTGTCACTGCTGGTCGGTGCGGCCACCGAGCCAGCCGTGGCCGGTCGCGCCCTCGACATCGGAGGACCCGACGTGGTGACCTACGGTGAGCTGATCGTCCGGATCCGCGACCTGATGCTGGTGGGCCGCCCGACGGTCAACTTCCGCCGCCTGATGGTGACACCGATCGCCAGCCGGGTGGCGGCGGCCATCGCCGGCGAGGCGCCCGAACTCATCGAGCCTCTGATGGAGAGCCTGGCCACTGATCTGCTGCCCCGCGACGCCGAGGCGCTCCGGCTGCTGGGCGTCCGCCCGCACCGTCTGGATGCCGCCATCGAGCACGCGCTGGCCGTGTGGGAACGAACCGAGCCACTGGCCGCCCGCTGACACGGTCGGCACCTCCCGGGCCCGGGCCCGTTAGTGTCCGCCGCGCATGAGCACCGTCAACGCCGAGATCGAGATCGCCGCGCCCATTGATGCGGTATGGGAGACGGTGATGGATCCCGCCCGCCTCGGCGACTGGGTAACGATTCACAAGTCACTGGAGGACGCCTCCCGCCCGCCGCTGCATAAGGGGGCGACCATGGACCAGTGCCTGGCCGTCCGCGGCCTCACCTTTCACGTGCACTGGAATCTGGTCAAGGTCGACGAACCGCGCCATGCCGAGTGGGAGGGCGTCGGGCCGGCCCGCTCACGGGCGCGCACCGCCTATTCCCTCAGCGAGGGCACGAATGGTTCGACACTCTTTCAGTACACAAACGAGTTTCACCCTCCCGGCGGCCGGCTGGGCAGCATGGCCGGTCGGATGATCGTCGGGGCCACTTCCGAGCGCGAGGCCAAGAAGTCCTTGGCCCAGCTGAAGTCCCTGCTCGAGAAGCACACCTGACGCTAAGGGCCCGCGGCCGCGGTCTGCCCCCGCGATGACAAGACTGCACTAACGCCGTTTAAGTGAATTTACGCAGACCGGGTGTATTGTCTCGTAGGCAATGCCAATTAATAGGAAAGGCAACTCAGTTGACAGAGTTCGTCGATAGCACCGTCAGGGACATTGATAGTCGTCTGGCGGAGCTCAAGCAGGAAGTGTCGCGCCTGGAGGCGGCGCGCTCGGCCCTCACGGGCAACCGTCGCGGTCCCGGCCGCCCCAGTGGCAACGGCGCCCGCCGAGCCACAACCCGGCGCCCAGGGCGCCCACGCGGACGGCGCGGTGGTAACACCCGTTCAACCCAGGCGCTGGACCTGGTTTCCTCACAGCCCGGGATCACGATTCCGCAGATCGCCGAGACGCTGAAGATCGCGCCGAACTATCTCTATCGCGTGATGCCCAAACTTGTCGAGGACGGCAAGGTCAAACGCGAGGGCCAGGGCTGGCATCCGGCGTCAGCCGGCTGAGTACGTAGTCCCGCTTTCACGCGGCCCGGGGGCCTTATCGGGACCGCCGCCGCGATCGTCATGCCATCGATCGCGGCGGCGCGTGACCCCATCAGGCGGTCCGACGTTCGCTGTCTCGTGTCGTGAGTCGGAAATTCGTGACTCGGGACACTAGATCAGACCGAGCTCGGCGACCGCCGAGCGCTCCTCGCCCAGCTCCTGGACCGTGGCATCGATCCGCGCGCGCGAGAAGTCGTCGAGCTCCAGACCCTGCACGATCCGGTACTCGCCACCGGAGCAGGTGATGGGGTAGCCGGAGAAGATGCCCTCCTGGACGCCGTAGCTGCCGTCCGACGGAATGGCCATCGACACCCAATCACCCTCGGGCGTACCGAGCACCCAGTTATGCACGTGGTCGATGGCCGCATTGGCCGCCGAAGCCGCGCTGGAGGCTCCCCGTGCCTCGATGATCGCCGCGCCACGCTTCTGCACGGTAGGGATGAACTCGCTCTCGATCCACGCCTGGTCCCCGATGGCCTGCGCCGCGTTTGCGCCCTTGACCTTGGCGTGGAAGACATCCG
>JAXDGI010000185.1:0-4893 GCA_034665145.1 Solirubrobacteraceae bacterium
ACGATCCGGGAGCGTGGCGTCAGCACCGACGTGCGTGATGATCCCATCCTCAGCGACCAGACCGCCACGAATCACTCCGACCGGCGTTACCACCAGCCCATTCTTGACTACCAATTCCATGCTAACACTCCGAAACGAGATCAGATGACGGGACGGTGGACGAGTTCGGCAGGCGTCTCAGCGTGCTCGCTGGCCGCTTTGCCTGCTTTGAGCAGCCATTCCTCCTTGCCCCTCAACCGCATGACGAGGAGAACGACCAGACCAAGCCCCAGCCACGCGAGCACGATGAAGGGCGCGTACTCCACGGGGGCGGCCGGAAGCGGCACGAGCGACTTGTAGACAACCCAGGCGATGGCGACCGTGCCGATGATCGGACACACGAGATGAAGGAACCAGTTGAACTCTGATCGCCGCTCGCGGAAGAAGTAGCGAAAGTTCCCGATGTTTGCCATCACATAGGCCCACGTCGTGACCAACACGAATACCGTGCCCATCATGAAGTACTCGTTCTGAGTACCGGTGCGCCACCCGAGGAAGAGGCCGACCGCGACCGACACCCCGAGCAGCAGGAAGACGGCGTTGACCGGCGTCTTGTGCTCTGGATGGAGCTTGCCCAGGCGTGCCGGCAGCGCGCCGGCCCGTGACATCGCAAAGATCATCCTGGTCGCCACCGTGGCCGCGGACAGACAGATTGCGAACGTCGAATTAACGATCGCCAGCAGCACGATTACCCAGGCCTCTCCCCAGAACCTCTTACCGAGCACGAATGCCGGCAGCTGCGACGAAGTCGCGAACGACGAGACATGGTTGGTGCCCCAGCCCACCAGTAGTCCCCATGAGGTGAAGATGAAGAAGACGCCCATGATCACCACGGAGTAGAGGAGGGCACGCGGTACGTTCCGGCGGGGGTTCTCGGTTTCCTCGGCGACGGGCGCTGACGCCTCCCATCCCGTGAGTGACAGCAAGCCAAACGTGACGCCCAGATAGAGGCCGCGGAAGCCACCCGCGTTCCCGGGGTCGAACGACGACAGGTTGACCCCGCCGGCGCCGGGATCCAGGAGCCCCGAGACGCTGAGCGCGATGACAATGAGGATCTCCAGGACGCCTAGGGTGAAGAGCACTCGCGCCGACATCTTGATGCCGCGGTAGGAGATGAACAAGACGGTGAAGACAACGAGGAGGAAGGAAAGCCACCACGGGAATGTGACTCCGTAGTTGCTCTTTAATTCGGTCTCCACAACGCCGCCCATGAAGACCGCAGGTACGCAGATGCACATCGGCATATACAGAGCGAAGAGCCAACTCGTGATGAATCCTGCCCGAGGACCAATGGCGTGGCTGACGTAGGTGAAGAAGCCGCCCGCCGACGGAAGATGCTTGGCGAGCTGTGCCACCGAGACGGCAACGATCAGCATGATGAAAAGCACGATGAAGAACGCAAACGGCACAGCAACACCCGACAGCGATGCCAGGTACTGGACCGAGAAGAACAAGCCCACGGCAGGACCGACGCACGTGACGGACTGCATCACGGCACCCCGGAGTCCGATCGCACCGCCCTGGAGCTGCGTATCAGCGGCCGTGACGACCGGCCTCTCGTCAGGCGTGACCGCCGTGCTTTCCGGCGTAGGCGCTGTCGTGCCCATGGGCTGCCTCCTGGAATTGACGAATGTGCGTTTCGGAGGCCAAGGGCTCCGAGAACGGGGCAAAGTTATACTGCCGCCATGCGGAGAACAAACGAAATATGGCGATGTGATTTATCGAGCGAGTCGATAGATGGAGTTTCGCCAGCTTGAGCATTTCGTCGCCGCTGCGGACGAGCTGCAGTTCACCCGCGCGGCGCGACGCGTCCACGTCTCCCAGTCGACCCTTTCGGCGTCGATCCGGGCGCTGGAGCTCGATCTCGGCGTCCGCCTGTTCCGGCGAACGACGAGGCACGTCGAACTGACGGACGCGGGCCAGACCTTTGCCCAGGACGCACGCCGAGTGCTAGCCGTCGCGGCCGAGGCCCGCAGGGCCGTGCAAACGCAGCAAGGAGTCCTGGGTGGCCGCCTCTCGATCGGGACTGGGCAATACGTGGGTGGGGTCGATGTCGCCGAGCTATTGGCGAGCTTCTGCGCACAGCACCCCGGCGTCGAGATCAGGCTGCGCCAGGACGCGGCCAGCGTCCTGGCGGAAGAGGTGCACGAGGGGAGGCTCGATCTGGTACTTGCTGCGATGCCGATCAGCCTCCCGCCCACCCTGGACGTCACGCCTTTAGGGGCCGTGCCCATGGTCTTGGCTTGTGCGCGGACTCACCGCCTGGGTCAGCGACGCCGAGTCAAGGTCGAAGATCTGCTTGAGGAGACCTTCATCGACTTTCCACCTCGCTGGGCCGCCCGGGTAACCCTTGACAGCCTGTTCAGCGCGCGGGGCATTTACCGCCGGGTGGCGTTTGAGGTCGACGACATCATCGGTCTTCTGAACCTCGTGGCGCACGACCTTGGGATTGCAATCGTCCCGGGGGGATTCGCGTCCATCACGGCTGACGTCGCCTACTTGCGAATCGTCAACCCTCCCGTGATGCGCTACGCGGCGATCACGCGCAAGGGCCAGCAGATGAGCGCCGCGAGCATGAGCTTTCTTGCCATGGCGCTGAATACCCGTGCACCTTAAAGCGACGTGGACCGTGTTCGGACTCGAACGATGGAGGCTGAGGCAACTGGGCGAAGCTCGCCCTAGCGCCGCCATCGGATTGGCGGCCGGGGCCACATGCGGCGTCCAGCCCGGTCGCGTTCCCGGCAGACGCGCTGGGCCGAACCGCGCGTCCGGCCAGATCTCCACGCCTGTCAGTCAGTCCAGGCCGCGTCGATCTCGTCAGGAAAGACGGTCATCCAGCACTCGGGCAGGACCTCCTTCAGCGGCTTCCAAACGACCAGTGCTGGGTCCTCAGCGCCAGCCACCGCGACGAGCACGTTCGGGCCATGGACGGCTAGTCGCTCCCGACAGACCCCGCAAGGGCTGAGGACCACTCCTGCCACCCGGCTCTCGAAGCAGGCGCACCGACGCGACGATGGACCTACCCAGCCGAAATGCCGCACAGTACGGCTCGGTCTCATGGCAGACCTCGACTAAGGAATTGCTCGCGTCGGGCGAAGTGCGCGTCACGATCTTTCCGTCGTGGAGTAGATCGCTGCCGCGCCGCGGTGATCCTCGTCATGGAAACGGTCGCGGATCAATGAACGGCATGCATCGACCACCGCAGAGAAGATCGTCCTCATCCACGTGGGCAATCTTATGGAGGTGACTCGCGACGGTGGTCATGCCCTCAGGCGGCGGCCGTGGCGGCGTGACTGCTTCAGGCGTGAAGCACCGACGCGACCGGCCCGTCGACAGACTGCCGCATTGGACGGGATGCGGTATTCGCGGTGGCGCACGGTGAGTAGGCTCGCGTGATGATGATCCGCTCGGCTACGGACGCCGACCGAGACGTGGTCTTCGCGCTCGGGGTCCAAGAGGAGATCGTGTGGTTCGGTCAGGCGGAGATCAGCCCCGGAGAGGTCGGCGAGTGGGTCGATGATGAGGGTGGGGTGAGCCGTGGCGTGGTGGCCATCGATGATGGTGAGTGCGTTCGCGGGTTCGCTTCGCCCGGCCGACATTTGGCGGTCTTCTTGGCCGATCCGGCCTGGACCGACGTGGTGGCTGACCAGCTACTGCCGTGGCTTGACGAGCAGCGCGAGGTGGTCGAACTGATGACCTTCGCGGGCGACGCCGCGCGCATCGCGGCATTCGAGCGCCACGGACTGCGCCACCGCCGTTCGTCGTTTCTGTTGGCGCGTTCCGAGAGCGCGGGCGCGTTGGCCGCCGCGGTGTTCCCCGACGGGGTCGAGGTGGCGCGATACCGACTCGGCGACGATGACGAGGCGGTGCACCGATTGATCTACATCGACGCTGCGTGGGCATCGGTGCCCGGGCACGTCGAACGCGACCTCGATGCCTGGCGCGAGGCCGCGCGCCCCTGTACGTCGGCGTTTCTGGCGCGCCGTCACGGCCAGCCGATCGGCTGGATCGCGGGCCGCCTGCTGGCCAGCAGCCGCGGCTACGTGGACACGCTCGCGGTCGCCACCAATGACCGTCGCCGCGGCGTCGGACGCGGGCTGCTTCTGCACGCGCTCGCGGACCTCCGGCTGGCCGGCGCGAGCGGCCTCACGCTGGCAGTCCAGGCCGAGAACCAGTCCGCGCTCGGGCTTTACCGCTCCGTCGACCTCGAGGTCGAGCACGAGTGGCGGATCTATGCCACTGCCCAAGCGAAGGTATAGGAGCCGCGGCACCTCACGCACAACGCCGCCGGCGGTTGAAGGTCCCGATCCGGTCTGACAACGGACACCCGCGACTGCAACGGCAGCCTCAGTCGACGTTCGCACTCGCCGCGACCGGGACTGCCGCATGTCGTCCAATGCGGCAGTCTGTCGACGGGCCGGTGGCGTCGGTGCTTGACGCCTGAAGCGGTCACGGCGCCGTCGTGGCCCCTTCGGTCGATGAGGGGAAGTCTGAGCCCGACTGCCGCAGAGGCGACGAAGCGGACGCGCTCGCCGATTGCTCCCGGGAGCGTCCGCTTGCCCGCGGCGGCTAGCACCGCGCTGCCGCGGAGTTGCGCTCGGTGCCAGCAGATCCGCCGACTCGGGGCACAATTCGGAGTTACGCTGCTGGAGCGCAACAGTCGCCACGTGCGCCTCACCGGCGCTGGTGATGGGATCAGCTACGAAGGGTGCGAGGCAGCCCGAAGCGGCCGAGAACGCTGCTGTCGACAAAGTGGGTAATCGCAGAGATGCGGTCGCCCGCGAGAGTCAGCACGAGCACTCCGACGGCGTGCGCGATCGGTGTTTGCGAGTCGGTGCGATAGCAGCCGAATGC
>JAXDGI010000186.1:0-2753 GCA_034665145.1 Solirubrobacteraceae bacterium
GAATCGGGCGTGGGCGGGTGGTAGGCTGCGCGCTCGCGCGGACGTAGCTCAGTTGGTAGAGCATCAGCTTCCCAAGCTGAGGGTCGCCGGTTCGAGCCCGGTCGTCCGCTTGGCTCAACCATGCGGCACAGACAGATCGTGATGACCTGGCTGCGCCGCGTTGACGCCAATTAGACGCCAGAACGTCCGGCAGCAGCGTCGAGCTTGGCGCGCGCGGCCTGCTCGGCGCCGGCCACGAGATGACCGTAGACGCGGTCGAGCATGTCGACGCTCGTGCCCATGTACCGCGCGAGTTCGAACAGGCCGATGCCGGCGCCGATCGCGTTCGTCGCGAACGTGTGGCGCAGGGTGCAGATCGTGCCGTGCCCGATCCCAGCCGCTTCGAGCGCGGGCTTCCACTCGCGTGCGCGCCAATTGTGCACGATTTGCTGGCACAAACGTTGCAAGTTGCATTTCGCTCATGCTCGGCGTAGCGTTGGCGCACGCGGTCGAGAGCTCGGAGGGAGCGAACTCGCTCGCCGCGACTGTCGAGCCGACCCTTCGGGCCGTCGACTGGCATACAGGATCCGGCAGAGGGTGTGATCATGCACTGGCTTCGGGGATTGCGTCGCCCGCGGTCGCGGCGACGTGCCGTCAAGCTTGCCGGTGTGCTTGGCGTGCTTGGGGCGGTGCTGCCTGTCCTTGCGCTTGCGGCGCAGAGTGACTCGTGGCCGCTTGGCGGCCAGAAGAACTACCCGAGAGGAGAAGGACCATGAATAGGCGTGCGATCTTGACGCTGGCGCTCACCGTCACTCTGATCGCGGCGCTCCCCGCCGCCGCAGGCGCCCACCACCACCCGCCGGTCGCAGCTAACCCGGGCGTAATCACCGCCTGGAACGCGACCGCGGTTAGCACGATCGCAGGGCCCGCCCCGAACGGAGCCGGAAAGGCCAACGCCGAGGGCTTCCTGTACTTCGCGTTCGTGCAAGCAGCCGTCTACAACGCCGTCAACGGGATCACGCGCGAGTACGAGCTGTATAAATGGCATGCCTGGGCCCCGAAGGGCGCGTCTCCAGAGGCAGCGGCCGCGGCGGCGGCACATCGTGTGTTGCTGACCTACTTCGGGGACACTCCGACCAGCGGTCCGACCATCACGGCGAACCTGAACGCAGCATTCGCCGCGTCACTGGCGCAGATCCCGGATGGCAGGCAGAAAGACCAGGGGATCCGATACGGCGAACGGGCAGCCGACCACATCATCCAGCTTCGGGCCGACGACGGCCGCAACGACCCGTCAATCGTCTTCAACGTGCCGCTGGCGCCCGGCGTGTGGCGGCCCGCCCCGCCGGCCAACGCGCCATTCCTCGTCCCCTGGCTGTCACACGTCGAACCGCTCGTGCTTGAATCCCCCAGCCAGTTCCGGCCCGGTCCGCCGCCCGCCATCAACACGACGAAGTACCTCGATGAGTTCAACGAGGTACGCGACTACGGCGTAAGTACCGGTTCGTTGCGGTCACCCGACCAGACGCAGACCGCACTCTTCTTCTCCGACGTCGGGGTCACGCCGTATCAGGCCGCGCTTCGCGACCTGGTGACCCGGCAAGGGCTGGACATCAGCGACAGCGCACGCCTCTTCGCGGCGGTGGACACGAGCCTGGCCGACGCACTCATCGCGGTCTGGGACGGCAAGTTCCTCTACGGATGGTGGCGCCCGATCACCGCGATCCAGGAGGCCGACACCGACGGCAATCCCAACACGGCCGGAGTCCCCGGATGGACACCTCTCATCCCCACACCGCCCTACCCGGACTGGCCAAGCGGCCTCAGCAGCGTCACCGGCGCCCTCAGCACCACCCTCTCCCGGCTGAATCCAAACGGCCAAGTTGATCTGATGATCACCTCCACAGCGGCCGCAGAAACGCGGCACTACCTCACTGCCGCGGCCATGCAGCAGGACGTGATCAACGCGCGCGTCTGGTCCGGCATTCACTTCCGAACAGCCGACGAGGTCGGCGTCGCAACGGGGATAGCGGTCGGGAACTGGACGCTCGACCACTACTTCGCTCCGACCAAGTAGACCGTGCCGTGAGCCGGGCGGAACTCGTCGTTTCGCCCGGCTCGTACTCGCCCAATGGCTTCAACCTCCCGCAACCCTTCAACGCGCTGGCCGTCGGGGTCGCACCGGTCGACCTGGAGATCGCGAGCATGCGCGTGCCTGGCCCTGAGCCACGAGCCATCGCGTGACGGCGGCCGGCATGGCGAGTCGAGCCGCTTCGCGACGACGCCCTCCCAGCCATGGTCGAACGGGCTGCCGCCGAGGAGAGCCTCGCGGCCATCTTTAGTGGCAGGTGTCGGTGCCCGCGTCCGTGAACGCGGTCCCGCCCGTGTTCTGGAACTGCCAGTCGTAGCTTCCGTCGCGGAGCGTCATGCGCAGCACACCGTAGGAAGAGTCGGAGCGCGCCTCGCTGTTGGCGGCCGTGTCCCTGAACGAGTAGAAGCCGATGCCACCGGTGCCGACGACGAACGCGCGGATGCCCTTCGCTGGATCGGCAACTCGTTGCGGCGTCTGGGGCGCGAACCGTTCGTAGTTGTGGTTGCGGCCCTGCAGGACAACGTCGGTGCCAGCGTCATACAGGGCTTGCACCACCGGCTGCATCTCCTGGAAGGGAGCGTGGTCTGCGGTCGAGGTGAAGTACGCCTGGTGCCAGTAAGCGATCGTGCAATTGTTGGGATGGGCGGCCAGGTCAGCCTTGACCCACGCCTCCAGAGCCGGC
>JAXDGI010000187.1:0-6059 GCA_034665145.1 Solirubrobacteraceae bacterium
GTACATCTCCCCTCACACCGTCAGCGGACACCTCCGCCACGCCTTCGAGAAGCTTGGAATCAATTCCCGAGTCGCTCTCACCCGAATCGCCACGGAGCACATCGGGTAGGGCGGGCGCGACCCGGTCCGTGGGTCGCATGCATTCGCCGGACGATCAAGCTGGACCAGCCGCCCAACTCACGCAGATGTCACGTGCTCCTCGATGACGTGGCCGCTGGTCCGCGACCGGTCGAGAAACCTCTCCTCGTCCGTGGCGATCGCCTCGACGGAGAGCTTATCCACCCGAACGAGGAGATCGGGCAGCGCCTGTTCGTGAGCGTGGCGACCGCGAAGACGCATGTCAGCCGAGCGATGGGCAAGCTGTATGCGCGAGATCGGGCACAGCTCGTCGTCCTCGCCTATGAGTCCGGGCTGGTCCGGCCGGGCTGGCTCGGCTGATCCGAGCAAGGTCGGTCGGCGGTCACCAGGTCCAGATCGCCTCGCCCCATTCGGCGCGGTTACGCCATGAGACGCGTTGGCGAAGCCTGGTGAAGTCAGTGACAGATCCTGACCGAAAGTGGTAACAGTCTTGTGCTCGTTCACGGCATCGACCTGTCGACAAAGCCCCACACCCCCTCTGGCGCAGGCGCCCGGTGACGACTACGATGTCGGGGTGTGGAGGCGATGCGGGCCGCTGACGATGTGCCCCTCCCAGGCAGGGCGGCCCGGCAGTAAAGGCGTCATTGCAATCGATCGTCGAGGTGCTCACGCCCTTTGTCGGCCGTGAAGCCGAAATCGCCGAGCTATCGCGCCTTGTCGACCGGACCTCGGCGGGCCATGGTGGGCTGGCGCTGCTCAGCGGTGAACCAGGGGTCGGCAAGTCCCGCCTCTGCCGGGAGGTCGCCGCGTCGGCCGAGGCATGGGGATTCCGCGTCCTCACGGGGCACTGCTACCCGCAGGGCAACCTGCCGTACATGCCCTGGATCGAGATCATCGAGACGGCAGCGCGCGAGAGCTCCCCAGGGCCGCTCCGCGAGGCGCTCGGGGACGCCGCCCCGGAGCTGGCTCGCGTCGTACCCGAGCTGCGGCGCGTGTTCCCAGACATGCCGCAGCCGCGCGAGATGCCCACCGACCAGCTGCGGCGCCATCTCTTCAATGGCATTCGCGACCACGTGGCCCGGGTCAGCCGGCTGCGGCCTCAGCTGTTCATCCTCGAGGACCTGCACTGTGCGGACGAGGCCACCCTCCTCCTCCTTGAGCACCTGGCGGAATCGCTGCCATCCATCTCTGCCCTCATTGTTGGCACCTTCCGGGACCCGCCCGCCGATGTCACCTCGCTACTTGCCGACGCGCTGACCACTCTGGTCCGCCGACGCCAGGCACATCAACTCAGGGTGCCGCGACTCTCACCCTCAGAGGTGGGGATGATGCTGTGCGGCCTCAGCGGCCATCCGGCGCCGGCGGCGGTCACCGAGGCGGTGCACGCAGAGACCGACGGTAACGCTTTCTTCGTGGAGGAGGTCTTCCACCACCTCGTCGAGTCGGGCGGGTTGCTCGACGAACGCGGCGCCATCTCCGCCGATGTACGGATTGACGAGTTCGACGTGCCGGCCAACGTGCTCCTGGTCACCGGTCAGCGGCTCGACCGGCTCACCGAACCGGCGCGGCGGATGCTGACCCTTGCCGCCGTCATCGGCAGGCGTTTCGGATACGGGCTGCTGGAGGCGGTCGGCGACGTCGATCAGGAGACGCTTCTCGACGCCATCGAGGAGGCCGAGCGGGCGCGGCTCATCGTCGCCGAGCCGTCGCGCGGCGAGGCTCGCTTTCGCTTCGCCCACGAACTGGTGCGGCAGACTCTGCTGGTCCGGATCTCCGCGCCGCGCCGCCAGCGGTACCACCTGCGGGTAGCGGACGCACTCGAGCAGGGCTGTCATGCCGCCGAGCTGGAGCTGCGCGCCGCCGACGTCGCCGACCACCTGCTGCGGGCGGGGACAGTCGCCGACCCGAAGAGGACGGCGTGCATGCTGACCATCGCCGGCAGGCGCGCGCAGCAGGCCGGGGCCTTCGAGGATGCGCTGCGGCTCTCGCGGACAGCCCTGGCGATGTTGCCTGACCAATCGGCCCGCGAACGGGCCGACCTCCTCCTCGACGTCGCCCTGGCGCTGCGCAGCCTGTGCCGCTGGGAGGAGGCGGTCGAGGGCTGGGACAAAGCGCTCGCCACCCTCGAGGAGCTCGGCGACGCCGAACCTGTCGCCAGGGTGTGCTGGGACTTCACCTGGCAGCTGCTCTTCGCCCATCGCCATGCCGAGATGGTGACCATCGCCGAGCGGTCGTTGGCCGTGATCGGAGAATGCGCCGGCGGGGACCGCGGACGGGCGCTCGCCGCGCGTTGCCTCGGCCTCGCTCTCCAGGGGGAGTTCGAGGCAGCGTCCGCCGATGCGGAGGAGGCAATGTCGCTGGCGCAGGCCGCGGGCGAAGCTGGGCTCCTGGGCGAGGTCTGCCTGGCGCAGGCGGCTTCCCGGTACTACTACATGGAGCTGGGAAGCACCGCCGAGGCAGGGCGGCGCTCCGTGGAGCTGCTGAGGAGCACAGGGGCATGGTGGAACCTGTGCGCCGCACTCGCCTTCCTCGATGTCGCGCACGTCTTCCGTGGCCGGTTCGTCGAGTCCGACGCGATTCAAGCCGAGCTGGAACCTCTGGCTGAACGGCATGGCCATTCGGCGGCCGCCGCGACACTGCACCACAGCGGGTTCTGCCGGGATGCGGCGCGCTTCGGCGACCTCGGGATGCTCGATGAGATCTCGCGCGCGCAGTCAGTCGCGGCACGTGACATGGCGAATCCGGGCTGGCTGGCGTACGCCAACACCGTGGCCGGGATCCTGACGCAGTGGCGCGGTGACTGGCCTGCTGCGCGTCGCCAACTCGATGAGGGGGCCCGGCTGGCAGTTCCTGGCTTCTGGTTCGGGGTGCACCACGGCTTCATCATCGCGCACCTGGCGCTGACCGGCGAGCGCGCCGCGGCTGTCGCGCTCCTCGACCAGGTGAGCGAGACGCTTCCGCGACCTGGCCGCCCGAACCTGCTCGGACAGTGGAGCCTCGCCATCCTCGCCGCCGAGGGCGTTGCCGTTCTCGGCGACGCCGACCGCGCGCGGGCGCTGTATCCGCTGGTGATCGAGGCGCTGAGAACCGGCACCCTGATGCGCCAGTACGACGGCGCGCTCATTGAAACCGCGGCCGCGATCGCCGCCGCAGCCGCAGGGCTGGATGAGCAGGCGGAGGAACACTTCGAGACGGCGCTGCGGCAGGCCGAGCAGCTCCCCCATCTCATGGAACGGCCCCGCACTCGCTACCACTACGGGCGTTTCCTGCTCGGGCGTAGGTCCCGCACACACAGCGAGCGCGCGCACGCCCTGCTTGTGGAGGCCGTCGCGGGCTACCACGCTATCGGAATGCCGCGGCACGAGCGGATGGCCCTCGACCTGCTGCGAAGACTGGCTCCCCACGAGCGCGTTCGCGTCGGGGCGAGGCGCGTGGTCACGCCGTTGCCTGGCGGGCTGACCGAGCGGGAGGCCGAGGTGCTGCGCTTGGTGACGACTGGCAGCACGAACCGGACGATCGCCGCCGACCTCCACCTCAGCGAGCGGACCATCAACCGCCACCTCAGCAACATTTTCGGCAAGCTGGGCGTGGGCTCTCGGGCGGCCGCGACCTCCTTCGCACACCGGCAGGGGATCGTCTGAGACGCCGATAGCATGGAGCGAATGCTCCATGCCGCGACTGCGGGTCACCCGATCGACCTCCGGAGATATGCGCCGTTCTCCCGATGCCGGGCCCCGGGGTTCTTCGTAGTGTCGTGGTGAAACCGCGTCGCGGACCGTCCCGCCTCGACGGTCGATCACGTTGGAGCGATGACCATGCGACCAAGAGTACTGCTTATTCCTATATTCGTGATCACCGCGGGCGCTCTTGCGGCGTCACCCGCCGCCCCGACCGCCCGTGCTGACACCGCCGCCTCGATCGTCGAGCTGCCGGTCTCCTTCCAGGTCGTGAATAGCAACAACACCTCGGTGCGGTGCAACGCAGACGGCAAGAACTACGCTGTTCGCGGGCACATCGTGGCGCCGAAGGCCGCGTTGGAGAACCCCGACACGGCGACGCTGTACCTGCACGCAGTGACCTTCGGCGAGTACTACTGGAATTTCAAGGGGCTCTCGGGCTACGACTACGCCACACAGGAAGCGGCCCTCGGCAATGTTTCGGTGATCATCGACCGGCTCGGCTTCGACAGCAGCGACAGGCCACCTGGCATGGACATGTGCTTCGGCTCAGCGGCCGACGTGGCCCACCAGATCGTGCAGGACCTCCGCAGCGGGCATTACCAGGCGGAGTCGGGCAAGCCTCCGGCCTTCTCCCACGTCTTCGTCGGTGGAGCCTCGGTTGGTGGGATGGCCTCGATGATCGAGGACTATACGTTCCATGACGTGGACGGTGTGATCAACTTCGCCTGGGGCGACTTCGTCGCTGGCCCGTTCACTGCGCGGGTGTACAGCGACACAGTCAAGCGGTGCATGCAGGGGGGCGATCCCGGCACGCCTGGCTATGCCGCATTCGCCCTCAACGACCGCGAAGAGTTCTATTTCCACAGCGCCACCGCGGAGGTGAGGAAGGCCGTGCCGCCGATGCATCCCGATCCCTGCGGCGAGATCCTGTCGATCCCGGCGGGCATCCAGGCTGACCAGGCCGGCGAGCCCCAGATCGACGCGCCGGTGCTGATTCTCTTCGGCGACAGCGACGTGGTGTTCCCGCCACCTGCCGGCAAGCAGGAGGCGGCACATCTGACCGGCAGCCCGAGCGTCACGCTGGAGATGATCCCGCAGGCGTCCCACTACCCCTTGTTCGAGTCTCATCACCTCCAGGTCGTCACCCTTGTGAACCACTGGCTGAAGGCCCACCACCCCTGATCCATCCAGCAAACATGATGGCCGGCGCCCTCCCATCTGGGGGAGCGCCGCGTCTATCACGTTGTGACCCACGAGCGTTGCGTCCTGGGCGAGACCGAGGAGGTCGGCCAGGACGTCATCGGCCGCGGGCGTCGAGACCGCCGGTGTCGAGATCGAGGGGAGAGTAGGGGCGCCCAGCGAGATGAGCGAAGACACGGTGACGGTCGACTACGACAGCTGGGGGGAGTCGAGGGCTCGCGGTCAGGGCCGAACGAAGCCTCGGTAGGCCCGGCGGTAGGTCGTCAGGCGACCCGCACGGACGCTGGGCCTCCCGACGCAGCGCCTGCACCAACCCGGGGCCGACCTCCTCCGCCACGTCTTGGCGCTTCTGTCCGTCCCCTCGAGCAGCGGGCTCCAGCGGGGGGCTGGCGCCCGGTGCAGCGGGGCCCGCGCCCCGGTGGATATCCAACGCGTGCCATCTAAGCTATCCACTTATCCAGACATGAGATACACTGACGTCATGCGGAAGACTACCCTGGCGATCGATGACGAGTTGGTCCGCCGGGCTGCTGAGGTGCTGGGGACCAACGGGCTGAAGGCGACCGTAGACGGAGCCCTTCACGAGGTGATCGCCGCCGAGGCTCGACGGCGGTTCACCGAGCGCCTTCGCACCATGAAGGGCCTCGACCTCGACCAGCCGGACGTCATGGCTGGCGCGTGGCGCTGAGACCCACACATCTCGCTGACAAGAGCGCACTCGCGCGAGGAGCAGTCCGAGAGGTGGCAGCGGTGCTCGAGCCACTGCTCCTGGACGGGCGAATTGCCACCTGCTCGCTGATCGACCTGGAGCTTCTGTACAGCGCGCGGAGTGGCGACGACTTTCGAGCGCTCCTGGAAGAGCGGACAGGATTCCACCGAGTTCCGATCCTCCAAGCCGACTTCGATCGTGCGATCGAGGTCATGGGGACCCTTGCGCTGCGCGGGCGCCACCGGGTCGCATTGCCCGACCTCATCATCGCGGCGGTCGCCGAGAGAGGGTCGCTGATCGTCCTTCATTACGATGACGACTTCGAGCGGATCGCGGCGGTCACCGGCCAAGTCATGGAATGGGTCGTCCCGAAGGGCACAGTCTGAACACAG
>JAXDGI010000188.1:0-8344 GCA_034665145.1 Solirubrobacteraceae bacterium
CTGCTCGAGCAGCCCGAGCACGCGGGCATCCAAGCGCTGATCCGCGACCTCAACCGCCTGTACCGCTCAGAGCCCGCGCTGTATGAGCTCGACTCCGACCCGGCCGGGTTCTGGTGGCTGGAGCCCAACGACGCCGACAACAACATCATCGCCTTCGCCCGCCGCTCGGAGGACTCGAGCCGCCTGGTCGTGTTCGTGGCCAACCTGTCGCCGGTGCCTCATTACGGGTACCGGCTGGGCCTGCCACGGTCCACGCGCTGGCGGGAGGCGCTCAACACCGACTCCTCCTACTACGGGGGCAGCGACGTCGGAAACCTGGGCGGGGTCGATCCAGAGCCGATTCCGTGGCACGGCCAGGCGTTCTCGGCCGAGATCACGCTGCCCCCACTGGCCGCTGTCTGGTTAGTGCCCGATGAGTAGCGGCGCGCACGAGCGCGCCGCCTCGGATGCCTACCCCTGGGAACGACCACTGGGAGCCCGGCTGATCGGGGACGGCCTGGCGGAGTTCCGCGTGTGGGCGCCACGCGCGGAGGCGATCACGCTGCGCCTCGGCGGTGAGGATCACCCGCTGCGCGACGCCGGCTACGGCGTGTACGAGACGATCGCCGGTGCCGGCCACGGCACGGAGTACCGGTTCGTCATCGACGGCTCCGAGCTGCCCGATCCCTGATCACGCTGGCAACCCGAGGGACTCCGGGGGCCGTCCCGGGTGCTCGACGCGCGCTCGCTGCCGGGCCGCGGAGACGGGTTCGAGCCGCCGGCGCCCACCGACCTCGTGATCTACGAGCTGCACGTCGGCACGTTCACCGCCGAGGGGACCTTCACGGCCGCCGCCGCCCACCTGCACGAGCTCGCGCAGCTCGGCGTCACCGCGATCGAGATCATGCCGGTGGCCGAGTTCCCGGGCGCGCGGGGCTGGGGCTACGACGGCGTATACATCTCGACAGCGCAGTCGTCCTACGGTGGCCCCGAGGGCCTGGCCGAGCTGGTGGCGGCGGCGCACCGCGAGGGGCTGGCGGTGCTGCTCGACGTCGTCTACAACCATCTCGGCGCCTCGGGGGTGACCGCCGTGGAGGCGTTCGGGCCGTACTTCACCGACAAATACGAGACGCCGTGGGGCAAGGCGATCAACTACGACGACGCCGACTGCGACCCGGTGCGCGAGTGGGTCTGCCAGAGCGCCGAGGGCTGGGTGCGCGACTTCGGGATCGACGGGCTGCGCCTCGACGCCCTCCACGCGATCTTCGACTCCAGCGCCGAGCACATCGTCGCGGCGGTGGCGCGGCGGGTCCACGCCGTCGGTCAGAGGGCCTGGGTGATCGCCGAGTCGGGGCTCAACGACCCGAAGGTGATGCGACCGCGCGACATCGGTGGGTGGGGGTGCGACGCCTCCTGGGCCGACGACTTCCACCACTCGTTGCGGACGCTGCTGACCGAGGACCGCGACGGCTACTACGCGGACTTCGGCAGCGTCGCGCAGCTGGCCAAGGCGTTTCACCGACCGCACGTCGACGACGGCAACTACTCCCCCTTTCGCCGGCGGCGCTTCGGCGCTCCCGCGGACGACGTCGCGCCGGAGCGCTTCGTCGTCTTCTCCCAGAATCACGACCAGGTCGGCAACCGCGCCTACGGCGACCGGCTGCCGGCCGAGGCCCGGCCGCTGGCGGCGTTCTGCACGCTGCTCTCACCGTTCACGCCGCTCCTGTTCATGGGCGAGGAGTACGGCGAGCTGGCTCCCTTTCAGTTCTTCTCGAGCCACATCGATCGCGAGATCGCCGAGGCCACGCGCGAGGGTCGCCGCCGCGAGTTTTCCGCATTCGCGCAGTTCGGCGGGGAGGTGCCCGACCCCGAGGACCCGGCCACGTTCGAGCGCTCCAAGCTCAGCCGCCACGAGGACCCTGCGATCGCGCGGCTCTACGCCGCGCTGATCGAGGCCCGCCGGCGCCTACCGGGCGGCGACGCCGACGAGATCGCCTACGATGAGCGCGCCCGCTGGCTGCGGGTCCGGCGGGGCCCGAACCAGCTGGTCTGCAACATCGGCAGCGGCTCGGTCCAGCTGGCGTGCCAGGGCGACCGGGTCGAGCTCGCGACCGCCGCGGAGGCGCAGCTCCAGGACGGATCCCTCACACTCCCCGCGATGTCAGGAGCTCTCATCCGATGATCGAAATGTGGCCGGGCCACCCGTTTCCGCTCGGCGCGGAGTGGGACGGGCACGGGACCAACTTCTCGATCTTCTCCGAGCACGCGGAGAAGGTCGAGCTGTGCCTGTTCGACGACGACGGTGAGGAGACGCGCATCGAGATGCCGGGACGCCGCGCGCTGAACTGGCATTGCTACCTGCCGGGCATCCGCCCCGGCCAGCGCTACGGCTTCCGCGTCCACGGCCCCTACGAGCCTGAGCAGGGCCGTCGCTTCAATCCCGACAAGCTGCTGATCGATCCCTACGCCAAGGCGATCGAGGGCACCGTCGACTGGGAGCACGACGCCAACGTGCTGCCCTACGTCCCCAACCCCGACGATCCGGACGCCGACCTCGAGCTCGATGACGAGGACGACTCCTACGCGATGCCCAAGTCGGTCGTCATCGACGAGGCGTTCGACTGGGAGGGCGACAGGCGCCTGCGGATCCCGTTCGCCGACACGATCATCTATGAGACCCACGTCAAGGGCTTCACGATGACCCACCCCGGCATCCGGGAGGACCTGCGCGGGACCTACGCGGGACTCGCCTCCGAGCCCGCCCTGCGGTATCTGCAGGACCTGGGCGTGACCGCCGTGGAGCTCCTGCCCGTCCACCACATCTCCGACGAGTCGTTCCTGTTCGAGCGCGGCCTGCGCAACTACTGGGGCTACAGCACGATCGGCTACTTCGCCCCCTACTCCGAGTACGCCGCCACCGGCAAGCGCGGTCAGCAGGTCAACGAGTTCAAGGGCATGGTCAAGGCTCTGCACCAGGCGGGGATCGAGGTGATCCTCGACGTCGTCTACAACCACACCGCGGAGGGGAACCACCTCGGCCCGATGCTGTCGTTCAAGGGCGTCGACAACTCCTCCTAC
Source organism: Solirubrobacteraceae bacterium (assembly GCA_034665145.1). Lineage (GTDB taxonomy): Bacteria > Actinomycetota > Thermoleophilia > Solirubrobacterales > Solirubrobacteraceae > Palsa-465. The sequence continues at coordinate 3,058 of JAXDGI010000188.1, forward strand.
TACCGGCTCGTGCCCGACGACCCGCGCCACTACATGGACTTCACGGGGACCGGCAACTCCCTGAACCCGGTCCATCCCAGCGTGCTGCGGCTGATCATGGACTCGCTGCGCTACTTCGTGATCGACTGCCACGTCGACGGCTTCCGCTTCGACCTGGCCTCGGCGCTGGCGCGCGAGCTCTACGACGTGGACCGCCTGTCGGCGTTCTTCGACACGATCCACCAGGACCCCGTCCTGTCCCAGGTCAAGCTGATCGCCGAGCCCTGGGACGTGGGCCCGGGCGGCTACCAGGTCGGCAACTTCCCGGTCCTGTGGTCGGAGTGGAACGGCGTCTACCGCGACGCCATGCGCGACTTCTGGCGCCGGCACGCCAGCGTCGGGGAGTTTGCCCAGCGCCTGTCGGGCTCGGCGGACCTGTACGAGTCAGACGGCCGCGACCCGTTCGCCTCGATCAACTTCATCACCGCCCATGACGGCTTCACGCTGCGCGACCTCGTCAGCTACGAGCACAAGCACAACGAGGCCAACATGGAGGACAACCAGGACGGCACCGACGACAACCGCTCGTGGAACTGCGGCGTCGAAGGTGAGACCGACGCCCCGGAGATCCGCGGGTTGCGCCGGCGCCAGCAGCGCAACTTCCTCACCACGTTGTTCGTGTCCCAGGGCACACCGATGCTCCTGGGCGGCGATGAGCTGAACCGCAGCCAGGGCGGCAACAACAACGGCTGGTGTCAGGACTCCGAGATCTCCTGGTACCACTGGGACCGGGACGAGGACGCGGAGCAGATGCACCGTTTCACCCAGCGTCTCATCCGCCTGCGCCGAGAGCACCGCACGTTCCGCCGCGAATCGTTCCTGCGCGGACACGAGATCGATGACTCCGAGCTGCCCGACGTCTGGTGGTTTCGCTGCGATGGCCGGCGCATGACCGCTCGTGACTGGCAGCACGGCGAAGCGGTGCTCGGCATGTTCCTCAATGGCGAGGTCATTCCCACCCCGGGGCAGCGCGGCGAGAGGATCACCGATGATTCGTTCGTGCTTCTGTTCAACGCTCACGCCGAGGACCGCGCGTTCAAGCTGCCGCGGCGGCGCATGGGCCGGCGCTGGGCGCTCGAGCTGTGCACGGCCGACCCCCACGCCGAGGCCGGAAGCGCCGGGTATGACGCTCAGGAGGAGATCAATGTCACCGCCCACTCGATCACGATCCTCAAGCGGGTCGCCTGACGTCGATGCCGGATGACTCACGCAGCCTCCATCGAGGCGAGCCCGGATGGTGAGCGGAGGCGGAGTGAGGTCGTCGTTTCGGGCTACCTACCGGCTCCAGCTGACACCTGAGTTCGGATTCGCCGCCGCCCAGCGGCTGATCCCCTACCTGCGTGACCTCGGGATCTCGCACCTGTATCTGTCGCCGTCGCTGCAGGCCCGTCCCGGCTCCACCCATGGCTATGACGTGATCGACCCGACACGTATCTCCAGCGAACTGGGGGGCGAGGAAGCACTGCGCCGACTGGCCGAGGCCGCCCACCAGGCGGGCCTGGGCATCATTCTCGATGTTGTCCCCAACCACATGGCCACCGATGAGAACAATCGCTTCTGGAGCGATCCCGAGCTGCGGCCCAAGTTCTTCGATGTCGAGGGTGGGCGGGACGGAATCGGCGAATATCGGCGTTTCTTTGACATCGACGAGCTCGCCGGAGTTCGTCAGGAGGACCCGGAGGTCTTCGCCGAAACCCACCGGGTCGTTCTCAACCTCGTCCGCGAGGGGATCGTCGACGGTCTGCGCATCGACCATCCCGACGGGATGTCCGATCCCGCCCAGTACTTCCGGCGTCTGCGCGAAGCGGGGGTCGCGCACGTGTGGATCGAGAAGATCCTCGAGGCCGAGGAGGAGCTGCGCGACTGGCCCGTGACCGGCACGGTGGGCTACGAGTTCCTCAATGATGTCTGCGCACTGTTCGTCGACACCGCGGCCGAGGAAGCCTTCACCGACCTCTGGCAGTCGGTGTCCGGTGACGATCGGCCGTTCGCCACGGTGGCCGCCGAGGCCAAGCTCGAGCAGGCCCTTGGCACCTTCGAACGGGAATGCCGGCGGCTTGCCCGCATCATCGGTGACGAGGGCAAGACCGGGGAGCTGGCCCGCGCCGCCGCCGGCATGCCGATCTATCGCACCTACGTCGAGCCGGAATCCGGCCTGGTTACCGATGACGATCGCCGGGCCATTGACGAGGCCGGCATGCCCGGCTGGCTGGCCGCTGCGTTGACGCTGGAGCGCGAGGCCCCGGCCGAGTTCGTCAGCCGCTTTCAGCAGACGTCACCGCCGGTGGTGGCCAAGGGTGTCGAGGACACCGCCTTCTACCGCCACGCGAGACTTCTCGCCCTCAATGACGTCGGTGGCGATCCGGGGCGCTTTGGGCTCGGGGTGGGGCATTTTCATGCCCGTTGCCGGTCGCGCGCCCAGCGCTTTCCGCAGACCATGCTGACCACGGTGACCCACGACACGAAACGCACCGCCGATGTGCGGGCCCGGATCGCCGCTCTGACCTGGATGCCGGAGGAATGGGCGGCGGCGGTGCGTGGCTGGATGAAACTGACCGAGGAACTGCGCAGCGCCGACGGCGCCCCTGACGACAGCGAGCGGTACTTCATCTTCCAGACCCTGGCCGGGGCGTGGCCGATCGAGGCAGAGCGCATCGAGGCCTACATGGAGAAGGCCCTGCGTGAGGCCAAGCGCAACACCAGCTGGGTCGATGGCAACGAGGCGTGGGAGAGGGGCGTGCGCGACTTCTGCCGGGCCCTGTACTCGCATCGGCCGTTCCTGGAGGACTTCGAACCCTTCGTGGCTGAGCTGTCCGCGCTGGGAGACCGGATCTCGCTGGCCACCGTGTGCCTCAAGCTGACCACGCCCGGTGTCCCCGACATCTACCAGGGGGATGAGGTGACCTTCCGGGCCCTGGTCGACCCCGACAACCGGCGCGCGGTGGACTGGGACTGGAACCGGGCCCTGCTGGCTCGACTGCAGGGCGGCGCCACCCCCGACCGCGACACGGCGAAGCTGTGGCTGACCATGCGCCTGCTCCACCTGCGCCTGCGCCGCCCCGACGCCTTTGCCGGTGATTACGTGCCTCTGGACGCCGGTGACAGCACCGTGGCCTTTCTGCGCGGGGGCGAGGTGCTGGTCGTGGCCGCCGCACGCCCGGGACAGATCGCCGGCGAGCTCGCCGGTGGGGCCGGAACCTGGCGCGACGTGCTCCGGGGTGAGCGCCGCGTCCTGGGCGCGCGCACCCTGCTGGGAAGCTTGCTCGGCCGTCGGGGCCTGGCCGTGCTCGAGCGCACCGGCTGACGTAGGTCGCCCGGCGCCCCGGTCACCCCGGGGGTCGCGGGGGGTCGCCGGGGGGTCGCCGGGGGGTCGCCGGGGGGTCGTGACCGGCACCGGCGTCTGCCCCCACCGGACTCACACGCCGCGTCAGTCGACCGGCGCGCGCCCGGTCCCGGGGGATGTAATTCCCACCCGGGTGCCGGACACTTAGCCTGCCGTGGGCGCACAGGCGAGGTTTGAGGAGCTCTACCGGCATTACGCGAGCCGGTTTCGGGGCTATGCCCTGCGGCGCGTCGCCCCGTCGGCGGTCGGCGGCCAAACTAGGATCGAGACGATGGCACGCGTGTTCATCACCGGCTCCGCCGATGGACTCGGTCTCGAGCTGGCCCGCGAGCTCGATGCCGACGGTCATGAGGTCGTCCTTCACGGCCGAAGCCCCGAACGGGCGGCCCAGGCGCAGGCGGCGGTCCCCGGAGCGATCGGCTCGATCCCCGGCGATCTGGCCAGCGTCGCGCAGACCAACCAGCTAGCGGCACAGGCCCAGGATTTCGGGCCCTACGAAGCGGTCGTCCACAACGCCGGCGTCGGCTTCCGGGATCGGCGCATCGTCACCGAGGACGGCGTCGAGCACGTCTTTGCCGTCAATGTCCTCGCCCCGTACATCCTTACCGCGCTGGTTTTGGCTCCTCGCCTCGTGTACCTCAGCTCTGGCCTGCATCGACGCGGAAACCCCGACCTTCGACGACCTGGCCTGGGAGCATCGGGGGTGGAACCCGATGCAGGCCTACTGCGACTCCAAGCTGCTCGACATCGCGCTGGCCTTCGCCGTGGCCCGGCACTGGCCCGACGTGCTCGCCAACGCCGTCGCCCCGGGCTGGATCGCCACCAAGATGGGCGGCTCGGGGGCGCCCGGGACGCTGGCCGACGGCGTGGACACGCAACGCTGGCTGATGACCAGTGACGACCCCGCTGCGCAGCAGAGCGGACGGCTCTTCTACCAGCGCCAAATCGAGGAGCCGAGCCCGTTGGCCACAGACACCGGCGTGCAGGACAAGCTGATCACCGTGTGCGAGCGGATCAGTGGGGTGAGCCTGCCCGCTGACGAAGAAACACCAGGAATTTGACAGGCGCGGGCGGCTTCGGGAAGCTTTTCCGTTCTCAGCGGCCAGGGGTCGCTCACGACAAAGGGGGATAGATGAGCAATCTTCTGCGGCGCAGGCCGTCCGGGGCGATGATTGTCGCCGTGATGGCGCTGATTATGGCCGCGTCCGGTACAGCGATCGCGGCCAGCAAGCTGGTCAGCGGCGACAAGCTGATCAAGAGGGGAAGCCTGTCGGGCAGCCGTCTGCGTAAGCACACGATCACCGGCACGCAGGTCAACCTGCCCAAGCTCGGCAAGGTCCCCAACGCCAAGCAGGCTGACAAGATCGGAACCGTGTACTACCGCAGCGCGTCGTTTACGGCCTTTCCCACCTCGCGGGTGACTGCGTCTGCGGATTGCCCTGCGGGGACGTTTGTCACGGGTGGTGGAGTCACGAGTCCCGACGAGACGACCTACGGCTCTGGATCAGACAAGACCATCGACTCGTATCCGGCCAGTACCAAGGCTGGCTGGCGAGTCACCATGGAAAACAGGTCAAATGCAAAACTCGTCGAAAAGGTCTGGGCCATCTGCGTGCCGGCATCGAGCACCGGGTAACGCGCAGGCCGATAATGCGATTCAGCCGTATCGTCAGGCAGGAGCTGACTCGCTTCAGGCCAGAACCGGCCGGGAGGATCGCGGACTGCCGGAGCAGCTGCTGACGTCTGCGCGCAGGTCAGTAGCGTCAGCCTGCCCGATTGAGCACCCTCCAGGTAGGGTCTGGCGCGCAGCATGCGCGCACTGACGATCTCCTGGGAATACCCACCGATCATCGAGGGGGGGCTGGCTCGTCACGTGCGCAAGCTGTCTGAGCACCTGGTCACCGA
>JAXDGI010000189.1:0-32280 GCA_034665145.1 Solirubrobacteraceae bacterium
TAATTCCGTTCGGTCCAGTCGGCGCCTCGCCGCCCGTGGCGGCGTCCTCGTTCGGTCACGTGCCACAGGCACGCTCCCTCACTGCGTCCTGGCCACGAACGCCGAGCCATCCGCCTTGACCACGAACGTACTTACGTTCGGCCGCACTAGTGAGAGACCTGCCAAGCCAGCTCGCGCAACCGAGCCGCCTCGCCGGCGGCGGCCCGGGCCGGCTCTCCGCCTGCCGTCTCGGAGGCGAACACGATGCCACGGGACGAGGAGACCAGTCCGCCGCCCGGTCCGGGCGCGAAGGCCGCGGCCAGGTCCTGTACTCGTCCTCCCTGAGCCCCGACACCGGGCAGGAGAAACGGCGAGGTGGGCATCGCTTCACGCAGCCGCTCGAGATGCTGCGGGGCGGTCGCGCCGGTCACGGCGCCGATATCGCTCAGGCCCGACCCACCGGGCTCTCCGCCCAGAGTGCGGACGAGACCGGCCAGCCGGTCACTGACCGTCTGACCGGCACTCAACACCAGATCCTGGATGTCTCCCGCGCCCGGATTCGAGGTCCGGACGAGGACGAACAGACCGCTGCCCGCGGCCCGACCGATCTCGGCCAGCGGGGCCAGCGAGTCCAGACCGAGCAGGGGGTTGACGGTCAGGGCGTCGGCCCCGAGGCCCGGCACCGGTCCAAACGGCGTCGGAGTGGAGCCGAAGTAGGCCTGCGCATAGGCTCGGGCGCTGACATCGATGTCGCCGCGCTTGCCGTCACAGATGACGAGCAGACCGAGACCCTGGGCCTCGGCGATAACGCCGGCCAGCGCCGTCCAGCCCGGAGCACCGAGGCGCTCGAAGCAGGCCACCTGCAGCTTGACGCCCACACAGTGCTCGGCGGTCGCTGCCAGTACGAGACGGCAGTGGGCCGCCACCGCCTCCCCCGCTCGCTCGGCGACCGAGCCGTTGCCAGGATCGGCGACCGCAGCCGGCCACAGCCGGACCGGGTCGGGGTCGAGACCCAGCACGAGCTGAGACTCACGTCCTGCCACGGCGCGAGCGAGGCGGTCTCCGAACCGATCGCTTCGCACCCGCCGTCCTCCGGGGTCGGCCGCCGCAGTGCCGGTCGCGTGTCCCGGGAGCGCCGACTCAGCCATCGGCGCGGGCGCGACCGGCCGCTCCGCCGCGGCGGACAAGCCGGCTACGCGCCTTCGCGCTGAGGTGAATCCGGCTACTTGACGGCCTTCTTGAGGCCCGCACCGGCCGTGAAGCGGGGAACCTTGGTAGCCGCGATCTGGATCTTCTCGCCCGTGGCGGGGTTGCGACCCTCGCGGGCGCTCCGCTGCGAGACGCTGAACTTCCCAAAGCCGGAGAAGGTCACATCGCTGCCGCGCTTGAGCGCGTTCTCGATCGTCTCCAACATGGCGTCGACCGCATCTCCGGCGTCCTTCTTGCTCAGTCCGGCGCGGTCGGCAACCTGATCTACAAATTCAGATTTCGTCACTTGCTCCTCCTTCAACTTGGGTGGAATCGTCGACGCTAACACGGTCTGCGGACGTTGGGCACGCCCATTCGGCGCCGATCCGGCAATTCTCTTGCCAAGAACATCGGCGGGTAAGATGTCACTCATCGGATCCTCGCAAAATGCGAGAAACCGAGGTCGCCCGCGAACCGACGAACACCGTAGCGGCCGGGCGCCTGCCCTGCCAGGCTGAAGCGGTAGCGCCGATGCCGCCGCGCGGCGGCCGCAGACCCGCCGTCTCCGCCAACGGACAGAATAGGCGCGTGGATCTCGCCCGCGTCGGATGGATCATGACGGTGTTCGCCTGCCTGGTGGCCGTCCTCATCCTGCTGCTCCAGGGCTACTACGGCTATGCCCTGGTCACCTTCGCGGTGGCGGTTTCGGCGGCGTTCAACCTCACCTGACGGGCCCGGCGGAGACGGTCCAGCCAACGCCCGCCGTCGACCGTCACTCGGACGCCGATCCCGACCCCGCGGCCGCGGTCAGCCGTGATGGTCACCGGCGAGCAGGACCTCACCCGGGCGGACTCGGCTCTCGGGCTCGAGATGGATCAAGACATCGGCGCCGCGCAGCCGCTCACCGATCGTGTCCTGAAGCTCGTGGGCGGTGCGGTGGGCCGCCTCCAGCGAGGTGCCCTCGCGGAACTGGACGTGAAGGTCGACGTAGCGGCGCGAGCCCGCCCGCCGGGTGCGCAACTCGTGGTATCCGACGACCCCCCGGCCGCCGAAGGCGGCGATCGCCTCACGGATCGCCTCCACCTCGGCCGCCGGCAGGGACTCGTCGACGAGGACGCGTGAGGACTGCAGGAGCAGCCGGACGCCTGTCGTGACGATCACCAGGGCGACGGCCAAGGCCACCACCGGGTCGATCCATTGCGCGCCGGTGACGTCAACCAGGACTAGGCCAATCAGGACGGTGGCCGAGGTCAGCGCGTCGGTGCTCAGGTGCACGGCGTCACCGGCCAGGGCCGGAGAATCGGTACGCCGGGCCGCCCGGGCCAGCCGGGAGGAGACGCCGAGGTTGACCACCAAGGACACTGCGACCACGGCAATGCCGAGCCCGACGGTCTGGACCCGGCCGTGATCGACGAGATGCCGGATGGCCTCGAAGGCAATCGCCGCCGAGCCGATGAGGATCAGAATCCCTTCAATCGCCGCGGCCAGATTCTCAATCTTCTCGTGTCCGTAGCGATGCGACTCGTCGGCGGGCTCGTCGGCCTTGCGCACCGAGAAGAAGGCCACGATCGAGGCGACCAGATCGATGCTCGAGTGGACCGCCTCGGTCAGCAGCGACACCGAGCCCGTGATCGTCCCGGCCACGACCTTGAGGAGGATCAAGGCCGAGTTGGAGAGCACCGATATGGCCGCCGAACGCTGCTTGAGAGCGCTCTCCGAGGCCGCGGCCCGGATGTTCTCGACGCCCGGCATCAGGGGCTTGCCCGGGCGTCCAGGAGCGCCCGCACGGCCGCTCCGCGGTGGCTGATCAGGTCCTTCTCGACGGCGCTGAGCTCAGCCATCGTCCGGCCGCCCTGGTCCGGGACGGGAACAAAGGCGGGGTCGTAGCCAAAGCCGCCGGATCCGGCCACCCGCGCGGCCAGCACGCCGCGGCATTCGCCGAAGAACACCGACTCGTGGCCATCGTTCGGATCCACGATGGCCAGCGCGCATACGTACCGCAGCCCGCTTCCCGCCGGCGCCTCGGCCAGCAGCTTGTCGAGGTTCTCCTGGTCGGTGGCCCGCGGGCCGGCATAGCGGGCCGAGTAGACGCCGGGCCGGCCGCCCAGGGCGTCGGCCTCGATTCCCGAGTCATCGGCGATCGCCACCCGGCCGGTGGCCTGCGCCGCGGTGCGTGCCTTGGGCAGCGCGTTGGCCGCGAAGCTGTCGCCGACCTCGGGGGGGAGCTCCACGTGGCCGGGCAGCGCCTCCACACTGATGCCGGCCGGTTCCAGCAGACGCCTGAACTCCTCAAGCTTGTGGGGATTGGCCGTGGCCAGGACCACTGTCTCCGGAACCCTCATGGCGACGAGATCAACGCGGACGGCACGCAGGCTTGCCCGCGGCTAGGGCTCGACGGGAAGAGACGCCTCTTCCTGCAGTCTGCGCAGTGAATCGATGCCGGCGGCCGACAGGGCGAGCAGGTCGTCGAGATGGGCACGCGACAGCGGCGTGCGTTCCGCCGTGGCCTGAACCTCGACCAGGCCACCATCCCCGGTCATGACCACGTTGGCGTCGACCTCGGCGGTGGAGTCCTCGGCGTAATCGAGATCGAGCAGCGGCGTGCCGGCGACCATGCCGCAGGACACCGCGGCCACCGACCCGGTGAGGGGACTGCCCGGCAACTTGCCCGCGACCACCAGCCCCTCGCAGGCCAGGCGCAGCGCGACCATGCCGCCGGTGATGGCTGCGCACCGCGTACCGCCGTCGGCCTGAAGGACATCGCAGTCGACGTAGATCGTCCGCTCGCCGAGGGCGGTGAAGTCGACTACGCCGCGCAGCGAACGGCCGATCAGGCGCTGGATCTCCACGGCACGCCCGTCCGGGCGGCCCTTGCTGACGTCGCGCGGCTTGCGCTCGCCGGTGGAGGCGGGCAGCATCCCGTACTCGGAGGTCACCCAGCCACGGCCGGAGCCCGCCATCCAACGCGGCACGCTCTCCTGGACCGAGGCCGTGCAGATCACGCGCGTCTCCCCCATCGAGATGAGCGCCGAGCCGGCGGCCGTGCGGACAAACCCGGGCTCGATCGCCGCCGGGCGCAGCTCGTCTGCGCGGCGGCCATAGCTGCGTGTCGCGGAGGCCGTCACGCCACCGCCCGTGCGCCCAGTTCCACGTGCTGCACCGCTCCGAGGGGCATCTGCAGAAACCGCGTCCCGAGGGCCTGAAAGCCCTCCACGTCCCCGGTGCAGAAGAACCGGTAGCTGCCCTCCTCCGAGCGCGGATGCAGCAGGCGGCGGGCGGTGAGAGCGCGCTCCACGCTGCGCGCCACTCCGGCTCCGGAGGTGACGAGGCTGACGCCGCGACCGAGCATGCGCTGGAGCATCGGGGCGACCAGCGGGTAATGGGTGCAACCGAGGATCACGGTGTCCACCTCGGCCGCCCGGAGCGGAGCGCAGTAGGCGCGCACGGTTTCGACGACGTGCTCGTCGAAGGGGAAGCCGCCCTGGATGATGGGGGCCAGGTCGGGACAGGGGACGGCCTCCACGTGAACGTGACGATCGGCGGCCAGCACGGCGGTCTCGTAGGCGCCACTGGCGACGGTGGCCGGGGTGGCCAGCAGGCCGATCCGCCCGTTGCGGCTGCCGGCCACCGCCAACTGGGTCGCGGGGCCGACGACGCCAATCACGTCGAGGTCCTGACCGATGTCGCGCAGATGCTGGTCGAGAGTCTCCAGCGCGGCCGAGCTGGCGGCATTGCAGGCCACGACGAGCAACTTGGCGCCCTGCCCGAGCAGGTGATCGGCGATCTCGATGGCGAACGCCCGCAGCTGCTCCTGCGAGCGCTCGCCGTAGGGAAAGCGCGCGGTGTCACCGAGATACACGTAGTCCTCGGTGGGCAGAGAGACCAGCAGCTCGTGCAGCACGGTGAGGCCGCCAACCCCTGAGTCGAACACCGCCACGGGAAGCTCAGCCTGGGTGGACACGATCCTCATGGTGGCAGAGCGCTCGGCGCAAGTACGCTCGCCGCGAGTGCGATGCGCGCGTTGATCGTTACCAACATGTACCCCACGCCCCAGCGACCCTCACTGGGCAGCTTCGTCCGCGACCAGGCCCGGGCCCTGGAACGCACCGGCGAGGTCGAGCTCGAGGTGTTCGCCTTTGCGCCGGGCGGCGCGCGCACCTACGCGAACGCCGCCGCGCGGCTCGCGCGCCACCACCGCAGCGGGCGCTTCGACGTCGTCCACGCCCACTTCGGTCTCTCCCTGTGGCCAGCCCTGGCCGCCCGCGGCCGGATCCATGCGGTCACCCTGCACGGCACGGATCTGGCCCATCCGCGCTCACGGCCGATCACCCTGGCCGGTCTGCGTTGGCTCGACCTGGTCGCCGCCGTGTCGGCGCCGCTGGCGGCCGAGATCCCCGGCTGGGCGACCGCGCGCCCGCCGGCGGTGCTGCCCACGGGCGTCGATACCCATCGCTTTCGCCCGATCCAACGTGCCGAGGCGCGTACCGCCCTCGGCCTGGACCCCGATCAGCCGTGCCTGCTCTTCCCGGCCGACCCGGCGCGCCCGGAGAAGCGGTTTGATCGAGCGCGCGAGCTGGCCGGGTCAGTCCCGCTGCACACCCTCGGCGGCATTCCCCCCGACCGTGTGCCCCTGTGGGTCAACGCCGCCAACGCGGTCCTGGTTCCGTCCGAGCGCGAGGGCTTCGGCCTGGCCGCGCTCGAGGCCCTGGCCTGCGGGGTTCCGGTGCTGGCCACTCCGGTGGGGATCGCCCCCGAGGCCCTGGCCGGAGTCATCGGCACCCTGTGTGCTCCTTATGACCTGGCCGTATGGACCCGGGCGCTGGCCCCCCATCTGGCCGGCCCTGATCCGCGGGTGGCCGGCCGGGCTGCCGCGGAGCGCTACGGCACCGACGCGATGGCCCAGCTCGTCCTGGCCGCCTGGCGCACCGCCCTGGCCGCTTGACGCCTAGGCCAGTTGCGGCCAGTGATCGGCCAGTCGCGCCCGTGCCGCTCGGGCCTCGGGCGCCAGGTCCACCCCGAGTGCCTGTGCCGCTCCCGAGCCGGCCGGAGCGGCCAGCTCGGCCAGGGTCACGGCCACCGAGCGGCCGAGGGCCCGCAGCGCGTAGCCGCCCTCCAGCACCCCACCCACGGGTGTGCCCAGTTCCGCGCCGGCGTCGCGGACGGCGGCGGCCATCACCGCGTAGCCCGCCTCGGTCACGGTGCCATCGGCCAGCGGGTCCTCGGCGTGAGCGTCAAAGCCGGCCGACACGAGGAGCAACTGCGGGTGGTAGGCCCGGGCCAGCGGCACCGCCACGTCCCGAACCAGCGAGGCATAGGTGGCGTCCCCCGTCCCCGGTGCCACGGGCAGGTTGACGGTGTATCCGGCCCCCGCGCCTGAGCCGATGTCCGAGGCCGGCCCGGTCCCGGGGTACAGCGGCGACTGGTGGATGGAGATGAACAGCACGCGCGGATCGGCATGGAAGATGTCGTTGGTGCCGTTGCCGTGGTGCACGTCCCAGTCGAGGATCATCACCCGCTCCAGGCCGTGGTTGTCGAGCGCCGCCTGCGCGGCGACGGCGACGCTGTTGAACAGGCAGAAGCCCATCGCCCGGGCGCGTTCGGCGTGGTGGCCCGGAGGGCGATGGAGACTGAAGCCGGTCGGAGCCTGACCGGTGAGCAGCCGATCGACGAGCTCGACGGCGCCGCCGGCGGCATGACTGGCAGCGGCAAACGAGCCCGCGCTGACCACGGTATCGGCGTCGATCTGCGCCCCCCCGTGACCGGCGGCCGCCTCGATCGCGGCGATGTGACTCTCCGCATGTACGGCGGCCAGAGCCGACCGCTGCGCCGCCGGTGAGCGCACCCGCTCATAGCCGAGCCAGCTGCGGGCCTCCAGCTCGCGTTCGATGGCCACGATGCGGGCCGCCTGCTCGGGATGGCTGCCCGTGTCGTGAGCCAGCGAGGACGGATGCTCCAGGAGCACGGGGACGGCGGCCATCGCCGGGTACCGTACCGCCAGGTGCATGACTCCGAGACTCAGGTGGCCGTGGTCGGGGCCGGAGCGGCCGGCCTGTACACGGCGCTGCGCGCCGCCCGGCAGGGCGCGCGCGTCATGCTCGTCTCCGCGACTCCGCTGGCCGAGTCCTCGAGCTGGTGGGCGCAGGGTGGACTGGCCGCCGCGCTGGCCGCTGAGGACAGCCCCGAGCGGCACCTCCTCGACACGGTGACCGCTGGCCGCGGGAGTGTGCGGGAGTCCGCCGCGCGCGTTCTCTGCGCCGAGGCGCCGGCCGCCGTCGCGGACCTGACCGCGCTGGGCGTGGAGTTCGATGCCGACCGCCACGGCCATTTCGCGCTCGGGCTCGAGGGCGGACATTCGGTGCGCCGTGTCGTCCACGCCGGCGGCGCGGCCACCGGCCGGCGGGTGATCCGGCAGCTGTCGGCGCTCGTCGCCCCGGACGAGCGCATCGAGGTTGTGGAGCGACGCCGCGTCACCGGCGTGCTGACCGGCGAAGGACGGGCGGCCGGACTCGAGCTCGACGATGGTCAGCGGCTGCGCAGCCGGGCCATCGTCCTCGCCACCGGCGGCGCGGCGGCCATGTGGTCGCGGACCACCAACCCGGCCGGGGCGACCGGCGGTGGGTTGTGGCTGGCCTACGTGGCCGGGGCCGAACTCGCTGACCTCGAGCTGATGCAATTTCATCCGACGGCGGTCGTGGGCGAGAACGGGGCCGATGGCTTCCTCGTCACCGAGGCGGTCCGCGGCGAGGGCGCGCGTCTCGTCGATGCCGGGGGCGAACGCTTCGTCGACGAGCTCGCCCCCCGCGACGAGGTGGCCCGCGCCGTCGCCCTGCGCATGGCGGCCACCGGGGCCACGTCGGTCGGACTGGATATGCGCGACGTCGACCCGGCATTGTTTCCCAATGTCGTCGAGGCGCTGCGCCGGGCGGGGATCGATCCCGAGCACGAGCTGATCCCGGTCGCCCCCGCCGCTCACTACATGATGGGCGGGATCAGCACCGACCTTGACGGCCGCTCATCGCTGCCCGGCCTCTACGCGGTCGGCGAGTGCTCGTGCACGGGCCTGCACGGAGCCAACCGGCTGGCCTCCAATTCGCTCAGCGAGTGCTTCGTGTTCGGCGCGCGTGCGGCCGACGCCGCCCTCACCGAGCCCTCGGCCCCAGCCGATCTCGACGCCCCGCCATCGGCCGGGAGCCCCGCAACCCCGCTCAGCCAGACCTCACGTGCGGCGCTGTGGCATCACGCCGGGATCGAGCGCAACGGCGAGGGCCTGCACAGGCTGGCCGCCGACTCCCATCCTCTGGTCCGCCTCATCGCCCGCTCGGCCCTGGCCCGTGAGGAGAGCCGGGGGGCCCATCGCCGCACGGATTTCCCGGCCACCGAACCCTCCTGGGACGGACGGCACGTCACGCTGGCCCAGGGCGGCGAGCCGGTGGCCCGGGTGTGGACATAACCGGGACCTCGTCGTGCGGTCCCGAAAGCACCGGGTTTCTGCTTAATGTCAGGTTAATAAGAACTGTGTGCTCAACTTCACAGATCCGGGGAATACTCGCCCGTAGCTAAGGGAAGGCGCCCGGCAGGGGGCGCCGAGAGTAGGGAGAGACCGCATGTATCAATTCAGCCGTGCGATCTACCGTGAGATCGCCCCCCACGTACTAGAGGATCCGCACGCGGGCTGCCCGCACGCCAATCATGAGCGCGTGCTTCGGGCCTGCGAAGCGGCGGTCGAGCGCCTGGCCACCGACCGCCACTACTTCGCGCGTCCGTCTCGCACGCTGTTCAACGACATCCGGGCGTATTTCCCGATGCTCGCTCAGCGCCGCGTGCTGCACGTGATCGAGCGGTACCTGGCCTTCGCCGACGAGTTCCTGCGCAGCCTGCCCCAGAATGGGTTCGATCTCAACGGAAACCCACTGCAGTGCCGGGCCAGCACGCGCAAGGGCACGCCGTGTCAGCGGATGCCGCTGCCCCACAACGGCTACTGCCCGTCGCACCAGCACCTGGCCGAGACCGAGGAGCTCGAGCCGGCGCTCGCCGCCTGACGGCAGCCGGCACGGGGTTTATGGGGCCCGCTCACGCGGGCCCGTGTGCCCCGCCGGGGTGGCCGGGTCTGGACCCGACCGCGCGGCGGGCGGTGTAGGTTCCCGGCTCGATGCTGCTGGGGGTCGATGTCGGGGGAACCTTCACGGATGCCGTGCTCGCCCTCGACGGGCGGCTGATCACGGCCAAGGCCCCGACCACGCCGGGCGACCAGTCTGAAGGCGTGATGGCCGCGGTGGGGCGCGCCCTGGAGCGCGCCGGCGTTCGCGCCGATGACGTGGCGGAATTCGCGCACGGCATGACGGTGGCCACCAATGCCCTGCTCGAGGGCCGCGGCGCCCGGACCGCCTTTGTCGCCACCGAGGGCTTTGAAGATCTCATCGCCCTGGGTCGGCAGGACCGGCCCGAGCTCTACCGGCTGTGCGCGTCGCGCCCCGAGCCGCTGACTCCGCCCGAGCGGCGCTTTGGCGCCGCAGAGCGCATGACCCCCGACGGGCCGCTGCGGCGCTTGGCGCCCGAGGCGGCGGCAACCGTCGCCCGGCGTGTGGCCGACAGTGAGGCCGAGGCGGTCGCCGTCGTCCTCCTGCACGCCTACCGGCACCCCGAGCACGAACGGCAACTGGCCGACGCGCTGGCGCAGGCCCTGCCCGACCTGCACATCTCCCTGTCTCACGACGTGGTGGGCACGTTTCGCGAGTACGAGCGCGCGGCTAGCACCGAAATCGATGCCGCGCTGTCACCGCTGCTGGCCGGCTACCTGGGCCGGCTCGTCGAGCGCTGCGCGGAGGCCGGCCTGCCCGAGCCGGCCATCATGCAATCCAACGGGGGCCTGATCGATCTGCCCTCAGCCGCCGCCCACGCCGCCTGGACCGTGCTCTCGGGCCCGGCCGGGGGCGCCGCCGGCGCGGCCCACGTCGCCCGCTGCAGCGGGGCCGAGAACGCCCTCTGCTTTGACATGGGCGGCACGTCCTGCGACGTATGCGTTGTCGATGAGGGCAACGTGCAGGAGCAGAGCGCGGGCACGATCGGTGGCCGGCCGGTGGCGCTGCCGATGGTGGCGGTGCACACGGTGGGCGCCGGCGGTGGCTCGATCGCCTGGCGCGATCCGGGGGGTGCACTGCGGGTCGGTCCGCGCTCGGCCGGGGCCGATCCCGGTCCGGCCTGCTACGGGCGCGGCGGCGACGAGCCGACGGTCACCGACGCCAATCTCGTGCTGGGCTATCTGGGCGCGGACGCGCCGCTGGCCGGCGGCGTCGAGCTCGATCGCCATGCGGCCGAGCGCGCCGTTGCGAAGCTCGCCGGCCACCTGGACATGGAGATGGGCGACTGCGCGGCCGGGATCGTCCGCGTGGCCGGAGCCGAGATGGTCCGCGCCCTGCGCGTGGTCACGGTCGAGCGCGGGATCGATCCCCGCCGCTACGCCCTGCTCGCGTTCGGCGGCGCGGGCCCGCTGCACGCCGCCCAGATCGCCGCTGAGCTCGGGATCGACCGGATCATCTGCCCCCGGGCCTCCGGCGTGCTGGCCGCTCTGGGCCTGGTCGTGTCCCCGCGCCGCCGCGATGCTCAGCGCAGTGTGTTCCTGTCCGGAGCGAAGCTCACGGCCGAGGCCGTGGCCGCGGTGACCCACGAGCTCAGCCAGCAGGCGCGCACCGAGGTCGGCCAGTCTCAGGCACAGCTCAGTGCGGTGTTCGAGCTGCGCTACCGCGGACAGGCCTTTGAGCTACCGGTCAGCGCGCCGCTTGACGCCGATCCGGCGCGTCTGCGCCGCGCGTTCGAGGCCCGGCACGAGGAGCGCTACGGCTACCACGACACCGACCAGGAGCTCGAGCTGGTCACCGTGCGGGTCACGGCCACGACCGGCGGCGCCGACGTGTCGCTGGGGACCCCGGGGGGCGAAGACGAGGTCCGCCGGGGACGACGCGCGGCGCGCCTTGACGGCGAGGACGTCGAGCTCGAGGTCCTGCGGGGCTCGCCGACCCCGGGCACCGAGATCAGCGGCCCGGCGGTCGTCGAGCTCCCTGAGGCGACGCTCCTGGTGCCACCCGGCTGGTCCGGCGAGGTCGACGAGCACGGCACGATCGAGCTGCGGACATGATGGACCCGGTGCAACTTCAGGTCCTCAACGGGGCCCTGCATGCCATCTGCGAGGAGATGGGCGCGGTCCTCATCCGCTCGGCCCACTCGGCCAACATCAAGGAGCGTCGCGACGCCTCGACCGCGCTCTTCACGGCACAGGGCGAGATGATCATGCAGGCCGAGCACATCCCCGTGCACCTGGGGGCGATGCCGGCGGCCGTGGCGGCCGTGCTCGACGCAGATCACGCCCCCGAACGCCACTGGGTGCTCAACGACCCCTACCGGGGCGGGACCCACCTCCCCGACATCACGGTGATCACGCCGGTGTTCGCCCCGGGAACAGAGGACGAGCTCATCGGCTTTGCCGCCAACCGCGCCCACCACGCCGACGTGGGCGGGCCCACCCCGGGCTCGATGCCGGCCGACAGCGGCTCGCTGGCCGATGAGGGCGTGGTCATCGCACCCCGGATCCTCGATGAGGCGGCGATCGCCGAGCTCAGCGGCCAGATGCGCCGGCCGGACCAGCGCCGGGCCGACTTTCGCGCCCAGCTGGCGGCCGGGCGCGTGGGGGCGGCGAGGTTGGCGGAGCTGGCCGGCCGCTTCGGGACCGCGGACCTGCAGGCCGCCTTCTCCGAAGTCCTCGATTACGCCGAGCGCCGGATGCGCGCCTGCCTGCAGGAACTGGCCGACGGCGAGCGGCGGGCCGAAGACGTGCTCGAGGCCCGCGAGGGCGATCTGCCCATCCGCGTCCGGGCCACCGTGCGGGGCGAGGAGCTCGAGCTCGACTTCACCGGCAGCGCCGACCAGCACACGGGCAACCTCAACTGCCCCGAGGCCGTGACCCGCTCCGCCTGTTATTTCGCCGTGCGGGTGCTCACCGATCCCGATCTGCCCGCCAACGCCGGCGCGTATCGCCCGATCCACGTCGTGGCCCCAGAGGGCAGCCTGCTCAACGCGCGGCGGGGCGGTGGCGACCTCGGCGACGCCCCGGCGGTGGTGGGCGGCAACGTGGAGACCTCGTCGCGCGTGGCTGACGTGGTCCTGGCCGCGTTCGGTCGCGCCCTCGGCCAGGGGACCATGAACAACCTCACCCTCGGCGACGACGAGGTCGTCTACTACGAGACGATCGGGGGCGGCCAGGGCGCCTGCCCCGACGCCGATGGCCCCAGCGCCGTCCACGTGGCCATGAGCAACACGCTCAACACGCCGATCGAGGCCCTCGAGCTCGAGTTCCCCCTGCGGATGGTGCGCTATGCGGTGCGCCGGGACTCCGGCGGCGCCGGGCGCTTCCGCGGTGGCGACGGCGTGGTCCGCGAACTCGAGGCGCTGGCGCCGCTGCGCTACTCGCTCATCACCGAGCGGCGCCGCCACCGGCCACCGGGCGCTGAGGGCGGCGGGCCCGGTCAGCTCGGCCGCAACCTGCTCGACGGTGACGAGCTGCCCGCCAAGGCCATCGGCGAACTGTCGCCCGGCCAGCGTCTGCGTCTCGAGACCCCCGGTGGCGGCGGCCACGGGCGGCCCACACCAGTCAGCAACTAACTAGGCTCTCGACCCGTGAATTCGCGCGTCGCCTTCCTCGGACTGGGCATCATGGGCTCGCGCATGGCCGCCAACCTCGTGGGGGCGGGATTCGAGCTGACGGTCTGGAACCGCACCGCCGCCAAGGCCCAGGCCTTCGGCGCCGAACTCGGTGCCCGCACCGCCGCCACCCCCGGGGAGGCCGCGGCCGACGCGGATTTCGTGATCACCATGGTCGTCGATGCCGACCAGGTGGAGTCGGTGCTGCTCGGCCCCGGCGGGGTGGCCACGACGGCCTCACCAGGCACCGTGCTGATCGACTGCTCCACGATCGGGCCGACCGCGGCCCGGGGGCTCGGCGAGCAGCTCTCCGCCCGCGATCTCGTCCTGATCGATGCGCCTGTGACCGGCTCCTCGCCCAGGGCCCAGGCCGGGACGCTCACGTTCATGGTCGGCGCGCAGGACGATCAGTTCACACGGATCACCCCACTCCTGGAGGCCATGGGCGAGATCATCGTCCACGCCGGGCCGCTCGGCCACGGCCAGATGGTCAAGGTGATCAACAACGCCGTGGCCGCCGCCAACGCCTCGGTCCTGGGCCAGGCGCTGCTCGTCGGCGCCAAGGCCGATCTCGACCTCGACGCGCTGGTCACCGTGATGGGGGCGGGCTCCGGCGGCTCGGCGATGCTCAACCTCAAGGCCGGCCCGATGCGCGAGCACGACTACACGACGCTGTTCAAGCTCGAGCACATGCTCAAGGACGTCCGCCTCTGTCTCGAGGAGGGACAGGCCCTGGGCGTTCCCTTCCCGGCCGCGGCCGATGTGCGCGAGGTGCTGAGCGCGGGGCTGGGCCGTGGGCTGGGCGAGGCCGACTTCGTGGCCCTCATCGAGGTGCTCGAGGGGCTCGCCGGCACCCGGCTGTGAGCTCCCCAAACGGGGCTACAGTGGCGTAGCTTTCCCCCCGCCCTGGGGGCATACAATACGGCGATTAGCAGGGACATTTGGCAATTCTAGCCTTCTGACATACAATCGTTTCCGCCTCGTTACGGTCGTCGCACTTTTTGCGCTGATGAGGCACGCCCGGAACAAAAAATACGTCCCCCCCCTTTATTTCTAAATGCCGATTGCCTTTAAAGAATGGGCCGTCACCGTGCGGGCGCTCGCCGAGGGCGAGCAGCTTTTGACGCTTCGCAAGGGCGGTATCCGTGAACCCGAGAAGCACTTCAAGCTGGACTACGAGCGCTTCTTCCTGTACCCGACGTTTGATCACCAGCGCGCCGACCTGGTGCGCGAGTCACACCGGCCGGAGCTCTCTCGCGCCCTCGAGGAGGGCGTCTGGAGCGACGGCGAGCCCCATCCCCAGGCGCTGCACCGCGGTGAACAGCTCAGCCAGCCCGACCGGGTGCGGATCCGCGCCTGGGCCGAGGTGGCGGATCACTTCACCGTCACCGACCGCCGCGCCATCGACGCGCTGTCGCCGTTCTATGTCTGGACGACCGACTACGCCGAGAAGCGGCTGGCCTGGAAACGGCGTCATCCCCTGCACGTCATCCTGCTGCGGACCTACCGGATCCCGCGGCCCGTGACCGTCAAGGTCCGCGACGAGTACGGCGGCTGTCGTTCGTGGCTGGAGCTCACCCGGGATCTGCCCTTCGAGGGCACCCCGGTGCTGTCCGACGACGAGTTCGAGCGGGCCTCGGAGGAGATCGCCTCGATCGCCGCCGACCGCCAGCCGGTCCTCGTCTAACCGCAGCGCACGCTTCTTCAACGGCTCGGTGCGGGCGATCTGCCCCACCGGGCCGTTGATGTTCGTACGCTCAGCCCGTCATGGCCTGGGTCGAGACCGAGCTGGGCGGCTTCGTCGCTCGCCACAACGAAGGAGATGCCCGTGACGCGCGCCGGGTTCTGCAATCCCTGGAGCTGACCGAGCTGCGGCTGGCCGCGGTGCTCCCCCGCCGGATCCCGGAGATCACGGTGATCCTGCACGGCAGCGTCAGCTCGCTGGCCATGACCAACCCCAGCCTTCCCCTCGTGTGGCTGATGACCGCGCCCGCCGCGCGGCGCTACGTGGCCGGCTGGGCCACCGCCGATGCGCTTCACGTGCTCTCACCCGCGGTTCTGCGCCACCGGGCCTCCAACGTCGAGGGCTCGCGCGAGATGCTCGGACTGAGTGCTGCCGCGCTCTACGCGCGACGGGTGGTGATCGAGAACACGAAGGAGCTGCAGGGGGTCATGGGGCCCATCCGCCTGCGCCGCGAGATGCGCTGGGCCTGGCTGCTCGAGGGCGCCGCGCGCTGGTTTGCCGGCCAGACCGAGCACGCTCGGCCGGCCATTGCCCGCCGGCTGCATGAAGGCGGCGGCGTGGGCTCGGTCCGCTTCCCGCCCGGGTTGCGTGACGCCACGCTGCTCGGCGGCACCGTGATCGATCTGCTCGTGCGCGAGGAGGGCGAGGCGGCAGCAGCACGATTTGCCACCCGCTTGCACCCCCAGGGACCCCGGGCGGCGATCGGCGCCGCGTTCGGCGACCGTCCTCTGAGCCGCACCGAGGATGCCTGGCGCTCGCACCTCCGGCGTCTGGCCGGAGCCGCCTGAGGCCGGCCTGGCAGCGGCGAGGGCGGTCGGCCGGGGGACGTACGTCGGCAAGCGGACGCGTGGGTCGGCAAGGGGACGCGTGGGTCGGCAAGCGGACGTGAGTCGGCAAGCGGACGTGAGTCGGCAAGGGGACGTGAGTCGGCAAGCGGACGTGAGTCGGCAAGCGGACGTGAGTCGGCAAGGGGACGTGGCGTATCTAGATGACCGCTGGGGGCACGTAGATACGCCACGTCCCCAGGATCCCAGTCCCTCGAGGCTCAAACGTCACAAAACTGCCGTAGAGAGTGAAGAAAGCGTGGACTTTGTGGCGGTTTCGTGGCCGGGCCGCCAACGGCGGCGGGTCCGCGATCGCAGCCGGCCGTTTGATGACCGGCCGCCCACCCCGGTTCAGGCGACCGCCCGGCTGACCAGCCACACGAGCAGCGCCCCGAGCACCACCGCGAGCACCAGGGCGGCCAGCAGCCGTCCGGGCGCCACCACCCGTTCCGTCGTCCCGTCCGGCGGGATCAGCTCGGCCTGCAGCAGCACCTCGCGGGCGGTAGTCACGCCGCTGCTGGGGACGAAGATGTCGCGCGGACCGGCGGCCAGGAAGTCGGGCACGTCAAAGCCGGCACTGCGCTTGACCAGGCTCGGCACGCCCTCCTCCAGCAGCAGCCCCTGGATGAACTCGGCCTCCGCCTGGTTGCGGCCTCCGGCGACGCGGACGAGCGGTCCCTCCCCGAGCTGTGGCTTGACCTTGCGCGCGCGATCATGGCGGTCGGAGGTCTCGGGGTCGTCCGAGCCCTGCTGGGCCACCAGCGGGAGCCCGCATGTGGGGCAGAAGCGCTCGGTAGCTTCGAAATGTGACCCACAGCTGGGGCAGACGAGCTCATTGCGCGGCGCCCGCGACGGGCCCATCAGCTAATGACCAGCCCGCGGCGGGCCCATCAGCTAATCGTCAGCTCCGCGTCGTGGACCTCACCGTCGCGGATCTCGTAGGCCTTGACCTCGGGCTCGGCGCCGGCCAGTCCGACGATCACGTACAGCGCCTCGGGATAGAAGGCGAGGTTGATGTCGGTCTGCGATGGATAGGGCTGGCTACGGGTGTGCGAGTGGTAGATCGCGCCCAGGTCCAGACCAGCGTCGTCGATGGCCATCTGGATGCGGTACTGCTCGGCACCGTCGATCTCGTAGCGCAGCGGACTGGCGGCCGCGTTCTCGGCTTGGTAGACCTGCATCGCCTCACCGTCACGCGTGGCGATCATCCCGCAGCACTCGTTGGGGGCGTCGGCCTGGGCGTGGGCCACAATCTCGTCATACAGAGAGCGGGACATCCGCATCGCCGGCGAGGCTAGCAGTGGTATGGCCCGATCCACGCGGGCCGAGGCGCGAGCCGATCCGACCGGGCAGCGACCGGGCGGCGCAGGCCGATCCGACCGGGCAGCGACCGGCAGAGCCGGTTGACGCGACACTCACTGGGTCCCCTGGACGAGCCCCGACGGAACCGCCTTCTGGGCATCGCCGGGATACAGCGCCTCCCCCACCAGCGCCTCGTGCTGGGCGTCGTTGGCCATGATCTGTGCCGCCAGCGTGACGAGCTGGAGATCGTTGAGCTTGATCAGGGCAACAAAGTAGGCGCCGACCACGACCTTCTCCACGGCGAGGAGGAGAAACAGCGCGTCCCGGCCACCCGTGAGCTGGCCGAGCCGACCCGCCACCCCGCGCCGGGCCAGGTTGCGGTCGGCCTCCTTGACGCTGGCCGGGGGAGCCGGCGGTGTCCCGCCCAGCGCCGTCAGGTGCGCGCTGAGGACGCGAACGTGCGCCTGCTCGTGGGCGCGCAGCGGGGTGATAAGGCGGCGGGAGCGCGCGTCCAGCAGCGACCCGGCCAGGACGTGCTCATAGCAGTACAGCATCAGCAGCTCGACGCTGACCAGGCGGCGCAGGCGATCGGCGTCGGCCAGGCGGACGCCGCTCTCAGCGTGGGCGGCCGTGGCCAGCGCGAGTTGAGCGCCCTCAAGGCCGACAGCCAGGACGGGACTCCCCACGCCGAGCGCCAACAACCGGCGGCGGGTCAGCCTCGGCGTGGCTCCGGCCTCACTCATGGCCGGTTACGAACGCCGATGGCGCTCCCACCTCACCTTGAGCCAGGCGCAGGATCGCCACATGCTGCGCATCACTGGTCAGGATCGAGGCCACCGCCGCGCGCACCGTACCCGGCGACAGGCGGGGGAGCGCCCCGAGATAGGCCGTGATCTGGGCACGTTCGAGTGAGTGCAGCAGTGAGAGGGCATCGGCAGCCGAGCGCGGGTGCGCGAGGTCGTAACTGGCCCGGCGGGCGATGGGGATTCCCTTGGCCGCCTTGATCAGCGAGAGCAGCTCGCCGGTGTGCTCGAGCTCCTCGTCGAGGAACTGCCGCGCCGTCTTGGCCTCGGGATGCAGGAGCAGCGGGATCCCGGCCGTGTAGGCGGCGACGGTATGGCGTTCGAGGTCGAGCAGGCCGTTGAGGAGGGCCACGTCGCCGGAGCGCACAGACTGGGGAGCGTTCTTGACCGACTGCTGACCTGTCTTGGCCGCCGACCCGCAGCCCACCACGCCGAACGCGGCCAGACCCAGGACCGCGCCTGAGGCCCGCTTGAGCAGGGCCCGGCGCGGCGCCGGAAAGGCCGGCGCCTGCTCGTCCCCGGTTACCACCAGACGGTGGAGTCCAGGTTCTCGATCTCTTCGATGGGGCGGGTGTAGATGCCGGAGGACAAATATTTCCAGCCGTCGTCGCAGACGACAAAGACCACATTGCCCTCGTCGAGCTCGCCGGCGATCCGCACCGCGACGCGAGCGATCGCCCCCGAGGAGACGCCCGCGAACAGCCGCTCCTCCTCCATCAGCTTGCGCGTCCAGACGATCGCGTCGTGGTTGGTGACGAAGATCTTGCGGTCGAGCAGACTCAGGTCGATGATCGGCGGGATAAAGCCGTCCTCCAGGGAGCGCAGCCCCTGGACCGGCTCGCCCTGCATGGGCTCGGCCGCGACGATCTTCACGTCATCGCCCAATTCCTCCTTGAGCCGCCGGCCGTTGCCCATGAGCGTGCCCCCCGTGCCCAGGCCGGCCACGAAGGCCGAGACGTCATCGAGCTCTTCCAGAATCTCGAGCGCTGTCCCGTTGTAGTGAGCGTCAGGGTTGGCCGGATTGCCGTACTGGTAGGGCATGTAGTACGACGCGTCCTTCTCGGCCATGTCGAGGGCCTTCTCGACGGCCCCGTTGGAGCCCTTCGAGCCTTCCGAATACACGATCTCGGCCCCGTACATGCGCAACAGCTCGGTGCGCTCCGGGGTGACGTTCTCGGGCATGACGACCTTGAGGTCATAGCCCTTGCGCCCACAGATCATGGCCAGCGAAATCCCGGTGTTGCCGGAGGTCGGCTCCAGCAGCGTCTGCCCGGGCCCGATCAGCCCCTTGTCCTCGGCATCCTCGATCAAGGCGCGGGCGACGCGATCCTTGACCGAGCCGGTGGGGTTGCGCGACTCCAGCTTGGCCCAGATGCGCACGCCGGGCTTGGGGCTAAGGCGCTTGAGCTCGATCAGCGGGGTGTGGCCGATCGACTGGACGATGTCGCCGTAGCGCCCCCCGCACGGCTTGTTCTGCAAGCTCTCGGCGGCCATTACTTCACGAAGTGTAGCCTGGCTTCGGGGCCGGTAAACCGACGACGCGCCTAGCCCGCGCCGCCGGCCATGGCGGGCAGGATGACCAGCGTGTCGCTCGATCCGACGGCGGTGTCGAGACCGTCGAGAACCCGGACGTCCTCGTCGTTGAGGTAGACGTTGACATAGCGGTTGAGGCCGCCGTCGGCGGCAAACAGCTGGCTCTGGGTCTCCGGATGGCTGTCGGCGACAGAGCGCAGGATCGCGCCGACGGAGTCGCCATCGGCGCTGAGCTCCTTCTCGCCACCGACGGCAGCCCGGAGCACGGGGGGGATTCGGATGATGGCCATGGCGGGCGAGCTTAGACGGTTACGAGCGCTCGGCCCTCAATGGGCCCCGGCGCAGAACGCCTCGTAATCGGGGAACACGCCGAGTTCCTCATCGGCGATCTCCTCGGGGTGACGCGAGCAGATCGGGCAGTCGGGGTCGCGACGGACCCTGACCTCGGTCACGCGGGCGGCCAGCGCGTCGTACATGAGCAGACGGCCAATCAGCGGCTCGCCCTCACCGAGGATGAGCTTGATGACCTCGGTGGACTGAAGCAGACCCATCGTGCCGGGGAGCACGCCGAGGACCCCGTTGGCGCCGCACGACGGGGCCAGCTCGGCCGGCGGCGGCACCGGGAACAGGCAGCGATAGCAGGGCCCGTCATAGGGCTTGAACACCGAGAGCTGGCCCTCGAAGCCGAGGATGGCGGCTGAGACGACCGGGATCTGGAGGCGGACCGAGGCGTCGTTGAGCAGGTACCGGGTGGGAAAGTTGTCCAGCCCGTCGACCACGATGTCGTAGTCGGGCAGGATGTCCATGATGTTGTCGGCCCCGAGCCGGACCGGGTACTTGCGCACGTTGACATCGGGGTTGAGCGCCTTGATGGTCTCCTCGGCCGAGTCGACCTTGGGGACGCCGACGCGTTCAGACGTGTGGATCACCTGGCGTTGCAGGTTGGACAGATCGACCGTGTCGTCATCGACGATGCCCAGCGTGCCGACTCCGGCGGCGGCCAGATAGAGCGCGGTCGGCGAACCGAGCCCACCCGCTCCGAGGAGGAGAACCTTGGCGTCGAGGAGCTTCTGCTGACCCTCGATTCCGACCTCGGGGAGGAGCAGGTGGCGCGAGTAGCGATCGCGCTGCTCGGCGGTCAGCGTACGGGGCGTCTCGACGTCATAGCCCCGGTCCTTCCACAGCGTGATCCCGCCGGTCATCGACTCGACGTTCTCGTAGCCGAGATCCTCGATCAGCGTGCGCGCCGCCCAGGCCGAGCGGTTGCCGGACTGGCAGTAGAGGATCACGTGCTGGTCGCGGTCAGGGGCAGCGCCCTCGATCCGGGACTCCAGATAGGACTTGGGGACGTGCTTGGCTCCGGGAATGTGGCCGGTCGACCACTCCTCGGCCTCGCGGACGTCGATCACCACGGCGCCATTGGAGACCTGCTCACGCACGACCGACGGATCGACCTCTTCGATCCTGCTCTTGATCTGGCGGAGAACTTCGGCTCCGGACGGACTCATCGCTGAAAACTCCTCAAAGGCAGTCGGGATTCAATACTTCAGAGAGTATAGCGGTGGCGAAGCGGCCGGCAACGGGGGGTATTTGCCGGTTTCACCCGCCTCATGAGCGTACTCCCGCACCGGATCGGGGGCGGGTGTGCGCCGGTGGGGGGGCGGGGTCGATGGCGGTGCTCTCCCGCCTAGCCGACCCTGTCGGGCACCTCGGCGCCGACCGGGAAGCCCCGCTCCCGATACGCCGCGTAGTACCCGCGCCAGGTGTCGGCCGGCATCGGCCGGGGCGGGCGCTGGCCGCCGGCGACCAGGTCCAGCATGTAGCGCGCACCTGGCCTCGTCGTGCGGTAACCAAGCGACGGTTTTCGACGCTTAGTCACATCACCCCGCGTGTCGGCATCGGGTTCCTGAGCGCGTTCGCGCCGGGGCGCGGTCGACGCGGCGTCTACGATCGCCCGGGGTGCGACCACCGGTTGACCACATCTACGCCCCTCCCTTTCCCGCCAAGCTGACCTGGATCAACTCGGCGGCCCTGCGCATGGACCAGCAGCGCGGTCGGCCCGTGCTGATTGAGTTCTGGGACTTCTGCCGCCCCAACTCGTTGCGCACCCTCCCCTACCTGCGGGCCTGGCACGAGCGCTACGGCGAGCACGGTCTGCGCACCATCGGCGTCCACGCCTCGGGCTTTCCCCCCTCGGCGGATCCCGAAGCGGTCGAGGCGGCAGTCGCCCGGCTCGGGATCCCGTATCCAGTCGTCGTCGACGAGAACTTCGACGTGTGGAAGGAATACGGAAACCTGGGGTGGCCGGCACGCTATCTGTTCGACGGCGAAGGCCGCCTGTATGAGTTTCACTACGGGGAGGGCGGCTACGCCGAGACCGAAGAGGCAATCCAGGAGCTGCTGGGGATCGACTCCGAGCTGCTTGAACCGGTGCGCCCCACCGACCAACCCGGCGTCGAGCTCGCCCTGCAGAGCGACGACGTGGCCGGGCCCTACGGCGGCCCCTACGAGGCCGGCGAGGTGTGGGCGGTCCTGGACGGTAGCGGCACGGTCGTCGCCAACGGCCGGGAGATCGACGTCGAGCACCCCGGCGCCTACCCGCTCATCGCTCACGAGCGCAGCACCCGGGGCGAGCTTGCGCTCGAGATCGGCGCCGGCGTCGAGTGCTTCGCGGTCTGCTTCGTGCCCGGACCGGCCTGAGCGCGAGCCTCAGGTGCCGTCGAGCAGGTTGACCAGGCGCGGAGGGCTTGCCGGGTTGGCCTCGTCCACCCACACGGCGAAGCCGACCCGGTAGGGACTGCGCGACGGGTCGGGCCCGGTGAAGCTCGGCTCCTGCACCCAGCAGCCGGTATTGATCAGCTCGCCGCCTGACGCCAGCCGCCACTCGTGGCGGTCATCTCCCGGCAGCGGACCCGCCCGATGGGTGTGTCCGAAGATGACATATGGAGCGGCGATGCCCACCCGCGAGGCCACCGTTTCCATCGCCCGTAGACCGGACCTCCGCAGCCCCGCGCCCGACAGCTCAGCCTGCAGCGGCCCGAGCCCGGCCTGGTTCAGGGCCGCCACGAGGACCGGGAATCCCGCCGCCATTGCGCGGCGGCGCACCCCGCGCCGGCCCGGGCCGGTGAGGGCGTGCCAGCCCCGGACCGAGCCACCGTGGAGGTTGCCGCTGCGCTCGGCGGGGATTCGCTGGGCCATGGCGTGGATCCAGGCGTAGATCGGGGCCAGCACCGCCTCGTAATCCTCGGGTGAGCGCGCCTTGTCCGGGGCACGTCCCGTGACCCGGCTCATCGCCCCCGCCCCGACCCGCTCCAGCGTCGGCATCGTCATGTGGACGTCGAGGTAATGCCCGTGCGTGGCGTAGACATCTCGCCGCAGCCACACGCCCGGGTAGCTCACGCTCACTTGCGCCGGCGCTAGGAGCGCGGCCAGCCGTCCGAGCGTCTCGGACGGCACCGAGTCGACCGCTGTCTCGAGCCCGAGGGAAGCTGGCTGACGCAGCGCGCCCGGATGGCCGTCGGCCGCGACCCAAGCGCGGCGGTCAAACCAGCCCGCCAGCACGTGATGATCGTGGTTGCCGGGCACATAGACCACCTGCCGCGACGCTCCGAGAGCCGCGCCGATCCGTTGCAACGGCTCCGCGGCGACGGCCACGGCGGCGGCTTCGGGACCATGCCGGAGCTCGAGCAGATCGCCGAGCAGGACGAGCCGATCGGCCCCCTCCAGTGCTCGGATCAGCCCGTCCAGGGCCACCGGCTCGCGCAGCACATCACGCTTGGTGTGCGAGCCCAGGTGCAGATCGGAGACGACCAGGGTGCGCAGCCTGAATCTCCCTCGACGGGATATTCAGGCGGCGGCGCCGGCCGCGATGGCCTGGCGGATGGCCTTGGGGAGCATGAAGCGGACGTCCTCGGAGATGACCTCGAGTTCCTGGACGTCGTCGGTCCCGCGCCGGCGGAAGAAGGCCACGAGCCGCTGCACGAGCTCCTCCGGCGCGCTGGCGCCGGAGGTGATTCCGACCACGCGCTTGCCGGTGAGCCACTCGTCCCGGACCTGGCTCTCGTTGTCGATCAGGTAGGAGTCAGCGCCATGCTCGCGCGCGACCTCGACCAGCCGGTTGGAATTGGATGAGTTGCGCGAGCCGATGACGAGAACGAGGTCGGACTCTCGAGCCAACTGCTTGACCGCGGCCTGGCGATTGGTGGTGGCGTAACAGATGTCATCGGTGCGCGGGCCGGTGATGGCCGGAAAGCGCTCGCGCAGACGGGCGATGATGGCCTGCGTCTCGTCGACGGACAGCGTCGTCTGGGAGATGTAGGCCACCTTCTCAGGATCGCGCACCTCGAGCGTGTCGACGCCCGCCTCGTCCTCGATGAGGACGATATGGGCCGGGGCCTCGCCCATCGTGCCCTCCACCTCCTCGTGGCCGGCGTGGCCGATGAGCACGATCGTGTAGTCCTCGGAGGCGAACTTCTTGGCCTCGACGTGCACCTTGGTCACCAGCGGGCAGGTGGCGTCGATCGTGTGCAGGCCGCGGGCCTTGGCCTGCGCGTGCACGCTGGGAGCGACGCCGTGGGCGGAGAAGACGACCGTCGCACCCTCGGGGACATCCGCCTCGGACTCGACGAACACGGCCCCGCGCGCGCGCAGCTGCTCGACGACGTGCTTGTTGTGGACGATCTCCTTGCGCACGTACACCGGCGCTCCGTAGAGCTCGAGGGCGCGCTCCACGGTCTGCACGGCTCGGTCGACGCCCGCGCAGTAGCCCCGCGGAGCGGCGAGCAGGATCTTCTCGGGGACTGAGGTGGCGGTGGCCATCCGGTCAGAGTCTAGTGTCGGCGATCGACCCATTCGTGCGCGGTCACATCTGCCCCCGGGGGGTTGGGCGAGGGCGGGTCAGTCGTTGGCCGTGACAGCCTCGAGGACCTCGGCGAACTGCCGCCGGGCCGCCTCGCGGCGCGCGGGAATGAATTCCGTGGGGACGCCGCCGGCGGGAGCCTCGTAGCCGCGCAGGACCTGCCGGGCAACCGAGGCGCGGTGCACCTCGTCGGGTCCGTCGTAGATGCGGGCCGCGCGTGCGAAGCGGTACATCGCCTCCAGCGGGAGGTCGGTCGAGTAGCCCAGGCCGCCGTGGGCTTGGAGGGCCCGATCGACGACGTCATGGAGGACCTTGGCGCCGTAGAACTTGATCAGCGCGATCTCCTTGCGCGCGGCGATCACGCCTTCGGTGTCCATCTTCCAGGCCGCGTGCAGGGTCATCAGACGGGCGGCCTGCATCTCGGCCTCCGAGTCGGCGATCCAGTTCTGGATGGTCTGATGCTTGCTCAGGGTCGAGCCGTGGGCGTAGCGGTACAGGGACCGCTCGCAGAGCATGTCGAAAGCGCGACGGGCCACGCCCAGCCAGCGCATGCAGTGGTGGATCCGGCCGGGATAGAGGCGCTGCTGGGCGATCAGGAAGCCCGCCCCCTCCCCTCCGAGCAGAGCCTCGGCCGGGAGGCGGACGTTCTCGTAGAGGATCTCCGCGTGGTTGCCGTACTGCCCGTAGCTCTCCTGGGGGTGCTCCATGGTCGGCACGTCGCGCACCACGTTCACGCCCGGCGTATCGGCGTCCACGAGGAACATCGAGGCGCGCTGGTGCGGGCGCGCGTCCGGGTCGGTCACCGCCATGACGATCAAAAAATCGGCAATCGAGCCGTTGGAGGAGAACCACTTGTGCCCGTTGATGATCCAGCCATCGCCATCACGAGTAGCCCGGGTGCTGAGCAAGGTGGGGTCCGAACCGGCCGTCTCGGGTTCGGTCATGCTGAAGGCCGACTTCAGATCGCCGGCCAGCAGCGGATACAGATACCGATCCTTCTGCTCCTGGGTCCCGGCTAGGGCCAGGATCTCCGAGTTGCCCGAGTCGGGCGCGGCGTTGCCGAACATGAGCGGGGCGATCGGGCTCGACCCGAGGACCTCGTGCATCAGCCCGAGCTTGACCTGGCCGAACCCCTGTCCGCCCAGCTCCGGATCCAGGTGGGCAGCCCACAGGCCCTGAGCCCTGACCTGCTCCTGCAGGGGAGCCGCGGCGCGCCGCAGGCCCTCCCAGCCGAGCTGGCTCCAGAGCGTCTCGAGCGGCCACACGTTCTCGCGCACGAAACCGCGCATCCATTCGAGCTTGGTCTCGAACTCCGGATCGGTGGAGAAGTCCCAACTCATCGGCTCGCGAGCAACCCTACCGACGCGAGGATGCGGGCGCAGCCGGGCGCAGGGAAGCAGGGTAGGCTTGAAGCTCGCGCACGCGCCCAGCTCCAAGGAGGAGACGGTGTCCCAGCAGCATCTCGACCGCCTGACCTCGATCGACGCCTCGTTCCTGCATCAGGAGGGCGAGGCCTCACACATGCACATCGGCGCCGTGCTCCTGTTCGAAGGCCCGGCTCCCGACTTCGAGGATTACCTCGACCACGTGCGCGGGCGCCTGCACCTGGTCCCCCGCTACCGCCAGAAGCTGGCCACGCCGCCCCTGGAAACGGGCCGCCAGCTGTGGGTCGATGACTCGACGTTCAACCTCGAGTATCACGTCCGCCACACCGCGCTCCCCGCACCCGGCACCGAGGACCAGCTGTTCCTGCTCGCCTCGCGGATCGTCTCCCAGCAGCTGGACCGCTCCAAGCCGCTGTGGGAGAACTGGCTCGTCGAGGGCCTCGCCGATGGCCGTTTCGCAGTGATCTCCAAGACCCATCACTCGCTGGTCGACGGCGTGGCCGGTGTCGACCTGGCCAGTGTCCTGTTCGACGCCGAGCGCAAGCCCCGGCCCCAGCCCTCGGCGGAGCTCGAGCCCTGGCGGCCGTTGTCCGAGCCGTCCGGAGCCGAGATGGTCGTGGCCGGACTGCGGGGCATGGTCAACACGACCGCGGAACTCGTCACCCGCGCGATCGGCGCCGCCAGCCGGCCGTCGACCTCGCTGGCCGTGCTCCGCGACGCGGCCGAGGGGATCGGCGAGCTGGTCTGGGCGGGACTCAATCCCGCTCCTGAGACCCCGCTGAATGTGCCCATCGGCCCGCATCGCCGCTACGCCGTCGTCCGCCAGCAGCTCTCGGAGTTCAAGGAGGTCAAGGATGCGCTGGGCGGAACCGTCAACGATGTCGTGCTGACCGTCGTCTCCGGCGCGCTGGCTCGGTGGCTGCGGTCCCGCGGGGTGCGTACCGAGGGCCTGGAGATGCGCGCTCTGGTTCCGGTTTCCGTGCGCACGGCGGCGCAGAAGAACACTCTCGGCAACCAGATCACCGTGATGCGGGGCCCGCTGCCCGTCTACATCGACGACCCGGTGGCGCGCCTGCGCTTCGTGCGCCGGGCAATGGACGGTCTCAAGGAGTCAAAGCAGGCCGTCGGCGCCGCCACACTGGCCGCGGTCAACAATCTCGCTCCCCCGACGGTGCTCGCTCAGGCCTCGCGCCTGAACTTCTCCACGCGTCTGTTCAACCTGATCGTCACCAACATCCCCGGTCCTCAGGTCCCGCTCTACGTATTGGGGCGCAAGCTCGAGGACCTCTTCCCGGTCGCGTTCCTGCCCGAAAACCACGCCCTGGCCATCGCGATCATGTCCTACAACGGCGGCCTTGACTTCGGGCTGCTCGGCGACTACGACGCGCTGCCCGACCTCGACGTGATCACCGAGGGCATCACGGACTCGCTGGCCGAACTGCTGGCGGTGGCCCGCGGTGAGAAGAGCTCGAGGCGCAAGCCGGCGTCGTCCGGCAGGGGCGCCACGTCCGGGCGCGCGGCGGCTACGACCAACGTGCCCCGTGCGAGCGGCAACGGCGCTGCTGCCCACACCGGTAACGGCTCGGGTTCAAGTGGTGAAGAGAAGGGCTCCCCGGCGCGCATCCTGCCCGAGGCCCACGGTCGGCCCACCCGCGGACCCGCGGCCGACATGCGCGCCAAGCGCCAGCGGGCTCGACATTCGACACGAAAGCGCTCAGACTCCTGAGCATGTCCATGGAAAGCGACCTGATCAGACCGGATGAGACCGCCTACCGGCTCGAGCTCACCGCCGCCCAGCTGAAGATCGTTCACACGGCGCTGAAATCGCTGTGGGACGACCTCGGGCGCGAGCAGCATGACGTCAAGGGCGTGGTCGCCGCCGTGCTGGCCAAGCTCCCTGGCGAGCACGAGATCCGGGCCATCGATCTCAGCCGTGAACTCGGGCGACACCTGCCGCCTGGACCGGTAGACGTTTAGAACCCGAGCGCGAACTTCGCGTCTTCGCTCATCCGCTCCGGCGTCCAGGGCGGCGAGAAGGTCATCGTCGGCTCGACCTCGACCACGCCGTCGAGCTCGCTCACGAACTCCTCGATCTGCTCAGAGACCTGGGGGCCGATGGGGCAGCCGGGGCTGGTCAGGGTATAGGTCACGCGGACCGTGCCGTCGTTGACCTCCACCTCGTAGATGAGACCGAGCTCGACGAAATCGAGACCCAGCTCGGGATCGATGACGTCGCGCAGCGCGTCGGTGACTTCGTCAACAGTTGCCATGTCCGCGAGTCTACGACGGTGCGAGATTGTCGTGGCATACGTCAGACCGTCCCTCCGCGCTTTGGCCAAATTGGCATGGCGTCCGGCCGCAACGTTCATTAGGGTCTCGCAATCGTCGACTTCGAGGACAAGCCGCCCACGCTCCGCTGCCGCGGAGACGAGGACCGCAACACGCAGGGATCCCGGCGGCCGGCCCTGATCCGCGCCATCCGGGCCCAGACCGACGTCGTCATCGACCTGACCGAGCTCGTCTTCGCCGACGCCTCGTTGATGCTCGACATCGCCGTCCTCGCTCGTCGTCTCCGGGCCCACGGCCGGGCCGTGCTGCTGCGCGGCGCCCAGCCCCAGATCCGGACGCTGATCGAGCTGGTCGGACTCCATCGCCTGGCGGGCGTACGGCTCGACGGTGTGGCCACGCCCGCCGTGGCCTGAGCTCTACCACCCACTCCGTCACATGTTCCTCGCCGCCGCTTAGGCGCGCTGAAGTCCACCCCATTAGCCTGTAGGGGACGATGCTTGCCCTTCTCCTCATGCTGTGCTGGCCGATCGCCGAGCTGTTCGTGGCGATCAAGGTCGCGGAGGCGATCGGGGTGCTGCTCACGGTGATCCTGCTCATTGCCGGCTGGCCGCTGGGCCTGTGGCTGATCCGCGCCGAGGGCCGCGGCGCCTGGCGGCGCCTGCGCGCGGCGTCGGCGACAGGACGCCCGCCCGGACGTGAGGTGCTCGACGGGGCGCTGATCCTCGTGGGCGGCTCACTGCTGATGGTGCCCGGCTTCATCACCGACGTGCTCGGCCTGGCCCTTCTCCTCCCCCCCACCCGGGCCCTGGCGCGCGTTGGCCTCGTCCGCAATCTCCAGAGCCGGGTAGTGCGCAGCGCGACGCGATTTGGCGGCGCGAATGGCCCTGGTGGCGACCCGCGCGGCTTCGGCGGCGGGCGCGGGGGCTACGACGTGGAATCGACGGCCACCGACGTCGAATCGGCCAAGCTGCCCAAATGAGTGATTCGGCCACCGGCCCGCTGCGGCTGCTGACCTTCGGCGACGCGACGGCCGAGATCTGGGGCGCCACGCTCCAGGCCGGACATGCGGCGGCCTTGTTCGTCGTCCGCAACGGCGCGACCGCGGCCACGGACGGGCGCCCGGTCGAGCTCCGCGCCAATGAGCATGTCTGGACGGTGTCAGGGACCGGTTTTGACCTGCAGTTCACGCCGGTTGACGGGACCCACGATCCGAGTCCTGCCGGCGACGGCCTGTGTCGCGTTGAGGGCCGGGTGAGTCTCCCCGACGGCGAGCGCCAGATCCGCTGTCCCGGCACGGTTTCCGTCGCTGCAGAGGCCGAGCTAGGCCGGTTTGACTCCCTCCGGGCGCTGACCGGCTGGTTCGATGAGAACCGCGGACTGGCCCTGAGGGCGCTGCGCCCCGACGAGAAGAAGGGTCACGAGCGAGACGTGATCGCGGCCACGCTGTTCGATGCCGATCACTGGGTCGCCGTAGAGGATCCGCGTCTCTCCACCACCTTCCGGGCCGGCGAGCAACCGGCGCGGGCGAGTCTCGAACTGTGGGTCGGAGACGGCGATGAGCTGTATCCGCGCCGGGCGGCTGCCGAGGCCGTTGGCCTTCCCTCCGAGGCCGCCGGTGAGCGGCTGCGCCTCTCGCTGACACCGCTGATCTGCCACGCCGGAGGCCTGGACGGCACCGGCGTCTATCTGATCGCTCACCTCTAACGGATCCGGTTGTGCGGCGGGTGGAGGCGGTCATCAGCGATTTCGGGGGCGTGCTCACGTCCCCGCTGGCCGGCGCCTTCTCCGCCTTTCAGGATCAATCGGGGGTCCCCCTGGCCGAACTCGGCACGGCGATGGCCGCGCTCGGTGC
The DNA here is from genome assembly GCA_034665145.1 of Solirubrobacteraceae bacterium. Taxonomy (GTDB): domain Bacteria; phylum Actinomycetota; class Thermoleophilia; order Solirubrobacterales; family Solirubrobacteraceae; genus Palsa-465. The sequence goes on from JAXDGI010000189.1 coordinate 29,449, forward strand.
GGCCCGAGGGGCCAACCCGCTGTTCGAGCTGGAAACCGGGCGCCTGACCGAAGCCGAGTTCCTATCCGAAGTGGCCGGACAGCTGAGCCGGCAGCTGGGCCGCGAGGTTGATCTCGCGGGCTTCGGGGAGCGTTATTTCGCCGCCCTGGAGCCGAACGAGCCGCTCATCAGCTATCTGCGGGAGGTTCGGACGCGCGGCTACAAGCTGGCCATCTGCACCAACAACGTGCGCGAATGGTCCTCGCGCTGGCGGGCCATGGTGCCGGTACAGGAGCTGTTTGATGTCGTCGTCGACTCCGCCTTCCTCGGCAGTCGCAAGCCCGAACCGGAGATCTACCGGGTGACGCTCGAGCGGCTCGGCGTGGGCCCCGAGTCGGCCCTGCTGATCGATGACATCGAGCTCAACTGCGAGGCGGCCCGCGCCCTCGGCATCGCGGCCGTCTGGTTTCAGAGCACCGAGCAGGCGATCGCCGAGGTCGAGGCGGCCCTGGCTGAGGACCAGGCGTGAGCCAGGCACCGACGCGCTGGCTGGTCGCCGGGGGACTGGCGGCCGCGGCCACGGTCCTGGTCGTCGTCGCGGTCCTTGTCGGTGCCAGCCCGGGTGATCCCTCGCCTGCAGATGCTCTGCCGCCCAGCGCGAACGTCTCGCCTCAGGGCTCTCTTCCCGTGCGGATCTCCGGCTCGCCTCAGGAGCCTCGGGTTCCTCGTGGGTATCTCGGACTGTCCATCGAGTTCCAGGCGGTCCGGGACTACACGGGTCCCAACCCGCATGCCCTGAACCCGGTCCTTCTCCAGCTGATCCGCAACCTGTCTCCGGGACAGGCGCCGGTGCTGCGGATCGGCGGTGACAGCACCGACATGTCGTGGGTGGCCGCCCCGGGGGTCAAGGCCCCCGCCTACCGCAGCTACCGTCTCACACCAGGCTGGCTGGCCACGACCGCCGCGCTCGCCCACCAGCTCAACGCGCGGATGACGATGGGCGTCAACCTGGCCGCCAACCAGCCGGCCCTGGCCCGGGCGCAAGCCCGCGCTTACCTGCGCACGATCGGCCGAGCGCGGATCTCGGCGCTCGAGATCGGCAACGAGCCGAATGTGTACGGGAAGATCGAGGGGCTGAAGATCGGGCCCAAGCACTTCCGGCGCGCCCGGCCCCGGAGCTATGACTATGCCCATTACGCGCGCGAGTTCGGCGCCATCGCCGCCGCGCTGCCCCGGGGAGCGCTCGCCGGCCCCGCGCTCGCCGTGGGGCCCAAGCCAGATCCGGGCACCTGGATCGGCTCGATCGGCAAGCTGCTGCGCGCGCACCCCGCGCTGAGCACCCTGACCGTCCATCGCTACCCGCTGCGCAACTGTTACGTGGCGCCGAGCTCGCCCCAGTACCCCACGGTCGCGCACCTCCTCTCGAGCTATGCCACGACCACCTTGGCGGCCAGCCTCAAGCGCTGGATCCAGATCGCCCACTCGCATCACCGGCGACTCCGCCTCGATGAGCTCAACTCGGTCGCCTGCCGGGGCAAGGCGGCCATCAGTGACACATTCGCCAGCGCCCTCTGGGTGACCGACGCGCTGTTCGCGCTGGCCCGGGCGGGAGTCGACGGCATCAACATGCACACGCTGCCCAAAGCGGCCTACGAGCTGTTTCATTTCAACCATGCGGCCACACAGTGGTCTGCCTACGTGCAGCCGATCTACTACGGCCTGACGCTGTTCGCCCAGGCGGCGCCGGCCGGCGCCCAGCTGCTGACGGGAAGCGGTCCTGTCACCCACAGCAACGTCAGCGTGTGGGCGACCCGGGCACGGGACGGTCGCGTCCGCACCGCCCTGGTCAACGAGAACCCACGCCGCACCCAGACGATCAGTCTCCGCATGCCACCCGGGACCACCGGGACCGCGCAGGTGACGCGCCTCATGGCGCCAAGCGTGTCCGCGCGAACGGGCGTCACCTGGGGCGGACGCGGGTACGGCAGCGCGACCACGACGGGACGGCTCGGCCCGCTGCACAGCCAGACGCTCACTCCTCACCGCGGCGTCTACACGCTATCGGTTCCCCGCGGCAGCGCTGCGCTGGTCACCTTCCCGCGCTGAGGCTCCGGGGCACCAGGCTAGTTTTCGACGCCGAGCCGGTCCCAGCAATACAGCTCAAGGCACTCGGCGGCCAGCGTGGAACAGCGCGCCGGCGAGAGCCAGGGGAGGACGGTGTCAAAGGCCTGCTCCTCCCCCACCCCGGCCTCGAACGCCTCCTCGCCGCGGAAGCCGGCGGCGATCTTGAGCGCCTCACGCCGGTTCTCGCCCAGCGAGGGAAACACCTTGACCAAAAACTCCTTGTTGGGGAGTGGATGTCCCACCTCGAGGGACACGTGCCAGGCGGCGAGCAGCGACAGATCATGCTCGTCCAGATCGGCGACCGCCTTGGCGTAGTGCGAATCAAGCTCCGAGTCGGGGATCTCATCCACCCACGCGCGAACCACCTCGCCCAGGATCTGGCGGCGAGCTTCGCGACCTACAGAGTCGGCGATGACCCGTATGGCGTTCTGCGGTTCGATGAAGCAGAGACTCATGACGCTCCGTTCGTGACTACGGACGCCCGAGAAGGTAGGTGCTGCCTCGGACGGAGCGGTGCTCTCGGACCGCGGCCCGGCTTGATCAGAGTCCGAGGGCGTTCTCGACGGAGGCCAGTGCCCCCGGATCGGGCTCGAGGTCGGCGGCCATCCCCACCCGCGCGCGGATCCCGCGCTCCCAGTTGAAAAAGCCCAGATCGAGGGCTTCGAGCTCGACTCCGCAGGCCCGCGCCAGGTGAGCGGCCCGGCGTTCGAGCAGCATCGGATCCCCAAT